>NZ_OZ007017.1:2545498-2863686 GCF_963931465.1 Erysipelatoclostridium sp. An173 | reverse complement strand
CCTTTTTTAGCTGCATCATAATCTTTCATATCTTGAACCCATAATTTAGAAGTAATAAATAAATCTTCTCGTTTACAAATATCTTCATCAATAGCTTGTTTAACACCTTTTCCAACAGCATCTTCATTAGTGTATGAAGCAGCTGTATCAATTAAACGATACCCTGCTTTAATAGCTTGATATACAGATTCTTGACATTCTTTTTTATCTGGAACTCTAAAAACTCCAAATCCTAATATTGGCATTTTAATACCATTACTTAATGTTACATATTCCATTGCACTCACCTCGTTATTATTCTTCAAAATTACATTTTGTAGTTGCTAATTTTTGTAATGATTCTTTAGTAACTTGGTAAAATGGCTGATGTTTATTAACAGTAGCAATTAAAGCCATTTCTTCATCAGTTAAAGTAAAATCAAAAATTTCAGCGTTTTCTTTAATATGATCTGTTGATTTGCTACCTGGAACTAATCCAAATCCCATTTGGGTATGCCATCTTAAAATTACTTGTACTGTTGTTTTTTGATATTTATTAGCTAAATTTACAAAAACTTCATCATTCAGCATTTCATCATTACCATGTCCTAAAGGGAACCATGATTGTAAAGCAATATTATGCTCATCACAAAATTCTTTTACAGCTTCTGCTGGATAATAAGGATGACATTCTACTTGCATAACAGCTGGTACTACTTCACAGTTATCTAATATTTCCTGAATTTTTTCTACTGGGAAATTTGATAAACCAATCGCTTTAATTTTACCTTCTTTATATGCCTTTTCTAACATTTTATAAGCATAAATATAGTTGTTAACTGGATGATGTAAAATCATTAAATCCAAATAGTCAACATCTAATCTTTTTAAAGTGTCATCAATTGCTTGATCATTTTCATATAATGTTGGTCCAAGTTTTGTTTCCAAGAAATAATCTTCACGAGCTTTTCCTTTTTTTTAACCCCTTTCCAACTTCTACTTCATTGCCGTATCTATTAGCGGTATCAATAAGCTGATAACCATTATTTAATGCAAAAGCAACGTTATCAATAATTTGATCACCAAACTGATTGATTGTTCCAAAACCTAATTTAGGCATTTTCACACCATTATTTAATATAATATACTCCATTAAAATTGCCAACACGCGATCTAGTGTATATATTTTAGTATTTATAGTTAACTTCAAGTCAACTGATTTTTTATAAAAATATTTTAATTTCAAAATCTGAAAAGTAAAATATCAATAATTTATAAAAGTATAACTTTGATGCATGCTGATTTAATTAATATATTTTATAGCTAAAAAGTATCACGTTAATTTGTGATACTTTTATTAATAATAATTATTTTATTGTAATAATTTATTATATATTGCATAATCTTCATCTTTAAAAACATTAAAAATTACTTTTTCTATTGAAGAATCTTTTAAAAATTCTTTAACTGTTTTAATAGCAATTTCAGCAGCTAATTCTTGAGGAAAATGGAAAACACCTGTTGAGATGCAACAAAAAGCAATTGTTTTAAGCTGATATTGTTCAGCTAACCTTAAACAGCTTTCATAACATGATGCTAAAAGCTGCTCATCTTTTTTACTTACATGACCTCTAATAATTGGTCCAACGGTGTGTAAAATATAATCACACGGTAAATTATAAGCTTTAGTTATTTTAGCTTTACCGGTTGGCTCTAAAAAACCTTGTCTTTGCATCATTTGATGACAATCATTCCTTAATTGAACCCCTGCATAACTGTGAATAGCATTGTCAATACAATGATGCCCAGGAACAAAGCAACCTTCCATTTGATTATTTGCTGCATTAACAATTGCTCCAACTTTTAAACGAGTAATATCTCCTTGCCAAACAATAATATTTTCTTCTACATCATCAAATGATACAATGCCCTTATTTTTATTTTCTTCTTGTAACATTTGATCTTGAACTTTCAAAAATTCTTGTGCTATTGGTTTAGCTTCGCGAATATTCACTAAAGAACGATAAAGCTGAAAAAGTTCATCATGACTCTCAGGCATTTCAATATCAACATTTCTTTCTTTACATAGATATTTGATAAGATAGACTAAACGTTCATTTTGATTCATAATCATCCCTCCAGCTCTAATAATAAATCATTAATAACCTGATCAATATCACCATTGATTAAAATAGCTTGTTTCTTTATTTCATCAGGACAAAAACTTTCACCATAGTTGATACATACATATGTTGCTTTTTTATTACTATTAGTATAATTCCAAAACGGGTATTTAATAATTACTGGTGTATTTTGACCAACCCCTAATTCTAAATATATTTTTTTTAAATCTCTATGTTTATTAATAAAATCATTATATCTAAATTGTCCCTGGTACCAGCCTTCATCTTGGACGAAGGTTTGATCACATCTTAAATTCATAGTCATGAAAGCACCACATTTAGGACAATATGGTATTAATGATGATGGTATTTTTAAATCTTTTTGTTGTAATAACATTTTTTCTACGATTTCTTTATTATCATATGTTTTTTGATGACAAGGCTTAGAACATTGCCATAAGCCATAATCACCTTGGCTGTAAAATAATCGTTTTTTATCAAAACCAGCTTTTTGAAACTGGTGATCTACATTAGTGGTCAATACAAAATAATCTTTATCCTTAACTAACTGTAATAGTTTTTGATAAGTATCTTTAGGGGCATCAATATAACGATTATAATAAATATGTCTTGACCAGTAAGCCCAATATTCTTCTAATGATTCATAAGGATAAAAGCCAGCTGAATACATATCTGTTAAATGATATTTATTAATAAAATCAGAAAAATATTTATTAAAACGTTCACCGGAATAAGTCAATCCAGCTGCTGATGATAAACCAGATCCAGCCCCTATAATAATTGCTTCACATTCTTTTATATGATTAGCTAGATTTTTTAATTGTTGTGAATAATTCAAATACTCATGACCAAACATTACACTTCACCTTTCTTTCATTAAACCTGGATAATTGCTTTTTGTGGACATATTTCTTTACATTTACCACAATGTAAACAGTGTTCCTGCTTAATTGTTACTGGTATTCTAGATATATCGATGCATCGTTGAGGACAAACATCATAACATTTTTGACAGCCATTACAGCTTTTAGATACAAAATAATTATTATCATGGCTTTCTTTTTGGAAAGCAAAACTCTGACGATAAATTGGTTTTTGACTTAAGTCAAAGTACTCACCAGTAAAACTATAGATTTCAAATACTTCCAATACCTCCCTAGCTTCAAGACTAGGATAAATATTTTTCATGTACTCATTATTTTCAAAGATTTCCGCTAATTTATTATGACCGATATTTCTTACCTGTCCTTGTAAAGATATCGCAACAGATGACATAGTATCTTCGCCTTTTAGTCCTGTTAATGCAATATATGGTCTATTCATTAATCTTTGATAAAATGATTTTCCCCGTGCTGTTAAAAAATACAATTTATTATCTTCTACTAACATGATATCAATAGCACATGTATATGGATTTCCTTTATCATCAACAGTAGCTATTATTGTGGTGTGAATTTCTTTTTGTAAGATGTTAAGTATCTCTTGTATTTCCATCTTAAACCTCCTTAATACCTTTTGCTTTTAATTAACTTTTTGATAAACAATTTGATCAAAAACAATCGTTACGACTATCAATAAAGCAGCAACAACATAAAGAACTTGATAACCAAAGAATTGACTAACATAACCCCAAACAACTGCTCCTAATCCATATCCAATATCAAGTCCACAATAATATATTGATGTTGCAAAAGCAAACTGTGATGGATCAACAGTCTGGATAATTCGATAATTGAATATTGGAAAAAGTAATCCCGTTGACAACCCTAATGGAATCGCTAATAAAAATAGTTGAAATTCATTTTGAATGAAAGCTATTAAAGCAATGCTTACTGCCATTATTATTGATAAAATAAAACTTAATTTTTTTAATCCAAATATATTCTGTATTTTTCTTGAAAAAAATCTTGAAATAAAAGTTACGATAGCCATAAGTGTAAAAAATAATCCAATATTGCCAAAATTCAATTCTTTTGTATATGAAGTTAAAAAACTATTCACTGCTCCTTGGCAAAACGTTGCTAAAAAGAATACACAAGCAATAATAACGCCATTATATGATTGATGTTCATTATTTACTTTTTGAGCCTTTGTATTACTTTTTACAAATAATGATAAACCAAATATAACAGCTGAAATAATTAATAATACTGCAAATAATGTAAAAAAGTTAGTATATTTTTCACCTAATATTTCCAAAGCAATTGTTGGTCCAATCGCATTAGCAATAGTATTAGCAGAAGATGTAAAGCCAACTCCTTCACTTAATCTAGAACTAGGTACATATTCATTACTAATAGCAGTGGCACAAGTTAAACTTATTCCAAAACCAAAACCATGAATCATTCTAAAAATAAGAAAAGTGACAATGTCATTAGCTAGACAATAACCTATTGAAGCGATAACCGTTAAACATAATCCAAATATCAACAATACCTTATTACTAAATTTTTCGTTTAACTTTTTAATAAATAATCTAACAAATAATGCTGATATCATAAATACTGTTATCATATAGCCACCCATTACACTAGATGAAGTTAAAACTGTTCCATAAATGGCCATAACAGAATTTAATAGGGCATATCCCATATTAACCCCAAATACTAATAATAGTGAAAATAAGTATTCTTTTGCCCACAATTTTTCTTTCATATTCGCTCCCTCTTTCATTGTAACTATTTTTATTACATCTATAATATAACCTTATTTTGTTGTAATGTCAATGATTACAATAAATAAAATAAAAAAAGTAATCATCTAAGATTACTAATTTCAACCATTATTTTTTACATAATACCTTGTATCATTAATAACATCTTCTAATGTAATAGAGGCTAATTCATTTTCCATAGCTTTTTGAACCCTTAATAATTTATCATCTAAAATACTATGAATATTTTTACCTACTGGACAATTGGCATTAGGATTTTCATGAAAATGAAAAAGTTTACCATCTTCAAGACATTCTACTGACTGAAATATATCTAATAAAGTTATTTGATCTAATGGTTTAGCAATTGTTGTTCCACCGGTTCCTCGCAATACATTAATAAGACCACTTTTTTTAAGTGAAGAAAGTATTTTTCTAATAATTACTGGATTAACGTTAATGCTTGCGGATAAAAAATCACTTGTAATTTTTTGATCTTTTTCAAATGTATCAATACACGCAAATATATGAACTGCAATTGTAAATCGACTTGAAATTTGCATAAATAGCTCCCCTTTCTATGTATATATTATATATTTTTAAATGTAATGTCAATTATTACATTTATAGATATTAATATAAAAAATTTTTTTATTTATCCTATCTAGCATAATAGCTAAATTCTAACCAAAAAGTAACTATAACACAAAAAAGTACCTTCTTAACAAAATAAAAAATTCTAATTAAGATAGTTACTAGGAGGTGAGATAAATGAAATGGTCTACAAATAATGAATATAAAACTATGACATCAGCAAACAAAGTTTTAAAAAATGTATTTGCATCTTCATGTGGTAGTGTTTGTGGTGCTGGTGAAGATGAAAAACCTGAAGAAAAACCTACAGCTTGTGGCAGTGCTTGTGGCGCAGGTGAATAAAATCAATCACCTCATTTCAAAATGATGTGATCTTTAAAAGAAAGGAATGAGGACTATATGAAAGAATATTTTGCTTATCAATGGCATATTACCGACTATTGTGACCAAAGATGTAAACACTGTTATATCTTTTCGGATAATAAAGATCTTAAATTATTAGAAACGCCATATCCACAAATTGAAAAAACTTTAATGATGATCGAAGATATGTGTGCAAAAGAAAATAAGATACCATATATTTATTTAACAGGTGGTCCTATTTTGCATTCTAAATTCTGGTTAATATTAGAATTATTTAAAAAGCATAATATTGCTTTTGCTATTTTAGGTAATCCGTTTCACCTTAACGATGAAGTATGTAAAAAATTAAAATATTATGGCTGTCAAAAATACCAATTATCTTTAGATGGCCTAAAAGATACCCATGATTATTTTAGAAAACCAGGATCTTTTGATATTACCCTAGAAAAAATCAGCTGCTTAAAAAAAGCTAATATTAAAGTTGCAATTATGGCAACTGTTTCTGGTACAAATATTAAAGAAATACCTGATCTTATTGACTTAGTAGTTAAATATAATGTTGATGTCTTTGCCTTTGGTCGTTATTGTCCTACCAGCTTGGAAAAAAGTACTCATATAGCACCTTTGGAATATAAAAATTTTTTAGATATTTGTTGGCAAAAATTTGAACAATATAAAGATAGCCATACTTCTTTTAATCTAAAGGACCACTTATGGACTTTGTATTTATATGAAAAGGGAATTATTACTATCCCTAATGAACTTGATCAAAATACTATTTACGATGGATGTCATTGTGGTAGCCATCATATGACGATTTTACCAGATGGCAAAATTTATGCTTGTCGTAGAATGGAGAGCTATGTTGGAAATATTCAAGAAAAATCTTTATATGAATGGTTCCATGATCAAAAATATGAAAAATATCGCCAATATGAAAATTTTGAAAAATGTAAAAAATGTGAATTGTTTAGATTTTGTCGTGGCTGTCCTGCAGTAAGCTATGGCTATAGCCATAATATGTATGCACCTGATCCACAGTGCTGGAAAGTAATTGATTAAATATTTTTATAAAATTATTAAATTGGAGGTTATAATTATGAATCCAGATGAATTATTAGAATTAATAAAAACGCGTAGAAGCTATCGAACATTTGAAGATAAACAAATTAATGAACAATTAGGAAAAATCAGTCGCCAAGTTGCACACGTAGTCAAAGGTCGATACGTAAGTAAAGAACAGCCAAGTATAATAGATAACCCTGATATTAAAAGTGCCTTATATGGGGCTCCTACAGTAATTACTTTATTAGGTCCAAAAGATTTTATCTTTAGCGAAGCAGATTGTTGTGTTGCTTGTCAAAATATGATGCTAATGGCTCATGCATTGGGACTTGGAAGTTGTATGATTTCACGGGCCGCTTTAACGATGAATAGTGACTTTGGTAAAGCGCTACTAGAAAAAAAGGGAATTGATACTAAAAAAATATCGTGCTTTTTATCATATTATTGTTGGTTATCCAAAAGGGAAAACTGCAATCAAAGAAAGAAAATCACGTATTTATAAATATTAAAAAGGTTTATTTATGAATAATTTTAATGAACGTATCAATAAAACAAAAGAATTAATAGCAAATAGTGATTATATTATTATCGGAGCTGGAGCAGGTTTATCAGAAGCAGCGGGTTTTCATTATGGTGGTAAACGTTTTAATCAATATTTCGATGATTTTGAAAAACAATATAACATCCACGATATGTATAGTGGTACTTTTTATAATTTTAAAACTGAAGAAGAAAAATGGGCTTATTGGGCAAGGATGATTAAGTGTAATACTTATGATACAAAACCTACCCCTGTTTATCAAAAATTATTAAAACTTATTGAACATAAAAAATATTTTATAATTACTACTAATGCTGATAATCAATTTAATATTAATGGCTTTGATATGCAAAAGTATTTTGAAGTCCAGGGTAATTATATATATTTGCAGTGTAAAAATGGTTGTCATGATAAAGTATACTATAATCATCAGCTCATTGATTCTATGGTTCATCAAACAAAAAATTGTAAAATACCAGTTACGCTTGTTCCTGTTTGTCCAGTTTGTAATGGAAAAATGGATATTCATGTTCACAAAGATCAATATTTTGTTACTACAAAAACATGGTATAAACAAAATCATGATTATAACCAGTTTTTAAAAAATGCCCTTGAACATAATGTTGTCTTTTTAGAATTGGGAGTGGGGTTTAATACCCCTGGTATTATTCGTTATCCTTTTGAAAAAATAGTATATCAATATAAAAATGCTCATTTAATTCGCTTTAATAAAGATTTTCCTCAACCAATGCCTGGAAATGAAACAAACGTAATTTCTTTCGATGAAGATATTGAATATATTTTATCCTTGTTACTAAACAATGATATTACTCATCTACCTAATTGTAATATTAATGATAAACAAAATTTGTTTAATTTTGGTAAGTAGTTAAGATAGCTTATCGTTTTATAATTTATAAAACTCCATTATTTAAAGATTAGATAATGGAGTAATTTTAATAATATTTTATTTATATACCATAATTTATTTTATCTGACATAATATAGATTGAAATAAATAATGGTATTAAAGATATTAGAATAGCTTTTTCTAATAATGCATTAGTGATCAATACTCCTATAAACGCTCCACTAATAAAAGAAATAATGATCAATAGATATTGCATCATATTTTTTAGTAGTTTGTAATCTTTACTAGCCAAAGCATTATATAAATATTCTGTCCCGCTTCTTAAATTTCCAGTACACATAGTTGATGAAAATGGTTTCCCCAAAACTTTTCGGAAACTCTCGGCCTGCATTGCACATAAAAAAGAAATAAGTATGTTTGATATAATATTTAAAATATTATTCATAGGTATAAAGCTTACAATTACAATAATCATTGCTTCAAAAAATAAAACTACCTGACGCCAATGACATTTAGAATAACTCTTATTTCTCATATACATAGCAAGTAATACTCCAATCGAAAAAGCCAATATTGGAATTGAATATCTTAGCGTTTTATAATATTCACCATTGGCTAGAGTAATTCCAACTCTAACAATATTTCCAGTTTGGGCATTAGCAAAAACTTTATCACGACAACAAAATGTATAAGCATCTAAAAAACCACCTACAATAGCTAATAAACTAGCAAGTATAAAAGATTCTGATTTTTGATTGTTTTTATTATCCATATACTTTTTTACCTCCATTTCTTTTTTTAATATAGCTAATATCTTTTATATTAGCTATTGATTTTCTAAATTAAGAAATGGTATTTAATTTTATTTAAAATATATAAAAACACAAGTTATTTAAACTTGTGCTTTCTAGAATACTCTTGCGCAATCAAACTAGCAATAAACTGTAACTGATAAGGATGACTATTTTGATCTTGTAAAGATTTAAATGTAATTATTCGATCTAAAAAAGTTGGAAATTCACTCTTTTCACTGGAAATAAACCAGATTTTAGGTATCTTTAATTTGTTTTTTAAAGCTCTTATCTCTTGATAGTCAAAGTATGAACCGGTATAAGAAAAAATTATAATAAGATCATCTTCGTTAGCGGACATTATATATTCCATTTGCTGTTGATATGAAATATTAGTATATACCTGTTTTCTAAGCATTAATAAATCTCCTTGTAAATTAAGAGAAACTGCTCCTGCTTTCAATAATCCAAAAATCGCTACCCTTTGATATTTATAAATATCATCACATAAATCCGCTATAGCATCCATATCTATGGAAGCTTCAACCATTTCAATACTTTGTTTAACTTTTTTACTATAGTCATGTAAACGATCTTGAGGTGATTTTAAAGTAGATTGTTCTTCAAAATATAAATCTGTCGACAGTAGTAATTCTTTTAATTCCGCAAAATCTCTTAAACCAATTTCTTTACAAAATCGAGAAATTGAGCTAATTGCAACACTACATTCAGATGCCATCTTTTTAATGCCAATATTTTGTAATTCATCAAGATGATCTAGTATATATGATGCAATCTGGCTATTTGTTGAATCTTTCTTTTCACTAGCAATAGTACTTAAAAATACAATTGGTAATTTATCATAGATCATCCTCTATCACTCACTTTCTATTTTCCACCAGCAAAATTATACATTAATCTTTCTTTCATTTCCGTTACATCTTTTCCAAAAACCTCAGCAATTTTAAATGCAAATGGATAAGGAGTCGCTGGTCCTTGACTTGTCACGATATTTTGATCAAAAACAACTACATCATCAACAAATCGACCACCAATTAATTTATCTTCATAACCAGTATAACCCGTTACTTTTTTTCCTTCAATGACTTTTGCTTCGGATAAAACAATTGTTCCTGAACACATAGCAGCTAAATATTTATTATTTTCATTAAAATAACGAACCATGTTAATAACATCTGGATTATTTTTTAAATTAGCTCCACCTGGTCTCCCTCCAGGTAATACTAACATATCATATTCTTTAACTTCTTCACCAAATATTTTATCGGCCTTAATATACATACCATGCATTCCTTTAACAAATTCCTTACCAAAGCTAAAGGTACTACATTCAATCCCTGCTCTTTTTAATAAATCAACTATTGTCAATGTTTCTCCTTCTTCATAACCTTCAGCCATCAATACAGCAACTTTTGCCATGTTACTCATCCTCCTTTACATTAAACGCATTGAAATAAACCATTCTTTTTTTAACCGCTAAAGAATCGCCACCTAATAAATCCACAAGCTTATATGCAAATGCATATGCAGTAGCTGGTCCTCGACTTGTTACGATATTTCCATCAATTACTACCTTATCTTCAAGATAATGACCTTGCTTAATTTTTTTATCATACCCGATATAAGCTGTATAATTTTTATCTACTAAAAGATTTGCTTTTTCCAATGCAATTGGGGCTGCACACATTGCACAAATATATTTATTTTTTTCATTCATTTCCTGAAGTATCTTCATAACCAGCTTACTATCTCTTAAATTAGCCGCTCCATCATATCCCCCAGGTAAAATAACCATATCATAATCAATAACTTCTTCACTTAATCTTTTATCACAACGTACCTGAATTTCATGTCCTCCCATTACCACATCATCAAATCCAAACATATCACATTGTAAATTAGCTCTACGAATAATATCTACGATCGTTAAAGTTTCACCTTCTTCAAATCCCGGTGCTACTAAAACCGCTGCTTTTTTCATATCTCATACCTCCTCTTTTATTTTCTACACTTATTATTTTATTTTCTTTAACTTAGTCTTCAATCGATTTCCTAAATTAAGAAATAAACTAAAATATTTTAATAATCTACTATATAATAAAAAACTAGTATAACATCACTAAATACTTAATGACATTGTACTAGCTTTCTTTATTTAACCAATTATTCTTTCTATTGTTATATTAGTTGGTCTTCCATTTATATAACCTTCTTTTAATGATAAATCAGCTATTAATTTATCTGTTATTTCTTTAATTTCTTCTTCCTTTACTAATCCAACTATTTTCATTACTTGCTTTAATGAAATATTGGTTTGTTCTAATAAATTTATTAGTATTTCATATTTTTCTTTAGCTCGTCCTTCTAACAAACCTTCTGTTTTACCAGCTTTTCTTCCTTCTATCAGCCCCTCTTTTTTCCAATTTTTCTTCCTATTGCCTGATTTTCTACTATTAATCCCTGTGCTAAGTTACACATATTTTCCACTCCTTCTTTTAGTTCATTACTCATTTTAAAACCATATTCTTTTTCCAGTATTTCCTTTATCTCTTTTGCACTTCTTCCACTCATTCCAAATAATAACATTACCGGTCTTAATAATTCATCATTCTTTTCATATTTTTGGCTTACTTCAGTATTGATTTTTTATCCTATATACTCTCTCAATAAGAGATAATACTCTCATCATATATACTAATTACCATTACATAGTTTGCTTTCGTTTACAGTTTATGATGTATATCTTGCTATTTTATTAGTGAAGTTGCATGCTATGTTTTATGTTTAACACGATACACCAAAAAAAGTATAAACAACTATATATGTATTATACTTGCTGCTTAATTGATATAAGTCATATTGTATTATTGACTTTACCCAATAAATATCCACCGGCCTAGCCGGTGGTTTTACTTATGCGGGCATAGCCCTGCTCCCAAAGCGCATGTCTGAAGACATTCCTTATGCCTTACGGCTACCGCATGCACCTTGTCGTTATTTACCCTTAAAAGGGTCTTCAAAATCCAGAGTTAGTTGTTCCCCTTCTTGATCCTCTTTCAACTGATTTGAGATATACTCCCTAATTTTTTTTGTATTTTTCCCCACTGTATCTACATAATATCCTCGGCACCAAAATTCTCGATGTCTATACTTATATCTTGCATTCGCCCATCTTTCAAATATGATTTGGCTACTTTTCCCTTTTAGAAATCCCATAAATCCTGAAATACTATATTTTGGTGGTATTTCTATCAGCATATGTACATGATCTATACATACTTCCGCTTCTATTATATTTACTCCCTTCCATTCGCATAATTGTCTTAATATCGCCCCTATTGCGACTCTTCTTTCATCATAAAATGCTTTTCTTCTATACTTTGGTGCAAATACTACATTATATTTGCATCTCCATTTTGTGTGTGATAAACTATGTAAGTCATCTGAATATTGTTTATTCATTTGTCATTCCTCCGTGTTATTTTATTTGCAGTTGGTAGCCGCAAGTATATTATAACATGGAGGTTTTTCATTATCACTCCACTAAAGCTTTTATACACCCCCAGCCTAGCTGGGGGTTTTATTGTGTTACAACAAAAAAACCTTGAATCAATCAAGGTTTTTAATACTTATTATTCACCAACGTATGGTAATAATGCCATTTGACGAGCACGTTTGATAGCTGTAGCTAATTGTCTTTGATATTTAGCGCTTGTACCAGTTACACGTCTTGGAATAATTTTACCGTTAGCTGAGATAAATCTTTTTAATAATTCAACATCTTTATAATCGATGTAAGTAATTTTGTTTTTTGTGAAGTAGCAAACTTTTCTTCTACCCATTCTTTGTTTTCTAAATGCCATTTTTTTAGCTCCTTTCATTAAAACTGAATATCATCTTCCATGATATCGAAAGTATTCAACGAATTATCAAATTCTTTTTCTAATTCAACTGTTTTCATATCATAGAAATTATCATTATTTTGTGGTTGTTGCTGCATTTGAGCTTGATTTCTCTCTCTAGCAGCTTTTGTTTCTAAAAATTGAACACTATCACAGATAACCTCAGTTACATAAACTCTTTGTCCCTGTTGGTTATCATAACTACGAGTTTGTATTCTTCCTTCAACTCCAACTAGACTTCCTTTAGAACAATATCTTTCCACATTTTCTGCTGGTTTACGCCAAACAACACAGTTAATAAAATCCGCTTGTTGTTGCCCATCTCTAGAAGTAAAATTACGAT
The DNA here is from genome assembly GCF_963931465.1 of Erysipelatoclostridium sp. An173. Classification (GTDB taxonomy): domain Bacteria; phylum Bacillota_I; class Bacilli_A; order Erysipelotrichales; family Coprobacillaceae; genus Thomasclavelia; species Thomasclavelia merdavium. The sequence continues at coordinate 2,850,419 of NZ_OZ007017.1, read as the reverse complement.
TTACTGCTAAAGTAAATGATGTAACCGCATCACCTTGTGGTGTTCTTCTTAATTCAGGATCTCTAGTCATGCGTCCGACAAGAACTACTCTATTAATCATCGATAATGCCTCCTATCTACGAAGTGTTAAATGACGTAATACAGATGCATTAATGTTTGATAAACGTTCAAATTCAGCGATATCAGCTCCACTGCAAGTTGTATCAACAACTACATAGTAACCTTTTTTGTAGTCTTTGATTTCATAAGCTAAATCACGTAAACCCCATTCGTTAACGTTATCTACTGTTCCACCATTAGCTGTTAAGACACCTTTGAAATATTCAATTAACTTATTTCTAGCGTCTTCTTCAACGTCAGGTTTTACAATAAACATAATTTCATACTTGTTCATCTTTTATACCTCCTATGGTCTATCGGCTTATTTCTTTTTGAATAAGCAGGCAGTAAATTAATATTTTTACATGCTTAGTTATAATAGCACAACTTTTTAAACAAAGCAATAATTTGTTTGATTAAATCATCTTTTTTAAAGAATATCCAAACTGTCTTTCCATGCTATAACTCTTAAAACTGAAAGATCTAATTCATTTAAACATAGCTCATCATTATTTATTGCTGCTATAAGACTTTCAAAATAGATCTGTGGTCTACTTGTCATAATTAAATCATTACCAGCTTTTATAGCTTTAATCACTATTTCACTATCATTCCCAAATTCATTATTATTTAAATCAGTAACGTCATCAGTCATAATAACCCCATTATATTTTAAATCTTCTCTTAAAAGATTATGAATATCCTTAGATAAAGTAGCGGGATTTCGATTATCAACACTATCAATAATATTATTAGTTACTAATATACTGTTAGCTCCAGCTTCAATACCAGCTTTAAATGGTAATAAATCATTATCTTTAAAACTATTAAAATCTCGACTGTCATGATAAGTTCCACCACTACCAGGAGCGCTTCCATAACCAGGAAAATGTTTTAAAACACTACCCATTTTTATATCACTCATAGCCATTACAACATTTCTTACATAATTACTAGTTGCATCAGCATCCACTCCAAATGAGCGTCTATAAATATAATCATCTTCATTTGTTGCAACATCAGCTACTGGTGCTAAATTAACATTTATTCCAAATTCTTTTAGATATTCTGATTTTTCTGTCGCATCACTTATTATTGAATCCATTCCTCCTGATTTATAAACATCTTGAGGTAATCTAAAACGGTTATCTCGCAAATATTTACTGACACGAACTACAGAACCACCTTCTTCATCTACAGCAATAATCATTGGGTATTTGGCATTGCTTTGATATCTTTCAATATTTTCAATTACTTCATTTCGAGATTTATTGGCAAAATCATCTTCAAATAATACACAGCCACTCATTGTTTGATCGGTTAATAAGTTTTTTGAATCTAATACTAATAACAATTGACCAGCTTTATCTTCAATGGTCATTGCTTGTACTATATTTGATAATTCCTTTCGTTTATCTAAACTAATATCAGCATTGATAATTTTATTTTCGGTAACCTTACTATTTATTATCTCATATTCACTTTTAATATCACCAGTATAACTAATTGTAATATCATTACCAAAAATCAAATTTTTTGAATCATTTAAAAGGGACTTATCTAATTTATATTCACTATTTTTATCATCTCTAATTGTAACTGTATCCTTAGAGACACTTATTATTTGAGCCGTAATTCGATTAATTATTATATTTGAATCTTTATCCGTCAGTAATAAATACTGGTAATAACCAGCTCCAGTAATTAAACCTATTAAAACAACAATAATAATCAATTTACTTATTATTTTAGCTTTTGTCATTTTAAATCCTCTGGAGTAGTAATTTTAATATTTTCATAGCTTCCACAAACAGCCATTACAGGTACTTCAGTAAACTTTTCTACTAATGAAGCATCATCTGTTGCTTCGTATTTTTCATCTTTAGCTTTTTGATAACACTCTTTAATTAAACTAGTTTTAAAAGCTTGTGGTGTTTGAGCTTGCATTAATAAATTTCTAGGTAGTGTTTTAACTACTTTACCATCCTGGCATAACTTAATCGTATCTTTAACAGGAACCATTAATAAACAAGCATCATTACTAGTTAAACATTCTAATAAACTATCAATATTATCGATTGTTAAATAGGGTCTTGCTCCATCGTGAATCAAGACGATCTTTTGATTAACTACCTGCAAACCATTATAAACACTATCTTGTCTTTCTTTACCACCGAAAACATAAACAATTCGCTTGTCATTAACCAATTCTTTAATCTCATTAATTTCATCTTCCTTAGTCACTACTACAATTTGTTTACATCTTTGATCTTGAAGAAATACCGACATCGTCATTTCGTAGACTGTTTTATCATTAAATCGATATAACATCTTATTATAGCTAAGGCCACTACGACTACCTTTTCCAGCACACAATACAATTGCACTATAATCCATTTTCTCACTCCCTTTTAGATTATTGTATCATTTAATGATTATCTTGAAAATAAACATTATCTACCAACTAATTAATATAATTTAATAAAAAGGGTGTGATCAATCATTAAAAATATAATTGGTTTTATTTTAAGTTTAGGTGTTTTCCTTTTTAGTATGCACCTTCTATCATCTAGCTTAGATACCTTAGCAAATGATAAATTAAAAAAAATCTTATATCATCTATCGGCAAATAAATATGTAGGCGTTTTAACCGGTACTTTAATTACCGCCATCATCCACAGTTCTTCAACGATGACTATTATTCTTATTGGTTTGCTTAACAGTCATTTAATTTCTTTGTATCAAGCTACCTGGATTGTTTTAGGAGCTAATATTGGTACAACAGTTACTGGTTTAATGATTGCTTTGGATTTGGGTCAATCAGCGATTTATCTTTGTATTATTGGTTTTATCCTGATGTTTTTTAAAAACAAAATAACATACTGGGGCCGATTATTAATGGCCTTAGGTTTGATTTTTTTAGCCATGGATGCAATGTCACTTTCTCTTGCCCCAATTCAAAAATCTACTTTTTTTATGAACTTATTTTCTCAATTAAATAATCCTTTAATAGCTATTTTAGCTGGAACTTTATTTACAGCAATCATTCAAAGTTCCACTGCTTCAGTCGGAATTTTACAAACAATCTATAAAAAAGGATTAATCAGTTTTAATATGGCAACCAATGTTATTTATGGTCAGAATATTGGTACTTGTATTACAGCTTTTTTAAGTTCTATTAATGGTAATCCCAACGCTAAACGATTAAGTGTCATTCATGTTTTGATCAATATTATTGGTACAGTAGTTTTTGTAGTAGCATCTTATTTTATTCCTTTTGTTTCTTTTATCGAAAATTTAACTTCAAACTATTCAATGCAAATAGCATATATGCATACATTTTTTAATCTAGCTTCAACAATTTTATTTTTACCATTTGATTCTTGTTTAATCTATCTTGCTTATAAAATTATTCCCATAACCAAAGGAGAGAAATAATGTTAACTAGCTTTATAGAATTTATTAATCTTTATGGTTATAAAGCCATTTTAGTATTAATTACTTTAGAAAATATTTTCCCACCAATTCCTTGTGAATTGATTTTAACTTTTAGTGGTTTTTTAACTACAATTTCCAATCTTGACCCTCCTGGTGTAATTATTATTGCTACTTTAGGTTCTTATTTAGGAGCAGTTATATTATATTTCTGTGGTTATTTAATTGATTATAATCGTTTAATTTCTTTTTTAACTAATAAGCTTCATTTTAATAATGACTCTGTATATCGTTCAATCAACTGGTTTGATAAATATGGTAAGATTATTGTTTTTCTAGGAAGATTAATTCCAATTATTCGTTCTTTAATATCAATTCCAGCGGGAATTACTAAAATGAATTTTTTTAATTTTTCTATTTATACAATTATTGGTAGTTTGATTTGGAATGCTGTTTTAGTATATTTTGGGATTTTTTTAGGTGATAACTGGCAACTAATTAGTTTTTATTTACAACGTTATTCTATTATCATTGTTTTTATATTAATTATTATTTTTATAACAAAAAAGGTAAGAACTTAAATTTAAGTTTTTACCCTTTTCAATAAATATTTATTTACTGCTTTAATAATACCGCGCCCTTGTAATTCCATATTATATTCATCTAAGATATTTTCAATATCCTCTTCTCTAATCTTTTCCTTAAAATGTTTTCTAATAATCTTCTTTAAATCCTGTTTACTAAGATTTTTAAAGCTTATAATCTCATCAATCCGGCTAATAAATTCTTCGCTAAAAAAACCATTGACCTTTCTAAAATTATTACCTTTTTTAAATCCTAATTGATTTTTAACTACTCCTTTATTAGATGTCATAATAATAATTGTATTATTAAAATATACTTTACGTTTATGACTATCTTCTAAATACCCTTCATCAAATACCTGTAAAAACAAACTCAAAACATCAGGACTAGCTTTATCCACTTCATCTAATAATAAAACACTTTTAGGATAAGTTTGCAATTGTCCTAATAATAAACTTGGCTTATCATAGCCAACATAACCTGGAGCAGCACCAATAATTTTTTGAACACTGCTGCTATCACGATATTCACTCATATCTAAACGAATTAATTTTCTTGATAACAATCTAGCTAATTCTTTAGCCGTCTCACTTTTACCAACACCACTATTTCCTATAAACATCATTACTTTAGGCTGCAATGAATCTTTCGAGAGCTTTAATTGATTAACAATTTGTTCTATTGCTTTACTTTGACCAACTATTTTTTGATTTAGTTTTGCTTTAATATTTTCAAAATCATAGTTATCATTTATCTTTATAGATGTATATTCTTCAATTACCTCTTTTACAATTTTTTTAGTAATAATATGCTGTTGTTTAAATCGAGATTTTACACAAGCTAAGTCAAATATATCAATAGCTTTATCAGGAAATGTTCTATTTTTAATATAACGATCGACATTTTCTACAAGATATGTCAACACCTCATCATTGACTTCAATCTGATGAAATCGTTCATAAAAAAGTTTTGTTTTTTGTAGTATTTCTAATGTTTCTTCTTTTGTGTTTTCTTTTAAAGTAATAACACTAAAACGACGATTCATAGCCTGGTCTTTTTCAAAATGCTGATAATACTCTTCAGTAGTCGTAGCACCAATAATAGTTAGATCTTTACGAGCTAAATATGGTTTTAAAATATTTGCTGCATCAATGGCTCCTTCAGCACCACCAGCACCAATTATATTATGAATTTCATCAATAAAAATAATTACATTATCCATGTCTTTAACTTTGTCGATGATTTTTCGTAATTTTTCCTCAAATTCTCCTCGATATTTTGTTCCAGCTACAATACTAGATAAACTTAACTCATAAATAATTTTTTTCTTCAATCCATCATTTACTTTATTTTGATTAATTAAATAGGCTAGTTTTTCTACCAAAGCTGATTTACCAACACCAGCTTCTCCAATGATCAAAGCATTATTTTTTTCTTTCTTACTTAAAATCATACATAATTTTTCTAATTCTTTTTTACGACCAATAATTAAGTGTTCACTTTGTTTTACTTTCTTATTTAGATTTACTAATGAAGGTATTTGATCTAATTTTGTTTCTAATTCACTATTTTCATTTAACTGATAAATAATATCATCAAAATCTACATGATATTTTTTTAATAACTCATGTGCTACACATTCGGCATTTTTTAATAAAGAGATTGTTAAAATATTAAGCGTCACTTTACTTTTATTTTGCTTATTTGTTATTTCCACAGCTGTTTCTAAAATATTCTTTACAGCATCACTATATTCCATATAAAAAGGTTGATCATCATTTGTCCCAAACAACCTTTTTATATCTTCATATATGTTTTTTTCATTTACACCGTATTCTTTTACTAAGTCTCGCAATTTACAATCACTTATCTTTAATAATGAAAGTAATAAGTGCTCACTGCCAACATTATTGTGTCCTAAATCAAAGGCAATGCTTTCAGCTACTACAATTGCTTTTTGGGCTTGTTCATCAAATTTTGTTAACATGTTCCACCTCTAATTTTATTATATGTTTTACCTCTTAAATTATTAACGAAACATTTGATTTTAAACATTAAATGATTTTTGTAATTTTCATTAATTATCGATTAAATACAGTAATTCGATTACGCCCTCGATGTTTACTTTGATATAAAGCGATATCACTATTTCGTAACAATTCAATGAATGTCTTGCCATGGTCAGGATAATAAGATACTCCCATGCTCAACGATATATTAATATCGATTTTATCAATTGTTATTATTGATGAACACTCATCTTTAAAATCAATAATTTTTTTTAGTATTTTTTCATAGTTATTATTTTCACTAACGATAAATGCCCCAAATTCATCACCGCCAATTCTTCCACAATAGTTACTCCCAAAGTTTTTTATCAGCATTGTCGCTAAATATGCTAACACCTTATCACCAATCAAATGACCATAATTATCATTAATCTTTTTAAAATAATCAATATCAATAATAACAAATGCCCCATATTGATATTTAGATAATAATTGATTCATTGTTTCTTCAAAATATTGGCGATTCAAAATCTTTGTTAAATAATCATGCTTTAAATCATAAATAACCTGTTTATTAGTCATTTCTAATTTTTTTGATTTCTCTTCAATTTGCTTTTCTAATACCAGGCGACTTTCTTCCATAAGTCGCTTTGGAAAAAACTCATCAGCATCTTGATTATAATCTGGAACAGACTGATGAAAATGAATGATCCTAAATTGTTCATCTCGATATTCAAGTACAATAGTACACCTGGTTGTAAAACGATAATCAAGTATCGTATCACAATCTTGTTTGCCATCAATTACACCAATTACTAAAAATAAATGATTATGTAAATCAGTTACTTGATACCATTGACTATCAATCGTAAATTTGCCTGACCATTGCATTGCTTCATTTTGTAAAGCTTTTTTAAACTCTTCTTTATCACGACTAATTTCATGAAGACCAGTTCCAATGATAGTAACTCTATTATCTAACAATTGTTCGATTAATGAAAAATTACGATTTACAAAATATTCTTTTGCCAAATATCGGCAAAATTTTTCTACTTTTTCAACAGTCATCATATTTAACTCCTTTTTTATTTTATTGTCATAATTATATCACAACTTAAAAATAAATATCCACCGGCCTAGCCGGTGGTTTTACTTATGCGGGCATAGCCCTGCTCCCAAAGCGCATGTCTGAAGACATTCCTTATGCCTTACGGCTACCGCATGCACCTTGTCGTTATTTACCCTTAAAAGGGTCTTCAAAATCCAGAGTTAGTTGTTCCCCTTCTTGATCCTCTTTCAACTGATTTGAGATATACTCCCTAATTTTTTTTGTATTTTTCCCCACTGTATCTACATAATATCCTCGGCACCAAAATTCTCGATGTCTATACTTATATCTTGCATTCGCCCATCTTTCAAATATGATTTGGCTACTTTTCCCTTTTAGAAATCCCATAAATCCTGAAATACTATATTTTGGTGGTATTTCTATCAGCATATGTACATGATCTATACATACTTCCGCTTCTATTATATTTACTCCCTTCCATTCGCATAATTGTCTTAATATCGCCCCTATTGCGACTCTTCTTTCATCATAAAATGCTTTTCTTCTATACTTTGGTGCAAATACTACATTATATTTGCATCTCCATTTTGTGTGTGATAAACTATGTAAGTCATCTGAATATTGTTTATTCATTTGTCATTCCTCCGTGTTATTTTATTTGCAGTTGGTAGCCGCAAGTATATTATAACATGGAGGTTTTTCATTATCACTCCACTAAAGCTTTTATACACCCCCAGCCTAGCTGGGGGTTTTATTGTGTTACAATAAAATAACTATCTTTCGATAGCTATGAAAATAATTCCGCTAAAAACGACTTCTTTTTTATTTCCTTACTTGTAACACAATAACTTGTCTTTAATGCTCCGGTCAATTTTTTTCCCTTACCTTCACCTAAAACAATCTTATATTCACCATTGTAATATTTAGCATTATAGTTTTTTTGATGATCGGCTAAAGCCTGATCAACGTCATCAACACTTTTAACCCATTGTTGATAATCTTTGATTAAAGAGTCTTTAATTTCATACATTGTTTCTATATCTTCATCGCTGTTACTATTAGCTATTATTTTATATTTAGGTTCATTGCCAGAAGCATCTACGGTTACGATGTTCATTAAAATTAATAAGATTATAACTGTTTTCTTCATATAGTTCACCTCAAGTTCATTATTACCAACTATGATTAAGTTATACAAAAAATATTTAAAAGAGGTATTAAGTTTTATGAATAATCGAATAATGCAAAAAGAAATTGTTACTGACTCCTTGGGATCTTTAAATTCTCAAATCAAATTAAACCAACCAGTTAAAGAATTTCTTGTTTTACAACAAGTTTATGAAGCTGGTATTAAAGAAATAAGGACCAAATTAGAGATTCTTGATGATGAATTTAAAATAAAACATGATCATAATCCTATTCATCATATGGAGTACCGATTAAAATCTCTAGATAGTATTGTAAACAAACTAAAGAAAAGAAACCTTGAGGTTTCATTAGAATCAATGGTTGAAAATTTAACTGATATCGCTGGTGTCCGAGTTATTTGTAATTATGTTAGTGATGTTTATCGGATTGCAGAATTATTAGTTAAACAAAGTGATATTAAATTAATTCAAAAAAAAGATTATATTAAACATCCTAAAGAAAACGGTTATCGAAGTTTACATTTAGTAGTTGAAGTACCTATCTTTTTAGCAGAAAGAGTCCAGCCTATAGCTGTAGAAATCCAAATCAGAACTATTGCCATGGACTTTTGGGCTAGTTTAGAACATCATTTACGTTATAAATCTGATAGTGAAGTACCTGATGGTGTTCGTGATGAATTAATTGAATGTGCTAAAACAATTTCGCACTTAGATTATAAAATGCAAGGAATTCATGAAGAATTAAATAAATCAAAGAAAAGAATTAAAAGTTCATGAAAGTAGCTTTCTTAGATCGTGATGGAACCATAATTAAAGACTATCCCGATGAAAAATGGTCATCGATAAAACATCCAGAATTTCTTGAGGGTTCTATTGATGGAATGCAAAAGTTAATTGCAAATGGTTATCACATCATTATTATTACTAATCAGTATTTAATTAATGATGGTATTATTACCTTAGATCAATATCAACAATTTACTCAAGAATTTTTATCGATATGTCAAAATAATAATATTAACATTTTAGAAATATATTTTTGCCCTCATAATGAGCAAGATCATTGTAATTGTAAAAAGCCAAAGCCTGGTATGATTAACCAGGCCTTGGCAAAATATAATATCGACTTAAATAATTCAATCTACTGTGGTGATAGTGAAGCAGACTATTTACTGGCAAAACATTTCAATTTACCATTTTATGCTATATCATCATCACTAGATTATCCTGATATTATTAAATGCGATAGTATTTTAGATGTTTGTCATTACTTAGAATTGACATAACATCTTTTTTATTCATATGATGAATCTACATCATAAGTTACTAAACAATTAATAAATACTGATACTTTAAAGCATCAATATCACAATATATCATGATTTTAATTCTTCCCAAATAAAATATCAAATTATTTTGTTTTTATAATTTAATAGAGTACTCTTTATAAGTGGCATACTAATAAATTGAAATTAAACACCATTGTTGTTTACTATATTATTCTAATTTAAACTCTTATTAAAATTACGTTTTTCTAAAATAATCATATAGATTTACATCATTCAAAATTAAATCAATAACATTATCTTCATCTTTAATATGCACATCATGATTCTTCAATAATTTTATTATTTCAAGGATCTTATTTTTATTATTATACACATATCTTAAATCAAATGTATGAATATCACCGCTACGTTCCTTTATCTGAATATAAAAATTATCCCCCAAAGTATTTAAAGGTCCATTTGATTTAACTGCTTTATACTTAATACTTACCAATAAAATATCACTATAAGATATTTTTTTATATATTTTATCATGATTGTTTTTTATAATAAAACCAAAAAATAATAAGAAAGAAGTATAAAAAGAGTTTCTATAGGTTATTTCAACATGATTTTCTGTAAAGATCCAATTTTCATTTATACAAAAGCTAATAGTAACATATAATAAAATTATAAAGAAAAATAAATCAAATAAAATATATTTTCCTAGAAAAGTATAACAGATAGCAATTTCCAACATTATATCAATAACTAAGAAAATAATAATTTTTTTCCTATCTATCAAATTTCCTAAAAATATTGATTTCATGAATATTTTCTCCCCTTTCCCACATTCTATTTACTTCATTATATTCCCTGTAAATACATTATACAAGGACATGGAATAGCTTAGTTATATCACTATAAAGCAAAATGAAGGATTTTATTAATCCTTCATTTAAGCTATAGATTTATTTGTTAATATTTAAAGTTGACATAGCATCTTTTTTATTCATATGACGAATCGACATCATATGTTACTAAATCATCAAAAGTTTGTCTTCTTATAACTAAACGATCTTTACCTTGATAAGTAAAAACAACTGCTGGTTTTGGCAACTGATTATAATTAGATGACATCGAATAGTGATAAGCTCCAGTTGAAAACATTGCTAAAATATCACCAGGTTGCGGATCTTGTAACATAATATCTTTAATTAAAATATCTCCAGATTCACAGTTCTTTCCAGCCACTGTTACTAAATGATCAGCTGGCATTTGGGCTTTATTAGCAATTATTGCATCATATTTAGCGTCATATAAACAAGAACGAATATTATCAGTCATTCCACCATCAACTGTTATATAATCACGAATATCTTTAATATACTTATATGAACCTACAGTATATAATGTAATACCGGCATTACCAACACAATAACGTCCTGGTTCTACTAAAACCATTGGGCGTTTTAAATCACGAGCTTCAAACCCTTTAGTTATTATATCCATAATTGTATCAACAACTTGATCAAATTCTAGTGGACGATCTGCTTTAGTATACGCAATTCCAAAACCACCACCAGCATTTAACTTATTGATTACAATTCCAAAAATATCATAAATTTCATATGCTATTTCCACAAATTTATTCATTGCTAGTACGTATGCCTGAATATCTTCAATTTGACTACCAACGTGACAATGAATACCATCAAATTTAATATTTGGTGCATCTATTACTTTTTTGATTGCTTTTAAATATGTATTATCATGTGAACTAAATCCAAATTTAGTATCTTTAGCTCCAACACGAATATAATCATGCCCACCTGCATAAACACCTGGTGTTATTCTGACAATTCCATTTACCATAACGTTTAATTTAGCAGCAATTTCTTGAACTAATTCAATTTCATAAAAATTATCAATAACAAAATTTTCAACACCATTTAATAGAGCGTATTCAATTTCTGAAGGCAATTTATTATTACCATGAAAATAAATCTTTTTAGAATCAAAACCACCTTTTAGTGCTACTGATATTTCTCCTGCAGAAACACAATCAATACCTACACCGTATTCTTTAGCAATTTGGTAAATTGCTTTACAAGAAAATGATTTAGATGCAAATAATGGTAAAGTATTTTCATATTTGTCAATCATCTTTGTTTTAAGTGTATTAAATTGATTACGAATATGTCCTTCAGACATTACATATAAAGGTGTCCCATATTTTTTAGCCAGATCACAGGCATTTACATCATCTATGTATAAATTGTTATTTTTTATTTCGGCAAACTTTGTTTGTAATACCATAACTTCCCCCTATTAATATAATGATTTTAAAGTATACAATCCATGGTCTTTATCTAATAATGCATATGCTGCACTAATAGCACCTTGGACAAATACTTCTTTTGATAAAGCTGTATGTTTAATTTCGATAATCTCATCATTTCCTGCAAACATTACAGTGTGTTCACCAAAAATCGTTCCTCCACGCATTGCCTGAATTCCGATACTTTCATGTTTACGTTTTTCATGTAAACTACTACGATCATATACAGCTTCAACACCGTCGATTTCTTCTGCCATAACTTCATATAAAAGTTTAGCAGTTCCTGATGGTGCATCAATTTTTTGATTATGATGTTTTTCTAAAATCTCAATATCAAAACCTGCTTCAAAAAATTCTTTTGCAAAAGCTCGTAACATTTTTGTAAACATTTGAACCCCAAAAGAAGTATTATAAGATTGAAAGATTGGTATTTTTTTAGATGCTTCTTCAATTTTATTTAATTGTTCTTCGCTATAACCTGTTGTAGCGATTACTAATTTTGTTTTATTAGCAAGTGCATAATCTAAAATATCATCTAAATTATTAGGGTGAGAAAAGTCGATGATGACATCGGCTTTTTCATCACATTCAGCTAATGAAGAGTAGCTTTTTTCAGGAACTTTTTCATCAAATTCATAACTAACTACACCTACTAACTCCATATTTTCTTGACTTCTTACTTTATGGGCAACTTTTTTACCCATTAATCCATATCCGTATACTATTACTTTCATTTTAAAACCCCAACTTTTCAAATGCTGACATAGCATCAAATAATAATTTTTTATTTTCTTCTGTTGTTTCAACTAATGGTAATCTAACAGTTTCTTTGCAAATTCCCATATGCGCTAAAGCTGCTTTAGGCATAATTGGATTTACATCTATGAATAAATAACGACTTACTGGCTCTAAAGCAAATGCTAATTCTTGAGCTCGTGGTAAATCACCTTTTAATGCTAATTGTGCTAACAATTCAGTTTGACGTGGATATAAATTTGATAATACCGAAATTACACCTTTTCCACCAGCACAAATAAATGGCAAGATATTATCATCACACCCTGAATATAAATCAAAATCCATTCCTTGAGTCTTAGCTAAAACTTCCATTGCATAAGCAATGTTATCTGTTGCATCTTTCATCGCAACGATATTTTTATGTTTAGCTAATTCGACAACTGTATCTACACTAATATTAATTCCTGTTCTTCCTGGTACATTGTAAAGAATCATTGGAATATCAACAGCATCTGCGATTGTTGTATAATGTTTTATTAAACCACGTTGACTAGTTTTGTTGTAATATGGTGTAACAACTAAAATCGCATCAGCACCTTTTTCTTTAGCGTATTTTGCTTTTGTTAATGCTGTTGCTGTATCATTTGAACCAGCACCTGCAATAACTTTTATTCCAGTTCCTGCTGCCATTTCTAATGTAATATCTAATAATTCAAATTCATCATCAATATGAATAGTTGGTGTTTCTCCTGTAGTTCCATTAACTAATAAAGCTTGAACCCCACCGTCAATCATTCTTTGTACTTGTTTTCTAAAACTATCATAATCAATGCTTCCATCTTCATGCATTGGTAATACTAGTGCAACTGCACTACCTTCAAAAATAGCCATAATAACCTCCTTATATATTTAAGCCAAAAGCTTCATTTAACTTTTCCATCGCTAAATTACGATGCTTTTTATCGACAATAACTGAAATAGTTCGCTTAGAAGTAGTAACCTGGTAAAAATGAATATTATTTTCACCTAAAACTTTAAATACTTGAGCGGCACCACCTGGAGTTGTTTCTAATAGTTTACCCCCAAGAGCAATCTTAAAATACTTACGATTAGTTGCAATTTCTAGCTGCTGTACTTCTTCTTTTAAACGTAAAATTGCTTCATTAAGATTTTTTTGATATTTTTCATCTAATGTAATCTCGATTTGCATCGCATCTTCAATCATAACTTGAGAAATCATATCTACGTTAACACCGCATTCACTAATAATTGTAAAAATTTTTGCAATTATCATAGGATGCTTAGGAACATTTTTTAGTTGTAGTTGTATAATATTGTCCTCATAGCTCACTGCATCAATAACCTTTTCCATCATTGTTCTCTCCTTTACAAAAAAAGTTGCAATGAGTATCATTGCAACATAAACAGCGTATGAACAATGATAGCTCACCATTATCAAAAGATAATGACAGTCTTATAGATGTTCTCTATAAACCCAGAGAATAAATAACTGCAATTATTTACCCCTTCGGCGAAAGCCCCTCTACTAACATCATAGTTGCAGCATCATCAATATTAGTTTCTTAACATTTCGCGCCTCTATCTAATATCTGTCTACAATATATCACAATAGATATCATAATACAATATTAATTATACTGTTTTAATCAATGTTTTTAAATAGAAACATTCCTCATTTATCAATATATATGCTTAGCTTTTATAATTAGAATAAATAACAATATATTTTAAAATAAAAAGATTAAACCAATAATTTTAGTTTAATCCTTTAAATATTATTTTATCATTTCTTTAATTTCTGCAACACTACAATTATCCAGTATCATTTCAAATATTCTATCATATTGTTCATTGTTTAAATTATCTAAGATATCTGGATTTTCATCAGGATAATATTTTTTAAATAACTGTTTTGTTTTCTCTCTGTTTTTTTCTATGATTCCTTTTTCTTTTCCTTTTTCATACATATCTTGTTTATCCTGTTCATTTGCCCAGCGATTTAAGCTTCTTTTATAGGCCATATCTCTTAACTCTTCATCTTTGTTGAACTTATCTATCTTGCTTTTCATAACTTCAATCACCTTATGTCCCTTTAATGCCATTATATCATCTGTTAATCCGTTTTCAAATATGTAGATTCCTTTTTCTAATTCACTGAATTCTTTTAGTTCTTTTTGTTTTTTTATAATGTTGATATAAGGCATTTGAACATAGACTCTTGTTATTAGATTATACTGCTCTACTTTCCCTTCTTCATTACGGCTTTCATATTTATCGTACAGCTTCAAATTATTTTTATCGATACCATCAATAAAAATTATCTGATAAACGTGTCGGATCTTTTCTTTATAGTCATCGCCGGTTTTTTCTTGTCGGGATAATAATGATGCTCCATAAATCTGAAATCTTTGATATTGATTTTTAGAAAAAGCTGAACTTTGCATTTCAATGTTGACATAATCACCATTATCCAACTGAGCTCGGATATCGAGGATCATATCTTTGTCATCGATATTTTCAACGACAAGGTCAGGATTTAAAATAGTAATTGATTTACAAACAATACCTAAGATACCTTCAATAAAAAGTTTTAAAAGATATTTAGCGTCAGGATCTTGATCATTACCAAGGGAGTGTTTAAACATAAAGTCGTTTTTAAAATCATAGATTTTATCTGGTCGTTTAACCATATTTATATCACCTCGATATTATATACTCCCTTAATAATTCATTTTTCTTTTTTATTTATACTTTTTGATTTAAATAATATTTATCTAAATCTATTTGCTTTTCACTTTTAGCTACTAATATAGCAGCTAATGAACCTCCGGTAACATTAGTAGCAGTCCTAATCATATCAACGATACTTGATATTGGTGCTAAGATGACAATTATCTCTATCGGTAAACCAGCACTTGCAAATAATGCTGTTGCCGTTATAGTTGCTGTACCTGGAACTCCTACCGTACCTAAAGAAACTACAACTGCTAAAACAATTAAAAATAAATACTGACCTAAAGTATAATTAATATTTAATACATTAATTGCTAAAATTGCTAACAATATCGGCCACATTCCAGCACATCCTGGCATTCCTAAATTGGCTCCTAAACTAGTTACAAAACTAGCAATATCTTCATTAACCCCTATTTTTGTTAATTGTTTAACCGTAATTGGAATAGTTCCAATACTACTTTGACTAGTAAAAGCAACTATTCCAGCTGGCCAGATTCCTTTAAAAAAAGTTAATGGTTTTAATCCAGCTATTTTTAATAATAAACTACTAACACCAAAAATTTGAATGAGGCATATTAAATAAGCTAAAAACATAACACTAACTAATGGTATTAGTTCAACAATTGTACTTTTACTTGCTGCTCTTGCAATCAATGCTAAAACAGCATATGGTGTAAAACTAATAACAAAGTTAATTACTTCTTTCATTACTGCATTACCAGCATCAATAATTTTTTTAAATAATAATACTTCCTTTTGGCTATTAGTAGCAGCTTTATTATAAGCAATTGCTATTATTATACAAAAAACAACTATTGGTACTACTTCACCATTTACCCAACTATCAGCAAGATTTTTAGGAAATAGATTAACGATCGTATCAATAAAATCAGGAACATTAACAGCTTCATAATTATTAGCTAACTGATAATTGATTCCTGAACCAACGTTACTAACTACTGCTAATATTAACGTAATCACTGCTGCTAAAAATGTATTCAACAATAAAAAGAAAATTGTTTTAGCCCCTATTTTTTTAAGTCTAATTGAACTATCTAAATCGGTAATGCTAGAAATAATACTAAAAAACAATAAAGGAATTACAGTTGCTAAAATCAAATTCGAATAAATATTACCAATAGCTTCTAAATAACGATAATATCCTTTAAATACAATTCCTACAATAATTCCAAAAACTAATCCTAATATCGTTAAGATACTAAAATCAAATTTTTTCACTTTATCCATATAATAAATAATAATAAAAAATACTCCCGCTAATAATAGCGCTCCTAATTCTAAAATATTCATATAAACTGTCCTCTTTTCTTTAAATTATTTTATACTTGACAGTTTACCAACATCGTTCAAAATACAATTTTCTTATAAAGTCATCAAAAATCATTCTTTCACTCTTTTCCTACTAAAACAGTATGATATAAATCTATAATAATCATATTTATCTGTCAAGAAATATAATAACTAGTATTTATTGCCCTTAAAATTTGTTATAATTTTATAAAATGTGAGGTGACCTTAATGAAATATTCACTTGAAGATAGTTTAGAGGCCTGGCAAACTAATGCTAAATTTTGGGATGAGTGTATGGGAGATAATTCTAATCAGTTTCATCGTGAAGTAGTTCGCCCTAAAGTAAATAAATTACTTGATATTCAAAAAGATGACTATGTCTTAGATATTGCTTGTGGTAATGGTAATTATTCTGCATATTTAGCTAATCAGGGTGTAAATGTTGTTGCTTTTGATTATTCTTCAAAAATGATTGAACTAGCTAAAAAAAGACAAGCACGTTATATTAATAAAATTGAATTTCATGTTATTGATGCTACAAATAAACAAAGTCTAATGACATTAAAAAAAGATATCCCGTATACTAAAGCTGTTTCTAATATGGCTATAATGGATATTTTTGAAATATCTACCCTATTTAAATGTGTTAATGAGCTATTAATTGAAAATGGAACTTTTGTATTTGCAACTCAACATCCCTGTTTTGTTACTTTAACTGATAAATATATGAGCGCTCATAGTTATTATGATATCGCAATTGATGGGCAACCTAAAAAACAATGCTATTATCATCGATCACTACAAGACATCTTTAATATATGTTTTAAAAGTGGCTTTGTTATTGATGGTTTTTATGAAGAATGTTTTCATGATAAAGAAAAACCAGAAGTTATTATCGTTAGAGCCAGAAAAATATTTTAAGATAAAATGAAGGAAATTTCCTTCATTTCATCTTTCTTTGATAATATTTTTAGCTGATAAATAAGTGATATAGAAATAACCACCATAGATGATAATTAAAAATAATATTGTTATCTTAATAGCACCAAAAACATTTAATTGACCTGATGACTCTAACATTAATTTACATACTTGAATTCCAAAAATAGAATGAATCAAAGCTAAAATTAATGGAAAAGCAAAATATATTGCAATTTGAATAAATAATGATTTATTGATCATCTTTTCATCGACACCTATTTTTCGTAAAATCTGATACTTTTCTTTATTATCAATACATTGTGATAATTCTTTCAAAGCCAATATTGCTGCACATGAAATTAAAAATACTAATCCAATATATAAACCAATAAAGATAACCATTGCTCCAGTTCCGATATTATTAGTAGCAATCTCTAGTTTAGTAGTAACAATTAAATCATCACTACGATATCCTAATAGTTCTTCATTAATTTCATCTCTTTTAGCTTTACTACTACTATAATTACCTATCAAAAAGCTTTCATCAACATTCAAATTCTTTACTGCTTCATCAGGTACGATATAAAATCCCATATCAGCTGGACTTGATTGAATCGTTAAAAAACCATATTGACAAGAAGCAAATTTACTATGATAAACCTTGCCATTTAATTCAATATCAGGTTTATTTTTTAAAACCATATTTCTAATATTACAAACATTGTTATAATTACCCATTACCACATATTCATTTTCTAATTGATAGGTTGGTAAATTATATAGTTTTGCTACTTGATTATATGCACTCACTCCTATTATATGTTCATGTTCATTTAAAAATTCCTCACTAACATCACTATACATATTGCCATAGGTATCACCATATGTTAATTCATCACTATAATAAGTTTCAAAATTTAATTCTTCTTGTAAATTAATCTCATCATTTAAATTTATATTATTACTATTTAAATATTCTTTTACTGTCATTTGACTATCTTTTACATTTGTAATCATTTGTAAATCGACTGGTACTAATTCATCAATTTCACTATTAGCACTATCATTTAAAGCCACAGCACTTGAAAATATACAAATTGTTAAAAAGAGTAATAAACAAATAACTGTTGTTGATAGTATTGTAGTATTAATTTTACTAACAACCTGACTAACAGTAAAACTATTTAAGTTTTTAAAATAAACTGATTTGATTTTCAAAACTAATTTTAATAATAATCCTGATAAAGACCAGTAAATTAAATAGGTTGCTACGGCCCCATAGACCATTTGCAAGATTATTGAAAAAAAGGTTGTTAAATTTTCAACATTACTTGTAACGTTATAATAAGCATAAGATAAAAGTAAAACCGCACCAATAAATACAAATAAACAAACAATTGGATTTTTATTAGTAATTAATTCATTTTGTTGATGAGCAGTCATTAAATTTATTAATTGTTGACGATTAACCTGGACTGTATTAAAAACAATTACTAATAAATACATAATTCCAAAATAACATATCGTTTTTAATAATGCTGATCCTGATAATACAAATGTAAATCTATTCATATCAGCTTCAAACATATTAGCTACAATAATAGACATCACTTGTGATAATACAATTCCTAAAACAAGACCAACAACCAATGATATTAAACCAATAATTAAAGTTTCTACAATTAGAATCTTAGAAATCTGTTGTTTAGACATTCCTAATATCATATAAATACCAAATTCTCTTTTTCTACGTTTCATTAAAAAGCGATTAGCATAAACAATCAAAAATCCTAATACAAAAGAAACAAAAACACTTACACCTGATAAAATATCATTCATCATTTTAATAATATCTCTAGCTGAGTCACTAATTTCCAACATAACAGTTTGGGACTGTAAAGAATTAAAAATATAAAAAATTGTTATTCCTAAAATCAAAGTTACAAAATAAATAACATAATCTTTAAAACTCTTTTTAATATTTTTAAACGATAGATTAAATAACATCACTAATATCGCCTCCTAATAGAGAAACAACATCGATGATCTTATCAAAAAATTCTTTGCGACTTTGATTACCACGACTAAACTCATTAAAAATCTGACCATCTTTAATAAAGATAACTTTAGAAGCATAACTAGCACTAAAAGCATCATGAGTAACCATTAAAATAGTCGTTTTGTATTCTTGATTTAATTTGTTTAATCTTTCAAGTAATAACCTAGAACTCTTGGAATCTAAAGCACCCGTAGGTTCATCCGCTAGGACTAACTGGGGATTAGTAATAATTGCCCTGGCACTAGCTACTCTTTGTTTTTGTCCACCAGACATTTGTGATGGATATTTATCTAAAATATCACTTATATCTAATTTACTAGCGACTTCTTTAACTCGTTTATCTATTTCCTGATAAGATACTTTTTGAATTTGCAAAGCTAAAGCAATGTTTTCATAAGCTGTTAAAGTGTCTAATAAATTGAATTCTTGAAAAATAAATCCTAATTGTTCGCGTCTGAATTGATTCAATTTATTTCCTTTAAGCTTAGTAATATCGATTCCTTTTAAATAAATATGACCGCTAGTAACCCTATCAATCGTAGAAATTAAGTTTAACAAAGTTGTTTTACCAGAACCACTGGCCCCCATAATGGCCACAAATTCTCCTTCATCAATTGACATTGATAAATTATTAATTGCTTTTGTTAGATTACTCTTGTTTCCATAATATTTACTAATATTTTCAATTACTAATATCTTCTCCATACTCTTTTTCTCCTTTACATCTTTATTATAGAAAACAGATAATCTAGATGACATCGAAATACCTTACACTATCTTACAACTTTGTAATAATCTTCATTATTAAAATCGATTATCACTTTAGTATACTTCCCTTGTTTTGATTCAATAGCTATTTGATGTCCTAACTTATGACATAAATTTTTGACAATATATAATCCCATACCTGTAGCACTAGAAACAAGGCGACCATTTTCTCCGGTAAATGATTTATCAAAAACATATAGTAATTCACTATCTTTTATCCCAATTCCGTTATCTAATATTTCCAAGGAAATATAATTTTCATTTTGAATAACATTAAAACTAATTAAACAATCACTTTCACCATGATATTTAATACTATTACTAATTATCTGATTAATAATAAATTCTAACCATTTGCTATCACTCAATACTGTTGCTTCAATATTTTTTATTTTAATTGCAATATTTTGATACAATAAACTATCCTGATTTTTCTTAATAACATTTTTTATGATCTGATTTAAATCACATTTTTTTATTAAATAATCTTTTTCACTGCTATCTAATCTAGCATAATATAAAACTAATTCGACATTATTTTCTATTTTATTAATTTGATCTTTAAGTTTTCTAACGTTACTTTCGTGATTATGAATCATTAACTTAGTACTAGCTATCGGTAACTTAACTTCATGAATCCATAATTCAATATACTCTTTAAAATCACTTACTTCTTGTTGATATTTTTCGATTTCTTCATATGTTGCTTTATCAATTTCGTATAGCGAATCATACAAAATCTGTCCTTCTAAAAAATTAGGTCTTGTTATTAAGGCACTAATTAAACATTTTTTATCTAATTGATCCAGCTTTTTTTGAAAATCCTGATAAAAGAAACTTTTTCGATAATAATCATAGCTAATAACGATTAATAAAAATAAAACCATTATAATCAAAAGAGATACTTTTAAAGTTGCTGGTAAATGATACATTACTAAAAAAAACTGCACTAATAATATCATTGTAAAATACAATAATATCAAAACAATCTGATCTTTAATATAATCTAGTAATTTCATATTAATATATACCCTTGATCCCTTCTTGTTTCAATAACATCAACTAACCCAATTTTAGCTATTTTCTTTCTTAATCTTGTCATGTTAACAGTTAACGTATTATCATCAATAAACTTATCAGTACCCCATAAATAATTCATAATATCATCACGAGTAACAATTTTTCCTTGATTAATTACTAAATAATAAAAGATACTCATTTCATTTTTCGACAACAATAAACTCATATCTTCTTTTTCAAGCGTACTTTTCAATAAATTGATTTTAACTCCATGATATTCTAGCTTAGGCTCATTTTTTTGTAGCCGTTTAAATATGGCTTCAATATGTAACAATAAGATAGTTGGATTATATGGTTTAGTAATATAATCATCTACCCCATAACTATATGATAGTATTTCATCTATTTCACTATCTTTACTTGTAACCATAATTACAGGTACATTTGATACTTCTCTTAATTTTTTTAATAATTGCTGGCCATTTAAATAGGGTATTTTAATATCCAATAAAATTAAATCTGGATTAATTTCTAATATTCTGCTTAATGAATTTTTAAAATCATCTAAAATTATTCCTTGATAACCATTATTATCTAATAAAACTTTCAACTCTTTTCTCAATTCAATATCATCTTCAACAATTAATATCTTCATAACTTTTCTCCTTACCTTACAATCATGTAAGTTATTAATTAAAAAGGGTATAGCCGCCTATACCCTAATCAACCTTCTTACCTTTATTCATTACTTTATTAAATAACTTTTCTGTTTCCTCAAATTGTTTTAAAATTGCCTCATTACTAGGTTTACTTACTTTAACAGCATTACCTTTATCAACTAACACTTGTAAATTACGATCAATATTTTTTAATAAAACAATAATTTCATCTAACTTTTCTTCCATATTTCCTCCACTTGATTACCAGGAATTACCCAGGTATTCTTTTCCTTTAATTCGATACATAAAATCAGTTGTCCATGATGTATCAGTTGTAATAGGATTATCTAATAACTCTAATCCTTCATCAACATTACTATTTTCACTAAGACGAGCAGCCAAATAATAATTACCTGCTTTTTTTACCCGATATTTATAATCATTAGTTATCTTTTCCTGGTTAGTTATATCCTGACGATCAAAGACACTAGCCCCAAATTCGTTTATATCTCCTGATGTAATACTAATATTTAATATCTGAGTATCAATTTGTGTATTATTATCATTATTGATAATTGTAAATTGCTTAGCGACTTCCAGTATGATTTGATTATAATCATCACTTACAGCTTCTATTTTAACAAATTCTGGTGTAGATTCAAAGTTTTCAATTCCTGAAGCAATAATTTGATTCATTTGATCAACAGCTTCCTTACATGACATCTCAACTTCTGGTGATAAATCAGTTTCTGGAGATACTTCATCTTCAATAATATCACTATCATCACTTGTAGTACTATTATCATAGTTATTTTCTGCTTCGCTACTTTCAACTATTTCTAGATGATTATATTTTAATTGATTATCGTTTAAGCAAATAAATTCAATACTATTCATCTTTTCATAATCAAAATATTCATCATCAATTTTATCATTTAAAACAATATAACCAATAACCTTATTATTTTGATACACCTCTAATAAATGTTGATTTACAAACATTGTTTTATAATCATAATTACCCTCAAGATTAGAAACACTTACCGCTCCTTTATCAAATATTAATAAATATTCTAGATTAGCAAAACCAAAGCCATCATATTGATTGATGATTTCATTAATATTGGTTTCTTTTAATTTATCACGATAAACAGGTCGTAAAAATGTTTCTTTATCTTTTTGATAAACTATAATATCATCACTATCCGTCAATGTTACAACCTTAAATTTATTTACATGACTAATTCGATCTGTAAATTCACCGTATTCTTTAATAAGATTTTTATAAATACTTAATCTGTTATTTTTTAAGATACAAACATAATCACCATTTACATTGTTGTAATGATCAATTTTTATAAAATTACTTGATATCATCAATATTGCCATAAAGGTCAGCAAAACAATTATGATCGTCTTATTCTTTTTTACATTACGATAAAATATTAATAGAACGATTCCAGTGATAACTTTTAATATTCGTAAAACTAAATTTATTCCATCAATAATTACATAATCATAATTTTTAACATAATAAAAGCCAAATAAAATTGTAAAAAGATTATAAAATAAATAACCAATGATAAAAAACATTATTAATAATATAAGATAATTTATTTTTTTAAGTGATTTCTTTTTATCATTAAATTCAATATTTTGTTCTTTCAATTTATCAATTAAATCTTGATTATAATCAGTAATTAAATTACCAGTATCATAAGAAATCTGAATTTGATTACTTGAATAAAAAACAGATTTCATCTTTGAAAATTGAAATTTACCATATTTATCAACAAAACCATCTTCGTTTAGTGTCATTACTCGATTATTAGTTTCTTTATTATAGATTACTGGAATAGCTATTATGACAATTACTAATAGGGCAATAATTATTTCATTATCTATTTTTGTAAAAGGGAGCGCTGCAATATATATTCCCAATAAAATTGTTATTACAATTAATAAAATAAGAATAATTTTATATATCTTATTTTTTACGTATTTTATTTGCATTGATCTTCTCCTAATTTAAATTAAATATGGTAAAAATACTGTTGCTAGTCCTAAAAAGAAGAAAAAGCCTAAAACATCAGTAACCGTAGTAACAAATACCCCACTAGCAAGAGCTGGATCAATTTTCAACTTATCTAAAATTACTGGGATGAAGTAACCAGCAATATTAGCCAAGATCATATTTAAAAACATCGCTAATCCAGTAACTAATCCAAATATTGGATTACCTTCAAATATCATCGAACCAATGGCAACCAAAATACCAATAATAATCCCACTACACATTCCTACTGCAATTTCTTTTAACATTATTTTTATAGCGTTGGCTTTTGTCATTTCACCAAGTGATAATCCTCGAACAACGATTGTTAAAGTTTGAGTTCCGGCATTACCGCCCATACCAGTTACAATTGGCATTACTGTAGCTAAAGTAACTACTTGAGCAATTGTTCCTTCAAAAAAACTAACTACTGAAGCTGCTAAAACTGCAGTAAAAAGATTAATTATCAACCAGGGAATTCTACTTTTAAAAGATTCTTCGATAGTTGAATCTAAACGTTCTTCAGAGTCAACACCCCCTAATAAGTTGATATCTTCAGTACTTTCTTCTTGCATAATATCAATGATATCATCGAATTCAATTACCCCTAATAAATGATCTTCTTCATCTACTACAGGCATCATAATAAAACCATATTTTTTAAACTTTCGAGCAACTTCTTCCTGGTCAACATTATATAAAACTGATTTAACATTAGGATTAGTAATATCAATCATTTTAGTATCAAAAGTACTACTAACAATATCTCTTAATGATACGACGCCTTTTAATACATTTTGAGGATCTACTACATATAAATAATAAGTAGTATCTTGTTCCGTATTTTCTTGTAAATACTTTAAAGTCTTTTCGACGGTATTTCCAGAACGAATACTAATATATTCAGTAGTCATAATTCCACCAGCTGTATCAGGTTCAAAAGTTAATAATTTTTCAACATCAGCTTTATCATCTTGATCCATCTTATTTAAAATGTCTTGTTTTTCATTTTCTTCTAGTTCCCCAATTAAATCAGTAATTTCATCTTTAGACATTTCATCTATGATTTTACGTTGTTTGGCATCAGAAAATAATTTTAACAATTCATATTGTTCATCTTCGTCGTCTTCTTCTTCGATAATATTAGCAACTACATCATTAGGTAAATGATCCATTAATTCTTTAATACTATCTTCATCTTCATGAAGAATATCTAAAATATCGGCAGGGTGAATATTAGTAATTAATTTCTTTATCTGTTGCTGGTCACCATCTAATAAAACTTTTTTTAACTCTTCACGAGTAATACTATAACTCATATATATCCCCCTTTTTACTAGTTTATTTTTCACTGTAATTCTAACATAAATATAAGCTATTATTTTATCAAAATAACATAATTTAAAAAGGACTATAAAAATAGTCCTTAATCGATTGGTGCTTGATAAAAGCCACCAATAAAATTTTCAGTTGGAATTACATTAATTATTGCTTTATCATCACCTTCATGAAGCAATTGAACAATATCTTGTACTTCATAAGCTGATACAACAGTGTGTAATAAACTCATTGGGGCTTTACTATAGCCACCATAACCATTCATTACTGAAATACCATGACGATAATTTTTAATATATAAATCAACTACTTGTTCTGGATGTTTAGTTGTTATTTGTAAAGTTACACGTTTGTAACGTTGATAGAACGATGAAATAGTTCTAGTTGAAATAAACTGGAAGACAATTGAATATCCCGCATAAATCCAACCAAACATATAACCAAAAATACATAATATACATGTATTAAAGACAAAGACATAACCCCAGATTGACCGACCGCTTTTATTAGAAACATATAAAGCGATAAAATCAGTTCCTGCTGTTGAAGCATTTCCTTTTAAAGCTATTACTGTAGCAATACCATAAACAAAACCACCAAAACATACATTTAAGATCACATCATCGAACAATGGTGGAAAAGTACAAACTTTAAGTAGAAAACTTGTTAAGAATACCTGACACAAAGATGAAATAACAAATTTTTTACCGATACTTTTAAAACACAAAATAGCAACTGGTACATTTAAAGCAATCATCCCAAGTGATGTTGAAAAACTGATACCATATAAAGAAGTAATACGATCAATTAAAATTGCTACCCCAGTAAAACCACTTGATAATAAATTAGCCGGTTCAACAAATACTTTAATGGCATAAGTTTGTAAAAATGATGATGCAATTACAGCAAGAGCAGTGATTAAATATCGAAACCAGATTTTCTTTTTCATAATCCTAATTTTACTAATTTTTTAACCAAATCTAAACTAACTACATCATAGTCATTTTGATGAGTTTCAGGTCCATAACAATAATTAACATCTTTTCCACTTGTAGTTGGATCAGTTCGCCAATCTTTACAAGAGGAATGAATTTGATTGATTTTTGCAATTTCAACAATTTCTTTAGCATTACTAGCATTAACACCGCTACCAGCTAATATTTCAATTTTATCCCCATATTTTGCTTGTAATTCTTTAATTAATTCAATTCCATCCATTGCTTTAGCTTTTAAACCGCTTGTAAGTAAGCGATCAACACCTAAATCAATTAAAATCTCAATACTCTTATATGGATCATTAACACAATCAAAAGCACGATGAAATACTGCTGTTTTATGATATTTTTTACATAACTCAACCATTTTTCTAGTTCTTTCAACATCAATCTCATGGTTTTCATGTAAGAAACCAAAAGCAAGACCATCTGCCCCTGTTTCTAATAAATCTTTAGCTTCAATTAACATTTGACGATACTCAGATTTACTATAACAAAAACCTGCGCCCCTTGGTCTAACCATACAGATTACTGTTAAGTTAGTATTAGCCTTAGTCATTTTTAATGAAGCTAAACTAGGTGTTAAACCTCCTAAATGCAAAGCACTATTTAATTCTATTCTTTTAGCGCCACCATTATAAGCATTTAAGGCATCTTCGTAACTACCACAACATATTTCAATCATTCGTTTTCCCTACTTTCTATTTTGCAAGATGATATAAACTTAAAGCATAAATTTTAGCATTAGTAATAATATCTTCGATTGTCATCCATTCGTTAGGTAAATGACCAATACCTTTTTGACCTGGGAAAGATGGACCAAAAGGAACGATATTTGGCATTAATTTTGCATAAGTTCCTCCCGTTGTTGTTACTGGTGTACCATCATTTCCGGTTACTTTTTCATAAGTATATACTAATGTTTTAACAAGTTTACAATCTTTTTCAAATTTAACTGGATTATAATTATCTACTAAAATTACATCAAAATCAGATACTGCTTTTTTAATATTATCAATAATTGTTTCTACACTTACGTTAGCAGGATAACTAACACTAAATTGAACGCTAGGATCTTGATCTAATAATAATTGATAATTTCTAACTTCCAATAATCCAAATTCTTCATCTTTAAAATCGATATTAAAACATTCACCATTATTTTTAGTATTTAAAATATAATCATTAACTAAGTTAAAGAATTTTTCTAACTGATCTTGTTTTCCTGTGATTTTAACTACTGCCCGTCCCCGTTCACCATAAACAACAGGATATTTACAATCAGGAGTAAATCCCATTATTGGTGGTTTTTCTTTACTTAAATAATATTTCAAATCTTCAAAACCACTTTCTTCATCACAGCCAAAAATAATTCTAACTTCATGACTTAAATCAATATTCAATTCCTTTAATGCATATAATGCAAATAAACAAGATATAATAGGTCCTTTATTATCTAATATTCCCCGACTATAAATAGTTCCATTTTCCACGTATCCGCTAAATGGCGGATGTTTCCATCCTGTTTTAACAGGTACTACATCTAAATGACCGATGGCACAAATATAATCATCACTGCTGCCATAACTGGCATAACCAATATAATTATCAATATTAGTCGTTTTAAATCCTAAAGACGTCGCTAATGCTAATGTTTTATCTAAAGCTTCTTTTACTCCTGTCCCAAATGGAGCGTTTTCTTTAGCTTCACTTTCAACACTATCAATTTTTACAATATCAATAATGCCATCGATCATTTGTTTTGATATTTCATCAACTTTATTTAATATTTCTGTTTCCATATTATTTTTCTTCTAATGGAGCCATTCTTGTTGCCATATAATTATCTAACCATTCTTGACTAGCAACTGTATGAACACATTTACCATCAATATTTTCAGTTAAATAAACAGTTGGTTTTTCATTAGCAGTTGCCACTGCAAATGAGAATCCTTCAATATTAGTAGCAACACCCCATTCTCCTTTATTATTCATTGCTACTAGTGACATATCACCAGCTTTTCCACGACGTTGTTTTAATTCTAAATCAAAATCATTAACAGCTTTTTCACAAGCAGCTTGTGGATGCATTCCTTCTTTCATTAAACGAACTATTTCATAAGCAACGCAACCTTTCATTACATCTTCACCAAGTCCTGTTGCACTAGCACCACCGACTTTACTGTCAACATAGAATCCAGAACCAGAAATTGGTGAATCACCAACACGACCAGCTTTTTTCATAAATAATCCACTTGTTGAAGTAGCTGAAGTCATTTTACCATGACTATCTAGACAAACCATTCCTACTGTATCATGACCAGCATATGGTTTAATTTCTTGTTCTTGAACTTCTTTAACACGATTGCGATAATGAATTTTAGCACGATCGCTTAACATATTTTTTCTTTCAAATCCTTCTTTATGAGCAAATTTTTCTGCTCCAGCACCAACTAAAAGATTATTAACTTTTTCTTTTGATAATCTTCTAGCAATACTAACTGGGTTAGCATAATCTTTAATAGCAGCTACAGCACCAATATCAAGTGTATCACCATCCATAAATGCAGCGTCTAATTCTACTTCCATTTCTTCATTAGGTAAGCCACCATATCCTACTGATTTATAGTATGGAAAATCTTCTACTTCTCTAATTGCTGTTTCAATAGCATCACCAGCATCTTTTCCTTCTGCCAACATTTCACTAGCTTTGCTAATACCTTCCATGGCCATTCGCCATGTTGCGATAATACCCCACATTTATAAATTCCTCCTTTATTTTTAACAAAAGGATGCTTCTTAGCATCCTTTTTAATTTAGAAACAATACTTTGAAGTAATTGGATTTAGATCTTCTTTATCTACTAAGGCTTTTGCTAATTTACACATTCCATCTAATGCTTCATTTAAACCAGTACCACCTTTTTTAGGCGTTTCGACAATATGAACTTTATCTTTAAACTCATTGATTGTTTCTTCATTTTCCTTTGACATTGCAGCAAATGCTGGTACATCTGTAGTTTGATTGATGTCATAAGCAATATTTGCTGCCATTTTTCCATATCCTAAATAATTAAATGCTGGTCCACAAATTACTACATCTGGTTTTAATTTATTAACCATTGCACATAATTTACGACTTACTTCTTTAGGATTTGCTTCATAAAAACCATCTCCACAATATAGACAAGCAACAACACGACCACCTACTGCTTTTAAGTATGGTTCCATCATAATTGCTGGTCCTACTGGATCTTTAGTTGCGCCTAAAGGAACCATATGATCGTCTTTAATACCTGCACCAGATTGGATTTGATCATAAATCATAATTACTTTCATTTTATTGCCTCCTTTTATAAATCATCAAATGATAAATCGTCTAATGAGAAATCGTCATCTTCTTCTTCGTTTGCTGCATTAGCTTCATCAATTAAATATTGTTTATCCATAATTTTAATAAATGGCATGTAAATAAATACACCGGCAATTAATAATAATCCTTGCAAGATAGCTCCAACCCAGTTAGTCGCTAATAAACCTGAAATAATTACTGGTGTTGTCCATGGAATTTGAACCCCACTACAAATTGGAACAAAATCCAGAGCCATTGCAAAATAAGATATAACGATATTCATCGTCGGTACTAAAACAAATGGAACTAACATAGTTGGGTTTAATACGATTGGTAACCCAAATACGATTGGTTCGTTAATACCAAAGATACCTGGTACTAACGCTAATTTACCTAATTCAGTAATACGTTTAGATTTACAGAATAATAACATTGCAATAATTAATGATAATGTAGAACCACATCCACCGAATGTTGCAAATAAATCTTGGAATTGTTGACAAATAATATGTCCTTCCCCAACTCCTGTTTTAAAGAATTCTAAGTTTTCAACTGCTAAAGTTTGTAAAATTGGATTAAATACTGCTCCAACTACAGATCCACCATTTACCCCGAAGAACCAGAATAAATGTAAGAAGATATAAGCAATAACCATTGCTCCTAAAGTATCACCTAAGTTTAATAATGGTGTTTGTAAGAATTCGAAAATAATTTGGAATACGTTTGTTCCTAAGAAACCAAATAATAAGTTAATTAGGAAGAATACTGTCATAACAATAACTGCTGGAATTAAAGCTCCAAATGATTGTTCAACAGTAGGAGGTACTCCTTTAGGCATTTTAATTACCCAACCTTTTTTCTCTACCCAAGAATAAATATGTACGGCAATGAAAGAAACAATGATACCAACAAAAATACCTTTAGCACCAACCCATCCAAGTGGTAAACCAGATAAGCTTGCTGCTACTTCTTCACCACCTACAGTAATTGTTCCTTCTACTGTATATGGCATAATTAAAAACCATGACATAATGGCAACAGCTGCACCAAAGATTTTGTCAGTTTTCATTTGACGAGCAAATGAATAAGCAATACCAACAACAGCAAAAATTGCCATGATATCAAATGTTGCACTTGCTGGTTTAGCAATAAATGTTGCTAATGTTTCACCAGTGCTTGAATTAACAACAACTGATTCTAACCAATCAGTCCATGCAGTAATTGGAAAGTTTCCAATTAATAAGAATATTGATCCGGCAATAAGTAATGGTGTAGAAACCAAGAAACCATCACGAATTGCAACTAGATATTTGTTACGCCCAATAGCTTCTGCTAAAGGCATCAAAACTTTTTCAAGTTTTTTCATCATAAAAGTTTGCCCTCTTTTCTATTTTATTTTTTATTCCCCTTAATTAATTTAATTGCTGTTTTAAGAACTTTTTCTCCGTTCATCATTCCATAATCACCTTGGTCGATTACAGCAATAGGGATCCCTTGGCTTCCAAATTGAGCCACTGTTTCATCATACATATATTTTACTTGTGGTCCAAGTAAAATACAGTCAGGACGATCATTACTAATGATTTCTTCTAGTTTGTTGTGTGGAAAAGCTGCTACTTTAATTGGTAATTTATGTTGATTAGCAACATCTTGCATATTGCTTGCTAACATACTTGTAGACATTCCAGCACTACAAAATAAATAAATTTTTTTCATCTTTTTTTCCTCCCTTTATTTTTTATAATCAGTATTTTCATACTTATTACTATTTTTCTAATGCAGCAACACGTTCATTTAAACGAATGATTTCTAATGCCATTACTTTAATAGTTTCAGCTGACATTAATTGATCTTCTGCATGCATCAATAAAATTGTTGGTACAACATGTTCACCGCTTGCTTCTTTTTGAATCAATTCACCATGAGCACTATGTCCACCATTAAATGATTCTTCTCCTTCTTTGATCTTAGCTTTAGCTAATTCAAAATCTCCCTCACTTGCAGCCTTCATAGCTTCAATATAACTTGATTTAGCCATTCCTACTGCTGAAATAATTTTAAAACTTACTAATTCTAATCCTTCCATAATCAATTCTCCTTATCTTATAGTATTATTATAAAATTTATTACCCGTTTTTTTTATTATTCATTTTTCCTAGTATTAGGAAATTAATTGCATGAAACTACCTTAGTATTTCCAATATAGTCATGTAAAGCACGATGTTCACCTTTAAATAAATATAACAAAATACTAACTGCTGTAACTACAAATCCAGCATACATCAATGGCGTTACAAAATTAATTTGAGTAATAATTGTAATAACTTCATGCCAAATAGCACTAGCAGTAACTAATACCCCTTCAATAACAATAATTCCTAATAATTGTCGTAATAACATATTTTTGATCGTTACTGGTTCATCATTTTTTTGAACAATTTTAATTTTGCAGATTCTTTTACCCACTGTTTGTCCTGGATAAATATAAGTTGGAACTATCACAAAATAGAAAATCGCAAATAATACAGCTATTACCCCGGAAATAATTCCATAAGGCTGTTCAAATTCAACAATGTTTTGATTTAACATTGTATTAGTTAACTTTTGTGATGTAATTGCAATTGGAATTGCTGTACATAAAGCCCCAACATACCAGTCAATTATGTAACTTATAAAACGCTTTGTCATTGAAGCATCAATATAATTATATTTTTTCTTTTTATTTCTTTTTTTTCTTTCTACCTTAGTTGCCATTTTATTCTCCTATTCAATAACATGCTGAATAAATTCCTGATAATTTTTAACCTCTAATAACTGTCTGAATTTATTAGAATCACTAACAATACTACTTAGCCAGTCAAAAAATATTTTCAACAGATGACTATCGGTATCTCTTATCGCTAATAAAAGTACTAATTTGACCTCAAAATCACCCCATTTTACTGGTTTATCTAAAATCATAATTGATATACAAGATTCTTTTGAAGTAATTTCAATCGAGTGTGGTACTGCAAAACCATTTACAAATGATGTTGCCGAAACTGACTCACGTTTAAATACATCTTCTTTATATCTTTCATCGGCTAAATTTTTACTAATTAATTCATCACATAAAAAATCAATAACTTCTTTAGAACTAGCCATTTGTTTTTTTACATGAAATAAATCTGGTCGTATTAATTCATTTACTAATACTACAAAATCTTCATGATAACGTTGTTTATCTAAAAGATTTAAAGTCTGGAAAACTTTACTTTCATCTTCATAATTAACAAATAATGTTATTTGCACTGTCGGTATATTTAAATTATGTTTTAATGGTACAGTCGTAATTATTAAATCTGGTTCTTGTTGTTTTATCATCATTTCTTCATAAAAACCATATCTTTTTACAATTACCATTCGTTCTTCAAATCTAAGTTTTAATTTATCAATACACATATTTGATAACATTTGATTGTGCGGGATAATTATAACCGCTCGATAACGTTTAATCGAATTTACACGATCATAAGCAGCTCCTAAATGTAAAGCTAAAAATGATAGTTCATTTTCTTTAACATTTATCTTGCAAATATCAGCAATTACTTCACCAGCTCTAATTGCCATTTCAAAAACCAATGGATATTTTCTTTTTATCTCTTGAAGATAAATATTAGTAATCGTAACATTGTTTTGCTGTCTTTCTAGTAATAGTTGTAAATGCATTTTTAAGCCTAACTTAAAATCCTTATCTTTAGAAAAATTAATATCAAAATAATCTTTTACTTCTTTAATTACAGCATCAACAATTTGATTTAATAACTTATCTAAATTTTCATCTTCATCATCTTTTTGATAACTACCAATTAATAATTGAGCAAATAAAACAACTTCATCTTCTACTAACTCAATATCAATTGTTTTACTAACCCGATGAAAAAACTCATATGAAATTTGATATTCAATATTATTATTTAAATGATGTTTAGCAGTTTTACTATTAATATAATTACGATTAATAATTCTTTCAATTGCAACACCAGCATGAATCATAATCATTGGAAAATCAATTTCACGAATTTGATAATTATACAATTCACAAACATCCTCAAGGATATCTTTAATTTCTAATAAATCAAAATTTGACCATAAATCAGCAATTGAATTTAAATTCAAGAAATTACCATGAGTTTCCTCAGTTAATAATTGTTTATATAATTTTCTTTTATCTGCTTCATTTCCCCGTAAGCTAATATAATTCTTTGATCTAATCAATTTTAAGCTAGGATATTCACTTATCATCTTACGAATCTTTTTAATATCATTATCAATTGAATAACCACTAACAAAAACCTGGTCTTGTAAAGCAATTAAATTAATTTCTTTACTTTTAAATAACAACTCTCGAATGATATAAACACAACGTTCATGTGAGTTTTGAGGAATAAGTTCCTTAGTTTCAATATCTTGTTTAAAAAGCAAAGCTTCATCAATTTGATAGCCTAATCTTTTATTTGATTTAATCAATAAACAATCATAAAACTTATTAATAACATCGATATCTGATCTAATAGTACGATCAGAGACATTTAATAATTTGGCAAGTTCTTTCCCTGTAATCCAATTATTATCATTATTTAATATGTCAATAATTTGATTTTGACGTTTATTAAGCATGACATCAACTCCGCTATCATACTAACATATTTTTAGGATTTATATCTATAATTAAACTTCCTAATAGATAGGAAAATTCCTATCTGTTAGGAAGTGTTATTTCCTTTATAAATAATTAAGCATAATATTGTTATTATATTGTCAAATGAGGTAAACTATTAATCGAGGTGAGAAAAATGTTGAATTTTATTGAATATCCAAAATGCAGTACATGTAAAAAAGCTAAAAAATACTTAGATCAACTTGGTTTAGAGCACCAGGATCGTCATATTGTTGAAGAAAAATTAAACAAAGAAGAACTACATGCTTTATATAAAAAAAGTAATTTGCCACTTAAAAAATTCTTTAATACTTCTGGATTAAAATATCGTGAATTAAATTTAAAAGATAAATTACCAGCAATGAGTGAAGATGAACAATTAGAACTTCTAGCTAGTGATGGTATGCTTGTTAAAAGACCAATCGTTGAAACTGAAGATCGCGTTTTAGTTGGTTTTAAAGCTAGTGAATATGATACATTAAAATAATGCCTGCTTCATATAGTCATTATCGTTTAGGTAAAATCGTTTTAAAACAGCTTGATGACCAGCTAAAAAAAATTATTAATGATAATATTGATTTTTATAATATTGGTCTTCATGGTCCGGATATTTTATTTTATAATCGGCCCTATTTACATAGCAAAATCAATCGCTTAGGCAGTGCTATTCATCAACAAAAAGCTTGTGAGTTTTTACTTCCAGCAATAACAACATTACAACATACTAAAAGTCAGGCTCAGTTTGCGTATCTTTGTGGTTTTGTTTGTCACTTTATTTTAGATAGTAATTGTCATCCTTTAGTAAATGAAATAATGGACAAGACTAAAACTACTCATTTTGAAATAGAAACTGAGTTAGATCGTTATTTTATGGTCAAAGATGGTTTGAATCCTTTAAAAACTCATTTAACTAATCATATCCATATTAATGATGATATTGTTAGTAATATTGCTATCTTTTATCCTCAAGCGAGCATTAAAGATATTTATAAGAGTTTAAAAGGAATGAAATTTTATGATCGTTTATTGGTGGCTCCGCAATTGTATAAAAGAGGCTTGATTTATTTGGTATTAAAAATAACCTTTACTTTTAAAAGGTTTCAAGGCTTTGTTGTTAATTATCAACCAAATCAAAAAATTGCTTTAGATATTATTGCGTTAGAAAAGTTATTTAACCAAAGTATTGATGAGTGTGTTGTTTATATTAATGATTTTATTGCTGCTTTAAAAAACGAACATTCTTTAAGTAATCGATTTAACCGCAATTTTAAATAGACGAGTTCATCGTCTTTTTTATTTATTAAAATGCAATTTTTAACTAAAACTGCTATAATACTTACTATCGGTTGTAGTTAAAAATTAACTTAAACTTAAGCTATTAAACATGACAAAATAATTTAAACTATTTATAATGGTTTAGACAGGAGGTTTTATATGCCCGCAAGTTATACACATCAACACTTTGGAAATCAAGTTTTAAGCAGGCTTGATCATCCTAAAATTGTTGAAATCATCAACAACAATCGAAATTATTACAATATTGGTCTTCAAGGTCCCGATATTTTGTTTTTTTATCATCCTTTAAAAAATAATTATGTAAATGAATTGGGAAATCGTCTTCATCAAGAAATTGCTCGCGATTTTTTTGAAAAAGCTAAAGAACAGCTTAAAGAAACTAATAGTGAAGCCGCTTTAGCTTATATCTTCGGTTTCATTAATCATTTTATTCTTGATAGTGAATGTCATGGTTTTATTGATACTGTCATGGAGAATAAAGAAATTTCTCATTATGCCATTGAACGGGATTTAGATCAGCGTTTTATGATTATTAATAATGATAAGTTCAATTATTGTAGTGCTAAATATCTTATCGCTAATAAAGATACAGCTACTATAATTGCTCCATTTTTTAAATTAAAACCTGATACAATTTTAACTTCTCTAAAATCATTTCGACGATTTAATCAATTATTTGCTTGTCAAAGCAATATTAAAAGAACCATAATCTTAACAGGAATGAAATTAGTTAATGCTAAGAGTTATTTAGGAATGGTAATGCAAGCAAGACCTGAACCTTTAATTAAAGACGATATTGACATCCTGGTTAATATATTCAATCAGTCAATTAATACTGCAACAAAGGAGATAATTGGTTATTATGAAAGTTACTTAAATAATACTAGAATATCTAACCGATTCGATTTTAATTATGAATAAACTAACTAAATTAGAAAAATACTGGATTTTATATGATGTTGGAAATTCGGCTTTTGTCCTTTTAGTTTCCACTATTATTCCTATTTATTTTAAAAATCTGGCTTCTAGTGCTGGGATTTCTTTAAGTGATTCAACAGCATACTATAGCTATGCGATTTCTATTTCGACACTAATAGTAGCTTTAGCTGGTCCAACACTTGGTAGTATTGGTGATCAAAAAAATCTTCGTAAACCAATATTTACCTTTTTTATGCTAATGGGGGTTTTATGTTTAGTTGCTATGGCTGTTCCTCTTGGCTGGATTGCTTTTCTAGTACTCTTTATTATCGCTAAAACTGGATTATCTACTAGCTTAGTATTTTATGATTCAATGCTAGTTGATATTACAACTAGTAATCGAGTTGATGAAGTTTCTTCACATGGTTATGCCTGGGGATATATTGGCAGCTGTATTCCTTTTACTATTAGTTTATTATTAATTTTAGGAGCTAATTCAATTGGATTAACAACTGTACAAGCTACTGCAATTGCATTTATTATTAATGCTTTATGGTGGCTTTTAGCAACAATTCCTTTATTAAAAAATTATCGCCAAGTAAATTATTCGACTAAAAAAGAACCTGTATTAGGTAATCTTAAAAGGGTTTTGACGAATATTAAAAATGATAAAAAAGTTTTATTTTTCTTAATTGCTTTTTTCTTTTATATTGATGGTGTTTATACGATTATTGAAATGGCAACTTCATATGGTAAAGATGTTGGAATTAACGATAGCAGTTTATTATTAGCTTTATTAATGACTCAAGTAGTAGCTTTCCCATTTTCTTTGATATTTGGTAAGCTAGCTAAAAAATATTCAGTTAAATCTTTAATTTTAACTTGTATTACTGGTTATTTCTTTATCGCTGTATTTGCTTTATGGTTAGATACAGCTTGGAAATTCTGGGTTTTAGCTGTTTTTGTAGCTGTATTCCAAGGAGCAATTCAAGCATTATCTAGATCATATTTTACTCAGATAATTCCTACTAATCAGGCTAGTGAATATTTCGGAGTATTTGACATATTTGGTAAAGGAGCTTCTTTTATGGGAACTTTACTAATGGGAATTGTTACTCAATTGACTGATAGTTCAAAATATGGTGTAATCGTTATTGCTTTTATGTTTGTTATTGGTGGAATTATTTTTAAAAATAAATGTAGTGATTAAAAGTGTATTGCGATTAAATCTTTAAAATTTGACTAATTTTAAAGATTTAATTCATTTAATACACTTTTTTAATCAAATCTTAACATTCTTCACTTTTCATTGATATTTACTTTTGTTTTTAACTTTGATAGAATATAGATTATATAATTATATAAAAAAGGAGTGTATTATTTTATGGATTCAGGCCCCGAGTCGATTTCATTTCAAATTGTTTTAATTGTTATTTTAACGTTAGTTAATGCATATTTTGCAGCAAGTGAGATGGCAATTGTTTCTGTCAACAAAACTAAAATAAAAAATTTAAGTGAAGCTGGAAATAAAAAAGCCAAATTAGTTGAAAAGTTATTAGAGGAACCAACTAACTTTTTATCTACTATTCAAGTAGCTATTACATTAGCTGGATTTTTTAACTCTGCTAGTGCTGCAACAGGAATTTCAGTTACCTTTGCAAGCTTTTTAAAAAGTTTATCTGTTCCTTATGCTGATACGATTGCTGTTGTATTAATTACCATTTTAATTTCATTTATTACATTGATTTTTGGTGAGTTGGTACCTAAAAGAATCGCTTTGCAAAAAGCAGAATGGTTTTCAATGTTTTGTGCTAAACCAGTTTTAATTATTAGTAAAATAGCAGCACCATTTATTAAGATCTTATCTTGGTCAACAAAATTTGTCTTGATGATTTTTGGTATGAAGGATGAAAATGCTGAAGATACCATATCTCGTGAAGAATTTCGTTCTTTGGTAAAAAGTGGTCAAGAAAGTGGTGTCTTTGATGAAAATGAAAGTGATATGATTTCTAATATTTTTGAATTTGATGAAAGTTTAGCATTAAATATCATGACCCCAAGAACAGAGGTCTACTGTATTGATATTGAAGATCCTTTAAGTAAAAATATTGAACAGATGATGACAATGCGATATACTCGAATTCCAATATATGAAAAGTCAATCGATAATATTATTGGTATTTTGAATATGAAAGATTTTGTTATTGAAGCTCGCAAAGTTGGATTTGATAATGTAGATATTAGTAAGCTTTTAAGAAAACCATATTTTGTTTTAGAATCAAAAAATACTGATGATTTATTAAAAGAACTACAGGAAGATCATCAACATATTGCTATTTTAGTTGATGAATATGGTGGTTTTTCAGGAATTGTAACAGTTGAAGATTTAATTGAAGAAATTGTTGGTGAAATTGAGGATGAATATGATCCTGATGATGAACCAAAATTACAAAAAATCGATGATCACAATTACATAGTTGATGGTAATTATATAATTGATGATTTGATTGATGAATTAGATCTAAATTTAAATATAGATGATATTAATCATGATACAGTAAGTGGTTTTATTCTTGAGTTATTAGGAGAAATACCTGAGGATAATCAAGAACGAAGTGTTACAATCAATAACCTTATTTTTAAAATCACTGGTATCAAGGCTAATCGAGTAACAAAAATTAAATTGACTATAAAAGAAGAACCAAAAGCTAATTTAGAAGATTAGCTCTGGTTCTTTTTTATTCCTTACTTTCTTTTGTTTCATTAATTACAACACGATGTGGATATGGAATATCAATACCTTCTTTATCAAAACGTTCTTTGATTCTTAAACGTAAATCAGACATTAATTGGAATCCATCTGAATTATCTTTAGATAATAATGTTGCTCTTAATTGAATCCCACTT
Source organism: Erysipelatoclostridium sp. An173 (assembly GCF_963931465.1). Lineage (GTDB taxonomy): Bacteria > Bacillota_I > Bacilli_A > Erysipelotrichales > Coprobacillaceae > Thomasclavelia > Thomasclavelia merdavium. Next base: position 2,810,675 of record NZ_OZ007017.1, on the reverse strand, counting down.
TCATTAAAATTAATACAATGTACTTTAACAATTGGTTCATTTTGTTCTTTTTGTAATTCATTTCGACCATCAACACATAATGGGTGCTTATCGCCTTCTTCTTGAATTATGGCAATAGCTCTTTGTAAATCACTTTCATAAGATATTTCAATTAATAAATAATTAGCTTTTTGTGTCTTTACATTAGATACATTTTCAATAATTGCTTTATTCATAATAGAATTAGGAATAATAACCTGTGTTTTTTCTAATGTTTCCACAATACTATGACGCATTGAAATATCAATAACTGTTCCTGTTACAGTATATTCACGAACATTAACAAAATCACCAATCTTATATGGTTTATAAGTTAAAATCATAAAACCATTAATTATATTACTTGCTGCTTCTTGTGAGGCAAGCCCAATAACAACTGCGATAATTCCCCCACTAGCTAACAATGCTTTCATGATTGATTGCATTGCACTTAATTCACTTAAAATAACAATCAATACTAAAGAAATTAAAACAATTTTCTTGATTCGCATTGGAAATACGATTTTAATTGGATCATCTATTTTTTTCTTTATAATCTTATTAATTAATTTATTTAATATTAAAGCAATAATTATAACAATAACAATGCTTATCAAACTGTTTATAAGACCATGTTCAAATAATGAATCAATCCTTTGATATATTTCATCTAAACCTGCCATCTATTCACCCACTTACTTTTTTCCAAAATAATTACCAATTACAAACAAACATATTCCTTGAATAGCACCAACAATTGCAACCATTAATAAAACATAGCTAATTATAAAAAGGACATTACTGCCTGTATTAAAAGCATTAATAATCAAAAATAATACAAATGAAATTGCTGCTACTATTCCCGAATATTTTGCTATATTTAAAAATTTAAACTCTAAAATCTTATTTTTATCCATTCTACTTACCTATACAAAAGCGTTTAAATAATTCATCTAATAAATCTTCTTTTGCTTTCTCTCCCAATATTTCTTTTAAATTATTCCAACATTCATACAAATCAGTAACTATTAAATCTGTTGGTACACTTAATTTCATTGCATCAACTGCTTGATTTAATGACTGACTAGCACGTTGCAATAACATCGTTTGTCTAGCATTAGTTAAAATATAATCATTATTATCAATAATCTTACCTAGTTCAAACATTGTTTTAATTTCAGCTACTAAATCACCAATTTGATTATCTTTAGCACTTATTTTTACTCCTTGTAGATCAACTTTGATACCTTGATCAATTTTATTGATTACAATAATCCTTGTAGCATCTTTTGTAAGTTCTAATAACTGTTTATCTTCATCGCTTAATTCCTGACTACCATCAATTACTAATAAAACCAAATCAGCCTGATGAACTAATTCCTTTGATTTTTCAACCCCAATGCTTTCAATAATATCATCAGTTTCTCTAATACCAGCAGTATCAATCATATTCAAAACAATACCATCTATACTAATACTTCCTTCAACGATATCTCTTGTCGTTCCAGCAATATCAGTAACAATTGCTTTATCTTCATCCAATAAAGCATTTAATAAACTACTTTTTCCAACATTAGGTCGACCAATAATAACAGTCTTAATTCCTTCTTTAATTAACTTAATATTCTTTGAATTTTCTAAGATTTCATTCATTTTAGCTAATAAATCACTACTTCTAGGTAATAAAGAAGAAGCCGTCAATTCTTCAACATCATCATATTCAGGATAATCAATATTTACTTCAATTTGCGTAATTATTTGAATCAAATCCTCTTTTAATGTTTCAATAAAATTACTAATATTTCCAGTGATTCCCTTTAACGCTAAATCAGTAGCATAACTATTTTTAGCTGTAATAATGTCACTAATAGCTTCAGCTTGTGATAAATCAATTCGCCCATTTAAAAAAGCACGTTTACTAAATTCACCACGTTCTGCCATTCTAGCACCATTTTTTATACATACTTCTAATACCTTAGAAGTAATATAAACACCACCATGACAGTTAATCTCTACCATTTCTTCACCAGTGAAAGTTCTTTTACCACGATAGATATTAACCAAAACCTCATCTATTTTCTTTCCTTCATCTATAATAAAACCATAATTAATTGTATGACTTGGTTTTTCTAAAATTTTTCCTGTGAAAAACTTTTGTACAAAAGCAATACAATCAGGTCCACTTACTCTAATTATTGAAATAGCAGCTTCCAATCTACTAGTTGCAATTGCTACAATAATATCATCATTCACATTATCACCTTCCTTTATCCTTTGTATTTTATCATAAATTATTATTAATTAATATACCCAATCAATGTTATAATAATTATATAAATTAACTATTGGAGGAGGTTAATATGAATTTAGGAATTATTGGAAGTGGCATGATCGTTCAAGATTTTCTCACTATCGCAGATTTAATTGATGATATGAAATTAGAAGCCATTTTAGGTCGAAAAGAATCTATAGAAAAAATAAATTTCTTAGCTAATAAATATAATATCAACAAAACATATTATGATTATGATGAATTATTAAATGATGATAATATTGATACCGTATATATTGCAGTACCTAATCATCTTCATTTTGAATTTACAAAAAAAGCACTAAATCACAAAAAACATGTTATTTGTGAAAAACCATTTACATCTAATTTAGATGAACTAAAAGAACTAATAACACTATCAAAACAAAATAACTGTTTACTATTTGAAGCAATTACTAATCAATACTTACCTGCATACAAAAAAATAAAAAAACAATTACCATCAATTGGTAAAATAAGTATTGTTTCATGTAACTTCTCTCAATATTCTTCACGTTATGATGACTTTAAAAAAGGAATAATTTTACCAGCATTTGATGTAAACAAATCAGGCGGAGCTTTAATGGATTTAAATGTTTATAATATTCATTTTGTAGTTGGATTATTTGGTAAACCAGAACACGTTCATTATTATGCCAATATTGAACATGACATTGATACTTCTGGAGTTTTATGTCTAAACTATCCAAATTTTGAAGCAGTATGCATTGCTGCTAAAGATTGTAGTGCTCCTATTTCAACAACTATTCAAGGTGACAAGGGCTGTATAAAAATTGATGGTCCTGTAAGTGTACTAAGTGATGTGCAAATTTTAAAAAATACTGAAAATAGCGAACGGATTGATACTGGTAATTATCATCGTTTATATAGCGAGTTTAAAGCATTTACAACTTATATTGATAATCTTGATTTCAAGGCTTGTAATAAAATGTTAGAACATTCATATATTGTAATGGATGTACTTACTCAAGCTCGTAAAAGCGCTAATATTGTCTTTGGTGTAGAAAAGAATAATTAATAAAAAATATAGATATAGATTTTATTCGATTCTTGCTTAAAAATAAGAGATTTCTTTCTTTACCGGAAAACAGGGTAATTTAAGAAATCTCTTTTTGATATTTGCCACAAATTAATAAAAACTCAATAAACATAAAATTTAATAAAAAATTTTATTGTTTGTATGTATTTTTATTTTCCAAATAACCATTTATAAATCAAATCCCATAAATTATATGTAGTCATTATTATTTTCCTCCTTTTACGAGGAAAATAATAATGATTAAATCAATGTTTTTTTGATTAGTGTATTTATTATATTTAAATTGTATTTATCTTAAAACTCAAGGATATTTAATAAGACAATTTGATTTATTAAACAATTGTCTTCTACTTTATATTCATTTTTACCATTATATTTAGCTACAATTTCATCTATTTTCTGTAAACCAATACCATGATTTTCTGCATCATTTTTGGAACTTTTTCTTTCTTGAATATATTCAATTTCTTTGATGTCATCAATTGGATTTGATATTTTTATTAGAAGATTATTTTTAATGTTAACTACATTTAAGATGATATATCGATTATTGGAAAGTTTTAAGTTGGCTTCTATTGCATTAATAACTAAATTATAAAATAATGAACAAATATCCATATTATCAATATTTATAACACTATTTACATTATATGAAAAATCAAAATTTATCTGATTATCTTTAAAAGTCTGATCAAAAGAATTTAATATACTTGAAATATAAAGATTATTAGTGCTATATACATCAACCGTACTAATCTTTTCAAAAATATTTTCTAAGTATATTTTTGCATCATCATGTTCATTATTCTCTAATAGTTTATAGAGTACATGGTAATGTGCTTTAATATCATGTCTAAAATTTCTTAACCCAGCATAGTTATCTATTAATTTTTGATAATATTCTTCTTGTAATTTTAACGTTTCATCTTTAAGAATACTTTCTAAATAATATTTATCTTTTTCATTTTTATTTTTAATGAAAATATTAATTGAAATAGTTGAAACAACAATATTTACACAAGCAATAATTGTTATTAATATATTAATTTTTAAATTAATCATATTTTTATATACTATTACAATATATAGTGGAAAAAACGTTGCACTAAATCCAAATACAATATTCATATAAATATATGCAGATATGTTATTAAAATTGAAATTTATATTCTTTTTGCTCTTTATAATATTAATAATTAGTGTTATGACAGAAATAACAAAAAATTTGAATATATTTGAAATGAATACTTCAGAATAATCAATTTTATTAATGTTATACTTAGAAAATAAGCTTATAAATTGTTCCATAACAGTTTCAATGAACATTACTATTGCTACTACTTTTATATTATTAAATATATTATTATCCCTATAAATTATAAAAAGATATAGAAAACATATTACTACATTTAATTCTATCCAAATATCTACAATATGTTCAAATAAGACTAGATAAACTAGTATGATTATTATTGATAAAGCTAATATTTCTTTTAACTTTTTATTTTTATCATATTCTAAATCAAATAAAGCATCTGCTACTAATAAATATTTAATGATATCAATAAATTGTTTTATTAATAGTATTAGCCAATTAGTCATATGAAATATTCTCCATTAAATAATGATGATAAGTTTTCATGACATCGCTTCTTTTCCCGTGTGATATACTTACATTTACATCGTTATCTAAAATAATAATGCGTTGATCTATATTCTTTATGTAGCGCATATTTACTAAATATGATTTATGAGTTCTAATAAAATTAGGATTAGAAATTCTAGTTGCAAAATCACTTAAAGTCATCCGATAAATATCATAATCATTTTCATAATGAATATTGATATATGGACCATCTGCTCTTACATAATAAACTTTATATAAATTTATTATATTATTATTTATAACAACAGTTCTATTTTCTAGTAATTCTTTATAAATTTTTGTTAATGGAATTTCTAATTTGTCAATTTTACTTTTATTTATATAACCATAAACATTTCTACCAAATGAATCTTCCATATACTCATCATAGTTAGTTAAAAAGATAATTCTTGATTGATTATTTCGGTTATAAAAAATATCTTTAACATTTACTCCTGAAATATTTCCCATTTTTATATCTAAAATAATTAAATCAAAGACTTTCTTACTATTTAATAATTCTTCACCACTATAAAATACATGATAAATAAATTTATTATTTCTTTTCCAAGAACATTTTTCTAAATAATCAATTATCTCTTTAACATATTCTTTTTCATCATCACATATTGCAATATTTACTTCCATTAACCTTCACCTTTCTTTAAAATACACTGATTTAATCAACTAAATTTTGATTAGCACAAAATAATTAATATATAAAATTATTAACAAATTTTATAAGAAGAACGATATTTTGTCTACTATTGTAAATCAGATATTTAAATATGTACACAATATGTGTAAAAACATAATATTGACGTAAAAAAATAAACACATGTTAATTCATGTGTTTATATCAATAATAATGAAACTATTAATGGAATTGTAAAGACACTTACTAGTGTTGTAATAAAAATGCTTTTAGCTGCTAATTCAACATCCCCACCATATTGTTTAGCGAACAAAACTGCACTATTTCCAACTGGCATTGCAATATTAATTAATGTAATTCCTTGAATTAATGGATCAGAAATAAAATATGCAATGATTGGGAATACAACGATTGGTAATACTACTTGTTTTACTACTGTAAAATAATATAATCTTAGTTCTGTAAATAAATCCTTAATTTTTATATTAGCAAGAGTAGCTCCAATAATCATCATTGCTAGTGGAGTAGTCATATCACCAACCATCTCACAACAATTTGCAAGTACATCAGGAACTGGTATTTCTAAAAAATAAATAAAGATGGCAATCACAGATGAAATTACTCCTGGTGATAATAGATTTTTAGGATTTAATTTCATTTTAACGTCATTTCCATAGTTGATTAAAATAACGCCTAATGTAAATACCTCCAGATTAAATAAAATATTAAATAGTGCTGTATAAAAAACCGCATCATTTCCAAATAAAGCCTTCATAATTGGAAATCCCATAAATCCTATATTAGAAAAGATTGTCATGAACATATAAAGTCCTTGTTGTGGCAAGGGAATCCGCATTATTTTTACAAGAATAAAGCTTATTACTGGTAATAATAAATAAACAGCAGTTGCAACACCTAATGTATAAATAACCATACTTTTATCAGTAATTGTTGTAAAACAAACTGAAGAAAATATCATTGCTGGTGTTGTTATAGAAATAACAATATAATTTAATTTACTATTTAATTCATCATTTAATATGTTCTTTTTTTGCATAAAATAACCAAGTCCAATTATTAAAAACAATTGAATCATTTGGTTAATAACGACCATAATATCCATTAAAATCCCCCATTCTTAACAGATATTATAACATAGTCATCTTATATTTAATAAATCTTTACTAAAAATGAAACTAAAAAGCAGCTAAAAGCTGCTTTTAATTACATTCTTGATTTTTTCTAGTGATTGTTCTTCTAATAACATTTTAAAAATAAGATCATAAACTTCTGTTTCTAAATCATTTAAAATACTACTGTCTTCATTTGGGTATCTCGATTTAAATAATTGGTTAGTTAGATTTCTCTTTTCTTCTTTTTTTCCAAGCTCTTTTCCAATTTCTATCCCTTCATCTTTACCAAGCTCAATTCCTTCTTCTTTACCGATTTCTATTCCCTCTTCTTTGCCACGCAAATAATTAGCTTTCATTTCACTATTTTTGGCTTGAATGTTTAATTCCCGATTATATGCTGCCAGCCTTAATTCTTCATCCTGATTGAATCTTTCCATCTTATCTTTCATTATCCCGATCACCTTCATCTTCTCTAGCCCCATTATATCATCTGTTATTCCATTTGCAAAGATATAGAGCGCCAGCTCCAGTTCGTTGAACTTATCTAATCCCTTATATTCTTCAATTACATTGATGTATGGTAATTGGACATAGACTCTCGTCGTTAGATTGTTCTTTTCCAGTTTTCCTTTTTCATTTCGGCTTTGATATGTATCATATAGGGTTAGATTATCACTATCAACATCATTGATAAAGATTATCTGATAGACTGGATTGATGTTTTGATAACGGTCTCCCTTTTTTTCCTGCTGGCTTAGTAGTTTTGCTCCATATAACTGAAAACGATGGCGCTGGGTTGGTGAAAAGATTGAATTTTGCATTTCAATATCAATCTGTTTACCTGAGGCTACGGTTACTCTAATATCTAAGATCATATCTTTATCTTCAACATGGTTACGGCTTAAATCGGGATTTAATACTTTAATATCATGACAGTCGATCTTTAAAATACCTTCAATAAACAGTTTTAATAAATAAAGAGAGTCATGATCTTGATCATTAGCTAATGAATATTTAAAAAGAACATCACTTTTAAAATCATAAATCTTCTTACCAGTTTCTTTCATAAAAAACCTCCTTTGTTATTTATATACATTTACAAAAGCGGGTTTTTCTTTTATTAATTTAATTAAAATTTTGGACAATAAAAGAAGTGCCATTATTAACTGACACTTCTTTTATTATTTAAATTTATTTTCATAAAAGTCAATTTTATAATTTATCATATCCATATGTTTATTTAATTCTTGTTGCTGCAACAATAATATTTCTTTTTGTTTTTTTAATATTTGATAACGCTGATCTAGTGTTTTATCCCCTTGTTTACATAAATCAATATAGTTGCGGATATAAGCTATTGTCATTCCCGTATTTCGCATACACATAATCATATCAAGCCATTTTAAATCATCATCATTATAAACTCGCTGATTACTTGTATTTTTCTTTATTGGTGGTAATAATCGTTCTTTTTCATAATATCTTAATGTTGAAGCATTTAAATTATATTTTTTACAAACCTGATTAATTGTATATTCCATTTTCATCTTCCTTTATCTCATTAATCATCTTTTTAATTTGATTGATTAAACAGCAGCATTCATATTGTTTATTTTGTAATAAATCATAATGAAATAATAATATATCCAATAGACTCATATCACTATCTATCAAATCTAAAATATCACTATCACTATAACCTAATGATATTAAGGTTTTAGTTAAAGAAATAATTGCTTGATCATGATAATCAAAATTATACAATGACTTAATAATCTTATTTTCATATAATACATCCAATAAATCTTGTCTTACTGTTATATCCATATCCTGATCCTCCTACTTTAAGCATACAACTTAAACCTAACTGCAAGGCAAGTGTTTTTTTATATTTAAAAGACCAATATTATTAAAAACATAATATTGGTCAAACACATGTACTTAAAAGTATTTTATTTTACATAAGATATTACCATGTGACGGTTTTTACCTTCACCATGACTTTCAGTTTTAACATGATTAAATTTAGCTAATTCTTGATGCATTACTTTTCTTTCATCAGCAGGCATTGGGTCTAATTTAATATCTGTTTTGGTACGTTGAACTTGTTTACCAAATCTTCTTGCCATTGAAGCAACTTTTTTATAACGATCTTCTTTATATCCGTTAATATCAATACTAATTTCATAACGCTTTTTATATGTATTACTAACAGCATTTTTTACAATAAAATTAATAGCTCTTAAAATAACACCAGCTTTTCCAATTAAAATTGAATTGTTGCTTGTATTAATATTACAATAAATACGACCATCTTGTAGATATGAAACTGTTTCAATTTCAAATCCCATATCACTGATAAAACGACGAATATAACTTTCGATAAACTCTTGAATCATTGGTATAGTGTAACATTCAATTGTTGCTTTTTTTATAAATAAAGTTTTTGTTTCACTAATTACTTCATAGTTTAATTCATCAATTGTAACGCCTAGTTCTTCACATGCGTTATTTACAGCATCTTGAACAGTTTTGGCAGTATACTGTTTTTTCACTTATATCACCTACTTTTTCTTATTTAAGAAATTAGTTGTTGTTGCTTCAACTTCCTTTTTTGCTTTTTCAACATGGAAGAATTGAATATATACAGTTCTAACGATTGTAATTACGTTAGTTGTAATCCAGTATAATGACATTGCAGCAGGCATAGTTGCTGATAAATAAATAATGAAAATTGTCATTATGTTATTCATGGTATTCATTGACTTCATTTGATTTGAAGGTCGATATTTTGGTGAACGTCTTGCCATGATTTGGTTGATTTGCATTGCAAAGAATTGTGTTACAGCAACCAAAATTAATAAAACAATATAAGGAATATCTAAGCTAAAGATATGTTCAATTGGACGAGCACCTAAATTTACACCAAAAACAATTGTATCATATAAGATTTCAATTCTTTGTACAGCGTGCCACATTGCAAACATAATTGGTAATGTTAAAAATGTTGCAAGAGAACCAAACATACTTACGTTATTTTTCTTATAAAGATTTTGAATCTCTGCAGATTGACGCATTTGTGATGCTTGATCTTTACGTCCACGATATTTACGCTGAATTTTTTCTAATTCTGGTTGTAATAATTGCATTTTTTGTGTTGATACAGTCGACTTAATCATAATTGGTAATGTAATTAAGTTTACGATGATTGTAACACCAATTACCCCAAAGGCAACGTTTCCAACATATTCGTTAATGAACAGGATCCCTTTTGCTAGAGGAATTACAAATAAAAAGTCAAACCACCCGGCAGATAATGTCCAAGGTGTTGAAGTTGTAATCGCTCTTGACTCAATTAAATTTCCATTACTATCAAGATTTTGAGTACATCCTGTCAAGATAGCAACAAAGAAAACTAAACAAAATATTTTTAGAATCTTTTTAGTTTTGTTATCTAACACCATTTATTTTTCCATCCTTTTTAATATTTTTTTATATAGATATTGTAGCTCATTTAAATTAGAATTAAAATCTAATTTTAAATATTTATCTCTAATAATGACGATATAATCATAACTTTTTTCAAAATCAATCGTCTGTTGCACCATCATCCTTACTTGCCGCTTTATTTTATTACGTACTACCGCTTTTCCTAATTTTTTGCTTACTGATATCCCAACTCTTGCGTGTGGATAATCACTTTTTCGGTAATAAATAATGAAAGAACGATTAGCTAAACTTTGTTTTTCTTTTATTATGAGGCTAAAATCCTCATTTTTTTTTACTCGATATTCTTTTTTCATAACTTTTTAGAAAAAAAACCCACCGTAAAGTGGATTTTTTTAAGCAGACAATACTTTTCTTCCTCTTTTACGGCGACGTGCAAGTACTTTTCTTCCTCCTACAGTAGCCATTCTAGCTCTAAAACCATGTGTCTTTGATCTTTTTCTTTTATTTGGTTGATATGTTCTTTTCATTAATTACACCTCCATATTTTAATACTTTTATACAAATAACATATGCCCCACCATTTTATATGAAAAAGCCCCTCAAGTCAATGAAATTAACGAAAAAGTACATCGCTAATAATCAAATTTTTTTCTTTTAATCTTCACCTCATTATTTTTTGTGACATTTTTATTGTGACTTTTCAAAAAACAAAACCCCTTTATCAACAATTTATTACACATGTTATGCACAAAGTCATATCACTGTTTTTTTTGATGTGAATAAATGTGAGTTTTGAAAAAAAGCGCGATTATTACAATATCTTGATTGTGACTTTATTATGAATACGATAATTAGCACTCTAATTTAGACACATTTTTCACATTCACATATTTCTATATGCACAAATAAAGTTGTGAATTTTGTGAATTTCTATTATTTTCTTACAAAATTGCCAATATTAATGTGAATAACTTTGTGAACACTTTTCCAGCCTCTTTTTTTTCCTTTAAATTTACAATTTATTAACATATAATGTTAGTTGCGGAGGTAAAAAAATGAATGATAATAGTAAAATTTGGCAATTATGTCTTGATACACTAGAAAAACAAGAACTGCCTGATAGTCGTAAAATCGACAAAATTATTATGGAATCTGTTTTTCGTAGTGCCAAAATATCATCTATTAATGATAATAAGGTTGTCATTACTACTCCTTATTCATTTAATGTAGAAACAATAAAAAATAATCAAAAAGATATTGAAGAAATCCTCTCAGGTATGTTAGCTTCGCCAATTACAGTAGAAATATTAGGTGAAGAAGATTTTAAAAAAACAATTACTGTTCAAAATGAACAACCATTTAAAGATAATTTAAATAAGACTTTCACTTTTGATAACTTTGTTGTTGGTAGTTCTAATAGAATGGCCCAAAATGCCGCTTTATTAGTTTCTAGCAATCCTGGTTCTAATTTCAATCCTTTATTTATCTACAGTAATCCAGGATTAGGAAAAACTCACTTATTAAATGCTATTGGTAACTATGCTAAAGAAACCAATCCTTCATTAAAAATTCGTTATATTACTAGTAAGGAATTTGTCGATGAAGTAATTGGGGCAATGAAAGGTAAAAATAGTAATGATATTTACCTTAAATATAAAAATCTGGATATGTTATTAATTGATGATATTCAGTTTTTATTTAATAAAGAAAAGAGTAGTGAAATATTTTTCCATATTTTCAATGAATTAATCAACAATAATAAACAAATTGTTATCACAAGTGATAAAATGCCTGAGGAATTACAAGGAATTGAATCACGACTAATTAGCCGTTTTAACTCAGGTTTAAGTTTTGGTATTGATCCACCTGAATTTGAAACTGCTAGAGCAATTTTAGAAAAGAAAATAGAAAATCTTGATAATCCATCATTAATCATTCAAGATGATGTTGTTGATTTCATGGCAAATCACTATTGTAAAGATATTCGTAATCTAGAAGGTGCTTTAAAGCGATTATTTTTTTGCAGTATTATGAACCATACTAATAATATTGATATGGCTTTTGCATTAGAATCATTTAAAGATGATAAAGTTGTTCAAAATCCAAAAACAGCTTTAACAAAAGAATTAATCTTAAAAACAACAGCAGAGTTTTATTACTTAACAATTTCTCAGTTAGTATCTAAAAATAAAACTCGTAAATTAACAACCCCAAGAGAAATCTGCATGTATTTAATGAGAGAACTATTAGATATCACATTTGCAGAAATCGGAACAATATTTAGTAATCGTGATCACTCTACAGTCATGAAAGCTTGTGCTCGAGTTGATAATAAAATCAAGAAAGATCCTGACTATAAATTAGCTATCAACAAATTAAAGCACAAATTAGGAATAAATTAGACACATTAAAATCACACAAAAAACCTAGTATTATTCACGTTTTTTAAATTTATGCACATAATTCACATCCTAATAATACTAGTAGAATTATTTAAAATAAATATATATAATAAGTCAAAAGGAGGTCATTATGAAATTTAGAATTAATCGACTTAAATTATTAAATGCTTTATCAAAAACAACTAAAGCTGTTTCTGTTCGTAGTCCTTTACCCGTATTAACAGGTATTAAATTTGATTTACAACCTGATGGTTTAATTTTAACTGGTAGTGATTCTGATATCACAATTCAAACTAAAATTGAAACTAGTGATGACTTAGTTATTGAACAAACAGGTGGTGTAGTTTTAAATTCACGTTATATATTAGAAATTGTTAGAAAGATAGATAGTGATGAAATTTCATTAGAAATCATTGATGGTTCACTTACTAGAATTTCTGGAGCAACTTCTAAATTTGATTTAAATGGTAATGACGTTATTGATTATCCTCGTATTGATTTATCAAAAACAGGAACTAAAGTATTAATTAATGCTTTTACTTTAAAAGATGTTATTACACAAACTAAATTTGCTGCTAGTGAAAAAGAACATAAACCAATTTTAACTGGTATTAACTTTAAAGCAGCTAACAATCAATTAGAAGTAACTGCTACTGATAGTTATCGTCTAGCTAAAAAAGTAGTGCCATTAGATGATGAACTTACTTTCAATATTACAATTCCTCAAAAATCATTAGATGAAATTGCTAAAATCATTGAACGTGATGATTTAATTGAAATGTATGTTTCTGATCGTAAAGTACTTTATGTTTTTGACAACAATATCATTCAAACAAGATTAATTGATGGAACATTCCCAGACACTAATCGTTTGATTCCTGAAAGTTTTGATTATGAATTAGATATTGATACTCACTATTTATTAAATGCAATTGATCGTGTTTCTTTATTAAATAATGAACAGAATAATATTATTAAATTAGATATGTCTAATGAAAAAGTTATTCTTTCATCATATATGCAAGAAATTGGTTCTGTTGAAGAAATTTTAGATCGTTCATTCTATAAAGGTGATTCTTTAAGTATTTCATTTAGTTCAAAATATGCAACTGATGCATTAAGAGCATTTAATGAACCAAAAGTTAAAATTTTATTTACTGGTGCTATGAAACCATTTATCGTCAAAGATTATGAAAAAGATGATTTAATCCAGTTAGTTTTACCAGTAAGAACATATTAAGCTACGATATGTAGCTTTTTATTTTGTAGAGCACTTTTTTTACTGGCTGTTTTATGTATATGCCGATAAATTTTAAATATGAGCAATTTTTTTAGAAAGATAACATTTTTTTAGTAATCAAAAAAAAGCGTTTATATGCTTATTTTTTTGATTTTAAGGATAAATTATGTTATAATAATAATATATTTATGAAAAAAAAGAGGGACATCATGAAAAAAATTCAAATAAAAGATGAATATATAACTTTAGGACAATTTTTAAAATATACAAATTGTGTATCTAGTGGAATTGAAGCTAAGATGGTTATCCAGGATGGATTAGTACTTGTTAATGGTGAAGTGGAAACTCGTCGTGGTAAAAAACTTCGCTCTAATGATCAAGTTGAATTTAATGGAGAATCATTTGTAATTGAGTAATGAAAATTAATTCATTAAGTTTAAATACATTTCGTAATTATGATCATTTTTTTATTGAGTTTGATCATGATATTAACATTTTAATTGGTAGTAATGGTCAAGGTAAGACTAATTTAATTGAAGCTATTTATTTATTATCTGTGGGTAAATCTTTCAAAACACATATTAATAAACAAATGATTATGTTTGATAAAGAGTTTGCTCGTGTTAAGGGTGAAGTTGTTACTAATAACAAGGCTAGACAGTTAGAAATGATATTAGGTAATAATTTTAAAAGAGCTAAAATTGATGATCAGGATATTCATAAAATTAGTGAATATGTTGGATTATTAAATGTAGTTGTTTTTATTCCCGATGATCTTTATTTAATTAAGGGCAGTCCGAGAAATCGGCGCCATTTTATTGATTTAGAACTTTCGAAGATTTCACCAATTTATGTTTTTAATTTAAGTAAGTATAATAAGCTTCTTAAAGAAAGAAACAAGTATTTAAAATTGTTACATCAAAATAGGAAAAAAAGTGATGAGTATCTAGAGGTTTTAGATGAACAGATGGCAAGATTGCAATATGATTTAATTAGAAGAAGAATTGATTTTATTAAAAGATTAGATGAAAAAGTAGCTATTGTTTATCGTTTGATTTCTAAACAGAATGATGAACAAATTAAATTAGCTTATCATAGTTTTATCAAAAAAGATGTTAGCTATGAAAGTATTTTAGAAATGTATCAAAAAAATCATCAGCGTGATATTGATTATATGCAAACACATATTGGAATTCATAAAGATGATTTAAAGATTTATTTAAACCAGAAGGAAGCATATTTATTTGCTTCACAAGGGCAACAAAGAACAATTGTACTCAGCTTGAAGATTGCTTTAATTGAATTGATTAAAGAGGAAATAGGTGAGTATCCGGTTTTATTATTAGATGATGTTTTATCAGAATTAGATGAAACAAGAAAAAACATGCTATTAGATATATTGAATCAAAAAATTCAAACTTTTATTACAACAACTTCAATAGATGGTATTCACCATCAAATTATTGAAAAAGCAAAGAAAATCTATATCGCAGGTGGCAAGGAGGCTACATAATGTCAGAAGAAAAAGTACAACATAGTTATGATGAGTCAGATATTCAGGTATTAGAAGGACTAGAAGCGGTTCGTAAAAGACCAGGTATGTATATTGGAACGACATCAATTAGAGGATTACATCATTTAGTATGGGAAATTGTTGATAATTCTATCGATGAAGCATTAGCTGGATATGCTAGCCATATTCGCGTTATCTTAAAAGATGATGATGTTGTTCAGGTAATTGATGATGGGCGTGGAATGCCTACTGGTACTCACGCAAAAACAGGAATTTCTACTGTTGAAACAATTTTTACAGTATTACATGCCGGTGGAAAATTTGGTGGCGGCGGATATAAGGTTTCTGGTGGTCTACATGGTGTTGGAGCTTCTGTCGTAAATGCTTTGTCATCTTGGTTAGAAGTTCATGTACATCGTGATGGACATATTTATTATCAACGTTATGAAAATGGTGGTCAACCAGTTGAACCATTAAAAATTATTGGTGATAGTGATATTACAGGAACTATTGTAACTTTTAAGGCTGATCCACTTATTTTTAAAGAAGGAACAGTTTATGATTATGATATTTTAAGACAACGTATTCGTGAATTAGCATTTTTAAATAAGGGATTAAAATTATCATTAGAAGATACTCGTGATGGAGTAAATCGTAAACATGTTTATCATTATGAAGGTGGTATTAAAGAATATGTTGCTTATATCAACAAAAATAAGACACCAATTCATGATGAAATTATTTATATGGAAGATATGCAACAAGATATTACTATCGAAGTAGGTATGCAATACAACGATGGATATCAATCTAATATCTATTCTTTCTGTAATAATATTAATACTCATGAGGGTGGAACTCATGAAGAAGGTTTTAGATTAGCATTAACAAGAGTAATTAATAATTATGCAAAAAATAATGGTTTATTAAAAAAAGATGATGATGCTTTATCTGGTGAAGATGTTCGTGAAGGATTGACAGCAATAATTTCTGTAAAACATCCTGATCCTCAATATGAAGGACAAACAAAAACAAAATTAGGAAACGCTGAAGTAAGAAAAATTGCAAGTAATATTATTTCTAAAGAATTAGAAAAATTCTTATTAGAAAACCCAGATACAGCTAGAATAATTGTTGATAAAGCAATAGTTGCTTCAAGAGCTCGAATGGCTGCTAAAAAAGCTCGAGAAATGACTAGAAGAAAAAGTGCTTTAGAAGTATCTAATTTACCTGGTAAATTGGCAGACTGTTCAAGTAAAGATGCTAGTGAATGTGAAATAT
The DNA here is from genome assembly GCF_963931465.1 of Erysipelatoclostridium sp. An173. Taxonomy (GTDB): domain Bacteria; phylum Bacillota_I; class Bacilli_A; order Erysipelotrichales; family Coprobacillaceae; genus Thomasclavelia; species Thomasclavelia merdavium. The sequence goes on along the minus strand of NZ_OZ007017.1, from coordinate 2,793,967 downwards.
TCATAGTCGAAGGGGATTCAGCCGGAGGTAGTGCTAAAATGGGACGTGACCGTCGCATCCAGGCAATCTTACCTTTACGTGGTAAAATTTTAAATGTTGAAAAATCAAGATTAGAAAAGATTTTAGGAAATGCTGAAATTCGTTCGATGATTACAGCTTTTGGAACAGGAATTGGTGATGAATTTAATATTGATAAATTAAGATACCATAAAATTGTAATCATGACCGATGCCGACGTAGATGGTGGTCACATTCGTATTTTGATGTTAACATTCTTATATCGTTATTTAAAACCTTTAATTGAAAATGGTTTTGTTTATGCAGCACAACCACCATTATATCTTTTAAAGCATGGAAAAGATGAACATTATTGTTATAGTGATGAAGAATTAGAAGATTTAAAAACTAAATTAGGTGAAGGGGCTAAATACACTATTCAACGATACAAAGGTCTTGGAGAGATGAATGCTGACCAGTTATGGGAAACAACTATGGATCCTAAAAGACGAATTTTAAATCAAATTGATTTAGATGAAGCAATGGAAGCAGATATGATCTTTGATATGTTAATGGGTGAAAAAGTAGAGCCACGACGTGAATTTATTCAAGAAAACGCCAAATATGTAACTGATTTAGATATTTAGTAAAGGAGAAAAGTAATGGAAGAAAGAGGAATAAGAAAAGTAAAACTAACATCAGAAATGAAAAACTCTTTTATGCAATATGCAATGTCAGTTATTGTAGCGCGAGCTTTACCTGATGTTCGTGATGGTTTAAAACCAGTACAGCGAAGAATAATTTATGGAATGAGTGATTTAGGTTGTACGCCAGGAACACCGTATAAAAAATCAGCTCGTATTGTTGGGGAAGTTATGGGGAAATACCATCCTCATGGTGACTCTTCAATTTATGAAGCTTTAGTAAGAATGGCACAAGACTTTTCATATCGTTACATGTTAGTTGATGGTCATGGAAACTTTGGGTCTATCGATGGTGATGGTGCTGCGGCGCAACGTTATACTGAAGCTAGAATGTCACGAATTTCTAGTGAGTTAGTAAGAGATATTAAAGAAAATACCATTGATTTTATTCCTAATTATGATGGTGAAGAAAAAGAACCAGCAGTTTTACCTGCTAGAATTCCTAATCTTTTAATTAATGGTTCAACCGGAATTGCAGTAGGGATGGCAACTAATATTCCACCTCATAATTTAAGTGAAGTAATTGATGCTATCTTAGCAGTAGCTAAAGATCCCGATATTACAATTATGGAATTGATGGAAAATTATATTCAAGGACCAGATTTTCCTACTGGTGGTTACATCTTAGGAAAAAGTGCGATAAAAAAAGCTTATGAAACTGGTAATGGTTTAATTGTAATGCGTGCTAAAACAGAAATTGAAGAGCACGGTAATAAAAAAGCTATTATTGTAACTGAAATTCCATACATGGTTAATAAAGCTAGAATGATTGAAAAAATATCACAATTGGTAAAAGAAAAGAAAATTGAAGGAATTACTGATTTACGTGATGAATCTAACCGTGAAGGAATTCGAGTAGTTATTGAATTACGACGTGATGTTCAACCAGAAGTTATTTTAAATCAATTATATAAATTGACATCTTTACAAACAACTTTTGGTGCTAACTGTATTGCCTTAGTTAATAATGAACCAAAAACATTGAATTTAAAAGAAATGATTACTTTATATCTTGATCATCAAGAAGAAGTAATTCGCCGTAGAACTCAGTTTAGATTAGGTAAAGCTGAAGATCGAGCTCATATTTTAGAAGGGCTTAAAAGAGCTTTAGATCAAATTGATGAAATTATTGAATTGATCCGTTCTAGTAGAACAACAGAAATTATTCAAACTAGATTAATGGAAGAATTCAATATGTCTGATAAACAAGCAAAAGCAATTCGAGAAATGCAATTACAACGTTTAGCTGGTTTGGAAAGACAGAAAATTGAAGATGAATTAAATAAATTATTAGAAATAATTGCTGATTTAAAAGATATTCTTGAAAATAGAGAACGTTTATTATCAATAATTCATGATGAATTAGAAGAAATTAAAGCTAAATATGGTGATAAACGTCGTACAGAAATTATTCAAGGTACTTTTGATTTAGAAGATGAAGATTTAATTCCAGTTGAAGATGTAATTATTTCTTTAACAAATAATGGTTATATAAAGAGAATGCCAGTAGATACATATAAATCACAAAATCGTGGTGGACGTGGTATTAAAGGTATGTCGACAAACAATGATGATATTGTTAGTTCATTAATTAATATGTCAACACATGATGATTTATTATTCTTTACTAATTTTGGAAAAGTTTATCGTTTAAAAGGATACAACATTCCTGAATTTGGTCGTTCTGCTAAAGGATTACCTGTTGTTAATTTATTGAATTTAGATAAAGAAGAACATGTAAAATCAATGATTAATATTAATCGTAAACAGTTTGAAGAAAATGATGATTTTTATCTAGTCTTTGTAACAAAAAATGGTTTAATTAAACGTGTTCACATCAATGAATTCCAAAGAATTCGTCAATCTGGTAAGATTGCAATTAGTTTAAAAGATGATGATCAATTAGTACAAGTTAAATTAACTGATGGTAATAATGAAGTTTTAATTGCAGCTTCAAATGGTAAATTAGTACGTTTCAAAGAAGATAACGTTCGACCAATGGGAAGAACTGCTAGTGGTGTAAAAGGAATAAACGTTGATGGCAGTGAAGTTATCGGAATGACTACTAATAATGAAGGGCAATATATATTAGTAGTAACTGAACATGGTTATGGTAAAATGTCGCCATTAGATGAATATCGTTTATCTAACCGTGGTGGTAAAGGAGTTAAAACTATCAATACAACGGCTCGTAATGGTCAAATTGTAGCATTAAGAGCTGTCAATGGTAATGAAGATTTACTAATTATGACTGATGATGGTATTATGATTCGTTTACCAATGGAACAAGTTAAAACAGCTGGTCGAGCTACTCAAGGAGTACGTTTGATTAAAGTTAGTGAAGGACATATTGTTTCTACAGTTGAAGTAGTTGAAAAAGCTACTGAAAATGAAATTGAAGTAGAAGAGTAATAAGAAGCTGATCATTTTGGTCAGCTTCTTTAATTTAAATTAGTTATATATTGTTTAATATCTTCAACATCATAATAATAATTTTCAACATGATAGCTTTTTATTTCTAATAGGGTAGGGAGATTAGCTAACTCTACGCTAGAATAGATTTGTAATGATGAATAATCTATTTCTGGGGTTAATAAAGAAGCATAGACATACCCCTTTTTAGCTTTTTTGTTTATTTTTAAATAGTTTTTATCAGCAATTTTTATTTCATATTTTTTTATTTTATTAAAACGATTTAATTCAGTACTATTTTTATATTTTTGAGCATTTTCACCTTCATAATATTGAATATTATTATTTTTATCAACTTGTCCAATTTCAATATCATTTTCAGTTTTAAAAGCACTCCAATCAAATTTTGATATTTTATTATCTGGATCTTTATTTTCAGTATTAATGAAATATACATCGTTTTCTTTAGCAAAGTCACAGATTAAATCTTCAATCTGGTGACATTCTTGACAGTCATTATTATAAAAATAAACATAATACGTATTATCGGGATTATTAACATTTCTAGTAAAAATATTTTTAGTTGTAATATGTTCAAATTGACTATAAGCACCTTCACTCCTTTGAGTTAAAAAATAACATCCAGCTATTGCAATTATGGCAATAATAACAATTACTATTAATCTTTTCTTTGTTTTCATAATTAAATGTACCTCCAATTTAATAATAAAAATTTTGTTTACATAATTATTATAGGTGTTATTTTTATAAAAAAATTGGTTTAGGTATAAGAGGAAAGAATTTTGAATAAGATGTATATTTTATTTCCAAGGTAATAGTATAAATAATTTTAATTGTACTAATTATAGGATCAAACAAATGATACTAGCTAAATATGATTTATCATATTTGGCTTAAAAATAGTTAATTTATATAAAATAATTTTATTTTTTTGCAATTGTTTATTGTATAAACCTTATTGTTATTTTGGTATAATATAATAATCGAAGGAGTGAGATTGATATGGATGCAAGTCAGTTATTAGAATTAATAAATCAAGGAGAAACACTAACTACAGAATTTAAATCGTGGGTCAAAATACCTGATTTTAAAAAACTTATAAAATTATGTGTGAAAGAAATTGTAGCTTTATCAAACTCTAATGGCGGATATTTGTTAATTGGTGTTGAAGATGATAAGACCATAACAGGGTGTAAAAATTATGATTTGCAAAATATTGTGGAAAGTATTTATGATAGAACAATACCTAATATATTTACTAAAGCTGAGACTATACGCATAAATGATAAAGATGTAATTGTTATTAAAGTAGAAAAAGGAATGCAATTATGTGGTACAACTTCTGGAGAATATTATAAACGATTAGGTAAGAATTCAAAGCCGTATAATCCTACTGGGATTAAAGAAGATTTTAGTATAAGTACAGATTATTCTGCTCAAATTATAGAACAATCAACAATTGATGATATTAATATTTTAGAAGTTTATAAATTAAAAGAAAAATTAAAAATTAGAGATAAGCAATCTACTTTAGTAGAATTAGATGATATATCTTTTTTAAAAGATTTATCACTATTGATTGATACTAACAATGGATTAAAATTAAATGTTGCTGGTATGCTTTTTGTAGGAAAGGAAGAATCTATAAAAAAATATTTGCCTCAGGCAGAATGTATTTATTTACATTATAACGATAATAATCGTGATGAATACGATAATAGATTAGACTTAAAAATGCCAATTATTTCTGTATTAGATAGATTGACAGAAAAAATTCAAGATTATAATAGTTTGATTAATATACAGATAGGATTGTTTAGGTTGGAAATTTATGATTTTTCTGAAAAAGTATTTCAAGAAGCTTTATTAAATGCATATACACATCGCCGTTATGATTCTCCTGGTTCCATCTATGTTAAGCATTATTCTGATAAATTAGTTATAGAGAGTCCAGGAGGATTTATGGCTGATATTACAGCAGATAATATTATTACTCATCCTTCGTTACCGAGAAATAAATTAATAGCTGAAACACTACAACGACTACGTTATGTTCAAAGATCTGGTCAGGGTATTGATATTATGTATAGAGAAATGGTTTCTATGGGAAAACCATATCCTGAATATACAGTTTATAATGACGCTATTAGATTAACATTATATAGCGTATTAGAAGATGAAGGGTTCGTGAAGTTTATAACTGAAACCCAAGATAAAAATATGATTACATTTTCTTTATCCGAATTGATGATATTGAGGTATTTATTTGAAAATAAGACAATAAATCTATCAACAGCAAAAAAACTTACGCAGCAATCAGAAAATGAAGTTAAACATGCTCTTAATAATTTAGAAAAGTATAAGCTAATTGAATTATCTGGGCGAGTGTATATGATGACGCCAAGTTCATATCATAAGGTAAAATCTGATGTTCAATATACTCAGGATAAAACAGTAACATATTTAAAATCAAAAGATTTAATTATAGAGTATTTATTGACTCATGATAGTATAAATAATGAAACGATTCGTGAATTATGTAGATGCACTAAAAAACAAGCAACAACTTTTTCTAGAAAAATGAGAGAATCTGGGATAATAACTATGGAAGGAAAAGGAAGGGCAACAATCTATAAGTTAAATAAGAAGTAACATTATTATTGTTTTTGAATTAATCGGCCCAAATCGGTCCAAATCGGTCCAAATCGGTCCAAATCGGTCCAAATTTATAATGCTAAACTTTGGACAATTTATCTATTTAATTATTTTATCATAAAGTTATGTGATATTATTTGTATAACTAGATATTAAAATTAAAAGAATTTTTAATAAGATGTATATTTTATTTCCGAGGTAATAAAAAAGAAAAAATATTTTTATATGTAAATAGTATTAAATGATGGCAATAAAAAGTACCTATAGTAAAAGCACAGCTTTTTTATAGGTATTTATTATGATTGTTTTAAAAAATTAATAGTTTTAACACTGAGTTTTAAGCATTTTTCTTGTTTAAATATACAAATCCTGCAGCAAATAATAACGCCATAGTTAGATAATCATAAATTGGTGCATCATCACCTGTTTTAACAGCAGTTTTTTCTTGATCTGTTACAGGAGGTGTTGTTTCAGGATCTGTTACTTGTGTTGAATCTGATACATTTATAGCTTCTTTAATAAATGTAAAGGCTGTTTTTCCACATTCATCACAACTTGCATCATTATTATAGAAGTAAATCCATGACCAATGTCCTTGATATTGATAAGGATTTCCATTTTCATCTGTATATAATCCAGACATATCAATAACATGATCTGTTGTTGAAACATGTAAATTAGATGCTTGCATTTCTTTTAAACGATTAATAGTTGGTATTTCATGTAATTCAGGATCAACTGTTGTATCATCTTTTGAATAAATGAAATACATTGGTAAATCTTTAATTCCTTCTAATTGTTCATCACTAATAAATTTATCAGGAATTGCTTCACAAATTAGCACAATTGCATCATATTCATCAGGATATGCCATTGCCATTAATAATGTCATGTAACCACCATTTGAACATCCTGCAATAACAACTTTTGTAGCTCCAACTTTTTCTTTATATGCAGCAATTAATTCATGTAATGATTTTTGATAATAAGAAGTTCCATCAGCACTTATACTACCATTGTTAAAATTACTTTTTTTTTCCATCATTATCCATCCAATATGTAGGACATTGTGGGACTAAAATATGAGCATTACCAATAGTATTTTGGAATTCTTCACCAGCTAAAGCTGTTGCTTTATTAGCCAATAATGTAATATAAGGATCAGTTTCTCTATCTGAGATAGTTGTAGCATAAGCACCACCTTCACCTAAACCATGTAACCAGACTACTAATGTATCACTATTAGTTGCTGGTGTATAAGTAGCATAATCATAGCTAACACCATCACTTGCTTGATAAGTATCTACTGCAAAATTATCAGCAGCAGTAGTTTTATTTGTATAATTACGATCAATTGTAATATCTTGAACAGGTAATCCATTTGATGTAACACTTTCATCTTTTAAAGTGATATCAAAATAATAATCTTTAACATATGTATTATATTGAGTTGTTAATGACCAAACAACTGGTGAACTAACAGTTGGAGAAACTGCAAGAGTTAATACTACTGTATTTCCTTCTGTAATTACATTTTCTACTACTCTAGTTTCTTCTTTTGGTTCAATAGTATTTGTTTCAAAATTAAAACCTTCAGAGTGTTCAACAACATTAAATGTTTCAGTTGTTACATTATCAAGAGGTTGTGATAAAGTTAAAGTGATTGTTCTAGTTGCACAACCCCAATCATAACCTTCAACATAAATATCATATGTACCAGTTATGTTTACATTATCTTTTGCATTAATACTAGATATTGTTGAAAACATCATCATGGCACAAACGAAAAAACTTAAAATTTTTTTCATTTTCAAACTTTCCTTTCTCTATCTATTATACAATTCAAAGCGCTTTCAAAAGGGTCGAAAACTTAGGTTATTGAGGTTGTTTTCGTATATTTTTACGGTATTTAGCAGGCGTTTGTTTATATTTCTTTTTAAAATCATTAATAAATAATTTTAAATTTGGATAACAATATCAAGTAGTGAATATTCAGTATATAATAAATCTTTATGATCTTTTTCAAGACGGATAGAATTAATATATTCTTTAACTGTCATGTTTAAATATGTTTTAAAATATTGAGAAAGATATCTAGATGACATGTTAAAGTGTTCTGCAATATTGCCAATAGTTAATTTTTCATCATAATGGTCTTCTATGTACTTAGTCATTTGAATAATTCTTTTATCATGGACTGAGTTAATTTCATAAGGCATATCTTGTTTTTTAATAATTGCAGTTGAACACATGATATAGAGTATATCTAACAAATAGCTATGAATTTTCATATTTACAAATTTATTTTGATTATCATAAGCATTGATGATGTGAAAAATATCATTTAAAATTTCGTTTTGATGTTTTTTATCAGGTTGTAAAAAATAATAATTATCTATTTCTGGAAAATAATAATGAAGATACTCATAGTTTATTTGTAAGGCATAACCTTTATAGATTTCTGTACTTTTACTATGATGCATACCGTGTAACTCCTGAGAATTAATAATATAAAGACTTCCTGCTGGTATCGTTAATTTTTGGGTATTGAGATAAAGTATTAAATCACCTAATACAGGTATCAGAATTTCAATACTGTTATGCCAATGTTTAGCTGTCTTGGTTTGATGATTTTCAAAATATATATCAATTAATTTTATTGGTAATTTATGATCTAATTCTATTTTTTCATATTCAAACATGATTATTTCCCTTTCATAATTATAGATAGTGTTATTTTTTATTAAATTACATTCTAATAATATCTTACGCTACTTTTCATTATTTTGCATCAAAACAAATATATCTATGTAAACTATATTTTGAATATAATATCATTAGATTAATATTATGTAGTTGGTTTTAAAATGATCCTTTGCATTCTAAGATAAAATTAGATAGTTAAAAATGCTAATTATTTTTTTAGTATTAATAGGAGAATAGTTATATAGTAATTTGAAATCTTTTAATACAATCTCGATTTTATACCATAGATATTGGTATAAGTGGTATTCCCTGGGAAATAATGATTATAAATAGATACGATGAAAGCAATTGAATATGATAAATAATTATTGTATAATTTTAGAAAATAAGAATAAGTAAGGGAGATATAAAATGATTGATATTGCGATATTAAGAGAAAATCCAACCTTAGTAAAAGAAAACATGAAAAAGAAATTCCAAGATGATAAGATTGGGTTAGTAGATGAAGCATATAAATTAGATAAAGATTATCGTGAAGTTGTAACTAAAGCAAGTGAACTAAGAAGTGTTCGTAATAAATTGTCTAAAGAAATTGGAAAATTTATGCGTGAAGGTAATAAAGAGGCAGCTGAAAATAATAAAAAACAAGTAAATGAAATGGCTGATGAATTAAAGAAATTAGAAGAATTAGAAGTTAAATATGGTAATGAATTAAAAGCTATTATGATGAAAATTCCTAATTTCATTGATGAAACAGTACCATTAGGAAAAGATGATAGTGAAAATGTAGAAATCACTAAATATGGTGATCCTGTTGTTCCTGATTTTGAAATTCCTTATCATACTGAAATTATGGAAAAATTTGATGGTATTGATATGGATGCAGCTGGTCGTGTTGCTGGTCAAGGTTTTTATTATTTAATGGGTGATATCGCTCGTTTACATTCAGCAGTTTTATCTTATGCTCGTGATTTTATGATTGATCGAGGATTTACTTATGTAGTACCACCATATATGATTCGTAGCAATGTTGTAACTGGAGTTATGAGTTTTGAAGAAATGGATAGCATGATGTATAAAATCGAAGGGGAAGATTTATATTTAATTGGTACTTCTGAACATTCAATGATTGGTAAATTTATTGATACTATTATTGATGAAGAAAAATTACCATATACTTATACTTCATATTCACCATGCTTTAGAAAAGAAAAAGGTGCTCATGGTATTGAAGAACGTGGTGTATACCGAATTCATCAATTTGAAAAACAAGAGATGATTGTTGTATGTAAACCTGAAGATAGTAAAATGTGGTTTGATAAATTGTGGAATAATACAGTTGATTTATTTAGATCATTAGACATTCCTGTTCGTACATTGGAATGTTGTTCTGGTGATTTAGCTGATTTAAAATCAAAAAGTATCGATGTTGAAGCTTGGTCACCACGTCAAAAGAAATATTTTGAAGTTGGTTCATGTTCAAATTTAACAGATGCTCAAGCTCGTCGTTTAAATATTAGAATTAAAGGTAAAGAAGGAAAATATTTTGCTCACACTTTAAATAATACAGTTGTGGCACCACCAAGAATGTTAATTGCTTTCCTTGAAAACAATTTAAATGAAGATGGTAGTGTAAATATACCAAAAGCATTACAACCTTATATGGGTGGAAAGGAAAAGATAACTACTAAATAGTTATCTTTTTAACTATATGAAAAGAATATATATTAGTGATTTAGATGGAACATTATTGAATAGTCAAGGATATATTAGTGATTATACAATTAAAACAATTAACGATTTAGTTGAACGAGGAATGATTTTTACTTATGCTACTGCTCGTTCTTTAGTTTCAGCTGCTCCCGTTACTAAAGGTTTAACCAAAAATCTACCATTAATTATTTATAATGGAGCATTTATCGTTAATGGAAAAACTGGAAAGATTATTCATAAAAATGTTTTTAATAATGATCAGGTTAGTTTAGTAAAACAGATTATGGATAAATATTCCATTAAACCAATGGTGTATGCTCTTGTTAATGATAGAGAAAGAGTAACTATTATTAATGAAGATTTACATCCTGGGACTAAACATTATTTAAATAACCGTAAAAATGATTATCGAATGAATCTTACTAATAATGGTGATGAGTTATATCAAGGTGACATATTTTATTTTACGATTATTAATGATAAAGAAAGATTAGAACCAATTTATAATGAGTTAAAAAATTATCCTGATTATAATATCACTTTTCAACAAGAAATATACCGTGAAGAATACTGGTTAGAAATTATGCCTAAATCAGCATCTAAAGCAAATGCTATTTTAAAATTAAAAGAAATTTTAGGATGTGATGAAGTTATTTCTTTTGGTGATGCTATAAATGATATTCCGATGTTTGAAATATCTGATCAATGTTATGCTATGGAAAATGCTGTTTCAAAATTAAAGGAAAAAGCTACAGCAGTAATTAAAAGCAATGATCAAGATGGTGTTGCAAAATGGTTAATAGAAAATTATAAATAAAGCAAGTCGCTAGACGAATTAGACGTTTAGCAACTTATTTTTTATTAAAGAAACAAAATTATTAATTGCTGGATTATGATTATTTTTATCATAAACCAAGTAGATGCCTTCTTCAATTACTGGCTCTAAAGGAATTGCTTTAATGTATTGGTTATAACAATTGTCTTTAACAAAGGCATGAAGAATAGCACAGCCTTGATTACAGGCTATTTTTAATAAATTTCCTTCAAACTCAGGAAACTTATTTTGATTATCAATTTTACGAACATCAAAAAGAATATTATTAAGTTCACTTTGATGTAGTTTATCTTTCTTGGCTAATTCACTTTTTTTATTTACTAATACTACCAAGGGGTATTTATTGATCAAAATCTGTTGATAACGGGGATCATGGTTAGACATAGTTAATGCTAGATCGATAGTGGCACTTTCTAATTGTTGATAAAGTTCATGATTAGAATAACTATTTAATTCTATTGTTAAAAGGGGATATTTTTTATTTAATTTAGAAATAATCTTAACTAATAAATTAGGATCTAAATTTTTTAAAAAGCCAATTTTTAAATTACCTGTTATTCCTTGTTGATAGCTAATAAAGTTGTTTTTTGATAAATTGACCTGGTTAATTATTTTTTTAGCTTCTATTAAAAAATATTTTCCTGAATCTGTTAATGAAATTTGTTTACTATCACGATTAAATAAAAGCGTGTCTAGTTCTTTTTCTAAAGATTTTATTTGTTTAGTAAGAGCTGTTTGAGAAATAAAAAGATTGTTGGCTGCTTTAGTAAAATTCATTGTTTCACTAATAGCAATAAAATATTCTAGCTGGCGAAGATTCATAGATTAGCTCCTTTCAAAATAATGTTGCAATTATATTATAATATTTTTTTAGCATCTTAACTAAATTATATGCATTTTACCTAAATTTAATAGTTATCCTAAAAACAATATGATAATCTATCATTAAAGGAGGATACTATGAAAGTAACTATTGATTGTAATGATAATAATGAATTAGAAATAATCATTAAGTGTAAAAAAATAGATGATAATATTAAACAAATCGTTTCATTATTTGAAGATAAGCCATATTTGATTGGAAAGTTAAATGATCGAACTTATCAAATAAAAATTGAAGATATTTATTATCTAGAAGCTAATGAGGATCATATTTTTATTTATTGTAAAAACAAAGTGTATGAAACTAATTCAAGATTATATGAATTAGAAAATAAATTGGATAATCGTTATTTTATTAGAATAAGTAAGTCTATTATTTTAAATTTAAGAAAACTAGCAAGTGTAAAAGCATATTTAAATGGTCGTTATGAAGCAACTTTAATAAATAATGAACGGGTAATTATTACTCGTCATTATGTAAATGATTTTAAAAAGAAGTTTGGAATGTAGGTGAATAAAATGAAATTAAAAAAGATGATAAGACTATATTTAACGACAACTTGTATTTCTTATACCTTTGTAATGATAGGACAGGCAATATTATGCAATTTAAGTGATACGACAATGAGTAATAATTTGATTTTAATTATATTTGCTATTTGTGCATTGGTTAATGTGTTAATTCATATTATCCATTATCAAGATTTAAAAGATTGGCTAACTTCAGTTTTATCAATTTTAAGTATTTTTGTGATTGTTTCTTTAGCAAATTATTTACTAGGATACAATAATGCTATTTTTGAATTTGAACGTCTTATTTTTATTTTAATTATGTCCATTGCGGTTTATTTTTTTGTAATAACAGTTGTATTTATAAAAAATCAAGATGACGCTAAAAAAATTAATGAAAAATTAAAGGCAACTATAAAATAAACTAATAGTTGCTAAGATGTAACTTCCAGTTGGTGGAGGAAACTGTTAAAAATAGCTATATTAAAAGCAGGAGGAAGAAGTGATGGAAAAAGTAATTGAAATAAAGAATCTAACAAAAAGCTATGGAAGTTTAATCGCATTAGATGATTTTAATCTTGATGTTTATCAAGGTGAAATATTAGGTTTGTTAGGGCCAAATGGTAGTGGAAAATCGACTTGTATTAATACTATTTTATCGTTATTGAAATATGATTCAGGAAAAATTATGATTTTTAATCAAGAAATGAAACCATCAGCATATCAAATTAAAAGAAAAATCGGTGTTGTTTTTCAAGATGTCGCAGTTTTTGAAGAACTAAGTGTTAAAGAAAATATTGATTATTTTTGTGGTTTATATATTAAAGATAAAAAAATAAGAGCTAAATATGTTCAAGAAGCAATTGATTTAGTTAGTTTAAATGAATTTGTAAAATTTAAACCAAAACAATTAAGTGGCGGGTTACTTAGAAGATTGAATATTGCTTGTGGTATTGCTCATAAACCGGAATTGATATTTTTAGATGAACCGACTGTAGCTGTTGATCCTCAAAGTCGTAATAGTATTCTTGAAGGAATTAAAAAGTTAAATGATGATGGGGCAACAATTGTTTATACAACTCATTATATGGAAGAAGTCGAACAGTTGTGTAATCGAGTTGTAATTATTGATAAAGGTAAAATAATTGCTTCTGGTAGTGTTGATGAATTGAAAAATATGATTAGTTTAGGAGAGAAAATTACTATTGAGTTAAATGAAATTAATAATGGTTTTATTAAGCAAATAAAAGAAAATAAAAATGTTATTGATGTTACTACTAATAATAACATTGTTCATATTGCTTATTATAGCAAAGAAGGAAATTTAGAAAATTTAATTGATTATCTTAGAAAAAATAATGTTAGTTATACTAGCTTATTTAGTGAACGTCCAACACTAAATGATGTCTTTTTAAATCTAACAGGAAAAGAGTTAAGAGATTAATGTTTATTCATTTTTTTAAGTATCAGTTAAAAACATTATTACGTAATCGAACTGTTATTTTTTGGACGTTAGTTTTTCCAATTATTTTAGCAACATTTTTCAATCTAGCTTTTTCTAATTTAACTAGTAGTGAAAATTTTGATGCTGTTGATGTTGCTTTAGTTGAAAAACAAGAAAATAATGGTTTTAAAGAAATTTTACAATCTTTAGATCAGGATGATAATAAGTTAATTAATTTAAAAATAACAAATTTGTCTGATGCTAAAGAGTTATTAAAAGATGAAAAGATAAGTGGTTATTATTTAATTGATAGTAGTATTGAATTGATTGTTAATGATAGTGGTATTAATGAAACGATTTTAGAAAGTATTATTAATGAATATTTGAGTTTACAAAGTACAATAAATAATATTGGTTCAATTAATCCAGATATAATTTATAATAATATTTTAAATCAGCTTGATTTAAATCAAAATCATTTTAAACAAATTGATATTGGTAAAAATACTGATTCAACAGTTATTTATTTTTATACGTTAATAGGGATGAATTGTTTAAATGCTAGTTTTTGTGGACTTCGAGCTAATAGCCAAATTGAGGCTAATTTATCAAGACAGGGAACAAGAATTAATATTTCACCGATTTCTAAACTAGTTACAATTATATCTAGTCTTATTACATCATTTATTATTCAATTTTCAATCATGATGGTTTTAATGGCCTATTTAGTATTTGGATTAAAAGTTAATTTTGGAAATCAAATAAGTTATATAATTTTATTAATTGCAATTGGTTGCTTTACGGGAATTGCATTAGGTAATTTTACTGGAAATGTTCTTAAGTTTAAAAATGAAGATAATAAAATTTCCTTTTTATCTAGTTTTTCATTAATATTATCATTTTTTTCCGGAATGATGATCATGGATATAAAATACTGGATCCAAAATAATTTACCAATATTTTCGTACCTAAATCCAGTTAACTTAATCACTGATGGCTTGTATGCTCTATATTATTACGATAATTTAAATCGTTATACAACCAACATGATTTGTTTATTTATAATAGGTTTAATATTGTTATTAGGTTCATTAATAATAGCACGGAGGAAACAGTATGATAGTATTTAAAAAATATTTAAAAGTTGCTAATACGTATACACCGCTTATCCTCTTATATACTGTAATATTTTTAGTAATGACAATTTTTGTAGGAACATTTAATTCATCATCTATTGATTATCAGGCAACAGATATTAATGTTGCTATCATCAATCATGATAGTAATACCTGGTTAATTGACAGTTTAAAAGATTATGTTGGTGATAATGGTAATTTAGTTGAATTGCAGGATAATGAAGAAGCTTTACGTGATGCTTTGTTTTATCGTAAAGTTGATTATATTATGATCGTCCCTGAAAACTATACTAATGATTTTATTGCTGGTAAAAATGTTGATATTGAAACGATGGAATTACCGGATGCTTATAATAGTGTTTATAGTAAGAATTTATTAAATCGGTTTTTAAATACTGCTAATCTATATTTACAAGCAGGAGTTGATGAAAATCAAATAAGTACTTTGATTAAACAAGATCTTAGTAATAAGGCCGATGTATCAATGTTAGAGCAAAAAAGTGATGTTGATTTTACTATGGTAACTACATATTATAATTTTTTAAACTATATGTTACTTACAATTGCAATAGTAATTATTTCTATGGTTATGGTTTCTTTTAATGAAGAAAAAATTATGCGTAGAAATTTAATAGCTCCAATTAGTTATAAAAAGATGAATCGACAATTATTATTAGGAAACTGTACATTAGGATTATTACTTTGGCTGTTATATATATCAATTAGTTTCATTCTTTATCCAAAAGCTATGTTTACAATTAATGGTGCTTTATTAGTGCTAAATTCATTTGCTCTATTGATTTTTATTGAGGTTTTAAGTTTTCTAATTACTAAAATTACTAGTAATCGTGAAATATTAAGTGGAATAGGTAATGTTTTTTCGTTAGGTTCAAGTTTTCTTTGTGGTGCTTTTGTACCTCAAAGTATGCTTAGTCCGTTAGTATTAACTATTGGTAAATGTTTACCATCGTATTGGTTTATTAAAGCTAATAACGAGATTGTAAAACTAACAAGTTTTACTTTAGAGTCATTGCTTCCAATCTTTATAGATATTATAATTATTTTAGGTTTTGCTTTAATTGCTTATATTTTAATGCAGTTTATAAGCAGGTGGCAATTAAAAAGATAATTATACAAGGAGAAAAATTGTGGAAATCGATTATTATGAAGCAACAAGTTTAGATGCTAAAGATATAATAGGATATTTAAATGTTATTGCTAGTCAAACTAATAACTTAACTTTTGGCAAAAATGAATTAGAAATTAATGAATTACAAGAAATGCAGTTAATAAATGAAATTCATAATAGCATTAATTCGGTTATGATCCTTGCTAAAGATGGAAATAAGATAGTAGGGATGGTAAGTTTATCTGGTGAATCTAAAGCTAGAATTAAACATCGTAGTAATTTAGGTATTTCAGTATTAAAAGAATATTGGCATCAAGGTATTGGTAGTTCTTTATTAGCTGCGGCTATTGGTTATGCTATTGAAAATGATATTGAAATTATTGAATTGGAAGTTATTACTACTAATGAAAATGCAATTAAATTATATGAAAAATTTGGTTTTGAAACGATTGGAATATATGAAAATTATTTTAAAATCGATGATGAATATTATGATGCTCAATTAATGAATTTATATTTATGATAATAGTGCTTAAAGAGCACTATTATTTTAATTTAGTATCTTTTATTTTTAATTATAATTTGTTTAAATAATATTTAAGAAGTTAGTGTAAAAATATATGATTTGAAATGGAGGAAAAAATGAAAAAGATATTCTTTTTTGATATTGATGGTACTTTAGCTATTAAAGGTGTGATTCCTAAAGGTAATATTGAAGCCCTAAAAAAACTTAAAGAAAAGGGATATCTAGTCTTTATTTGTACAGGACGAGCACCATTTTATGCTAAAAATATGTTTAAAGATTTAGTAAGTGGTTATGTAACATGTAATGGAAGATATATAATTTATCAAGATAAAAAATTACACGGTGAAGTACTTAGTGAAAGTGATTTGAATTATTATCAAAATAAGATTAGTAAATTAAATTGTGGGGCATTATTTATGTCTGATGAAAAAGCGTATGCTTTTAATCTTAATCAAAAGCAAATTGAAGAATCTAAAAAAGAATATGGTAATGATAAGATTAGCCAGCAAAAACTTGATCAGGATTTTTATACATTTGATTTATTTTATCAAAATATTAAACAACGTGATCAATTAATAGCAGAATTTAAAGATGATTTGATAATAAATGATCATGGTGGTACTGGTTCTTGTGATTGTTCAACAATTTGTTTTGATAAAGGAAGTGCTATTGCTTATTTATTGAAATATTTTGAAATTTCTAAAGATCAAGCATATGCTTTTGGTGATGGTTATAATGATCAAGCTATGTTTAAGGAGGCTGGTCATTGTATTGCGATGGGAAATGCTGTTGATGTTTTAAAGGAAAAAGCAACTTATGTTACTGATACAATTGAAAATGATGGCATTTTAAAAGCTTTGTATCATGAAAAAGTTATTTAATAAAAGGAAGTGATGCTATTTGCATGATATTTGGAATCCTTGGCATGGATGTAAAAAGATAAGTGAAGGATGCTTAAATTGTTATATGTTTTATATGGATAAAAAATATGACAAAGATGGTTCAAATATTTATAAAACTAAAAATTTTTATTATCCATTAAGTAAAAATCGTAAAGGTGAGTATAAGATAAAAAGCGGTGAATTAATTAGAATTTGCATGGCTTCTGATTTTTTTCTTGAAGAAGCTGATAAGTGGCGTGATGAAGTATGGCAGATTATAAAACAAAGAAGTGATGTTAAGTTTTTTATTCTAACTAAAAGAGCTGAAAGAATTAAAGAGTGTCTTCCAAGTGATTGGCAGGATGGTTATGAAAATGTTATTTTGAATGTTACTTGTGAAAACCAAAAAAGGGCTAATCAACGTATACCTATTTTATTAGATTTGCCAGCTAAGCATTTAGGAATTATGTGTGCGCCATTACTTGGACCGATAGATATTTCTAAATATTTATCTTTTGATAGAATTGAACAAATCATTGTTGGTGGCGAAAATTATGAAGGTAGTCGGCCATGCCATTATGAGTGGGTTTTAGATTTATATAAACAGGCTAAAAAAAGGAATATAAAATTTTGTTTTATTGAAACAGGAACCTATTTTATAAAAAATAATAAGGGATATTGTATTCCTTCAAAAGCTAAACAAAGTCAATTAGCTTATAAATCAAAACTTCAAAATTACGGTAAACCAATTAAATTCAATCTTACTAAAGATGAGTATATAATGCATTATCGTCAAAAGTGTAAAGAATGTGGTTCAAGGCTGATATGTAATGGTTGTAGTGATTGTGGACGATGTCAGGATGCGATTGTTACTAAAGAAGAAATGGAAGAATTTGATCGAAAAAATATGATTAAATAATAATCATCAATGCTTTTAATGTATAATTAGTAATAAAAAATAAGTATTAGACATAATTAAATATTAACGATATGATGTAGGTGTCAAATAGGTACCTACTTTTTTTATTAGATTAGGAGGTTAAAAATGAAATTAGTAAATCGTGTTGGATTATATTTTATAGGCTTATTTATTATTACAATTGGAATTAATTTATCAATAATTTCTGGTTTAGGAATTTCACCAGTTTCTGCATTTACTTTACCATTAAGTGAGGCAGTTAATATTAGTTTAGGAACAATTACAATTGTTACATATGTAATTTTTGTATTAATTCAAATTTTGGTTTTAAAAAAAATTTTAAGAAAAAGAATTTATTACAAGCACCATTTAGTTTTGCATTTGGCTTTTTTGTTGACTTCACTGGTCAAATGTTAAGTGGTTTAAATCCGCAAACATATACAAGTCAATTTATTTTAATGATTTTAGGAATAATAATATGTGCTTTTGGAGCAACTATATATATTATTATGGATATTGTTCCTAATGCTCCAGAAGGATTAAATTTAGCACTTAGTGAACGTTTAAATATGCCTTTTTCTAAAATTAAAATTATTTGTGATTGCTTATTTGTTTTAATTGGTGTTATCATTTCTTTAATTTTCTTAGGCGGAGTAACAGCAATTAGAGAAGGAACATTGATTTCAGCTTTATTAACAGGAAAATTAATTGGTCTTTTTACTAAATGGTTTGAACCAGGATTGAAGAAAATCGCTTTTAATGATAATGATGAAAAACAATTATTATTAAATGAAGCTATGTAAAACTTATTTTTATAGTTAATGATAATATACATTTAATAAATAAATAATAAAAATGATTGAAATTATTTAATAGATAAGATATAATCATATTTGCCATTACAATAGGCGGCTTCGAACCATGTCAGGACCGGAAGGTAGCAGCATTAAGAATAACCGTCTATGTGTAGTGGTTTTTTGTATAAAGGAGAAAAATTATGGATCAAGATATTGAATTTATGAAGATTGCATATTTGGAAGCTTTAAAATGTCTTGAAAAAGATGAAGTGCCTGTGGGAGCTATTATTGTTAAAGATAATCAAATTATTAGTAGTAGTCATAATTTACGACAAACTAGCAAATTAGCTACAGCTCATGCAGAAATTTTAGCAATTGAAGAAGCTTGTAAAAAGTTAGATTCATGGTATCTTGATGAATGTACTTTATATGTAACTTTAGAACCTTGCGTAATGTGTTCTGGAGCAATAATAAATAGTCGGATAAAGAAAGTTGTTTTTGGAGCCTATGAATCAAGGTGGTTAGCTTTAACGAGTATTTATCAAAGTGAAAAGCCTGTCAACCATCATCCAGAAATTATACCTGGCATTTTAGAAGAACAGTGCTCTAAAGTAATTAAAGATTATTTTAAAAATAAACGAAAGAAGGATAAAAGTTAATAATTTTATCCTTTTTTTATCGATTATATAGTATAATAGGTAAAAGTGAGGAGTGAATTAGTGATGTCATATAAAGCTTTATATCGGTCATATCGACCTCAAACATTTGAAGAAGTTGCGGGACAAGAACATATAGTTACAACATTAAAAAATGCTATTAAAGAAAATCGGATTGGTCATGCTTATTTGTTTGCTGGTCCTCGTGGAACCGGAAAAACAACTATCGCTAAATTATTAGCAAAAGCTTTAAATTGTACCGGGGAAAATCCACCATGTGACAATTGTCCTAATTGCAAGGCTATAACTGCAGGGGAGCATCCTGATGTTATTGAAATAGATGCTGCTAGTAATAATGGTGTTGATGAAGTACGTGATTTAATTGATAAAGTAAAATATGCACCTATAAACGGTAAATATAAAGTTTATATTATTGATGAAGTTCATATGATGTCACCAGGAGCTTTCAATGCTTTATTAAAAACATTAGAAGAACCACCTGCTCATATTGTTTTTATTTTAGCGACAACAGAACCTCATAAAATTTTACCAACTATTATTTCTAGATGTCAGCGTTTTGATTTTAAAAAAGTTGATGATCATGATATCGTTGAGCGATTAGAATTTGTTTTAAAATCTGAACAAAAAAAATATGACCTTAAAGCTCTAGAATTAGTTGCAAAACTAGCTGATGGGGGAATGCGTGATGCTTTAAGTATCTTAGAGCAGTGTTTAGCTTTTAATAATGAACTTACGGTCGCTAACGTAAATGAAGTATATGGCTTATTATCAATGGATAATAAAATTAAGTTTATTAAGCAATTATTATCTAAAGATATCAAGGGTGTTTTAGAGTCGCTTGAAAACATGCTAAGCGGTAGTATAGATATTAAAAGATTAACGTTTGATTTAATTGACGTTTTAAAAGATATTATTATTTATAAAAATACTCTGGATATTTCTATTTTATTTGTCTTAACTAAACAAGATGTTGATAATTTAGCACCATATATTCTAGTAGAAGAAGCATTTGAAATCATTGATATTTTAATTGATGCTAGTTCACATTATAGTCAATCAGTTAATGCTAATACATATTTTGAACTAGCAATGCTTAAAATTTGTAATAAAGTCAAAGATGAAAATAAAATTAATGTAGAAAATACACCTGTTTTACAAGTTGACCATACTTCAAAAGCAACATCAGTAGTTGAAAATGATATTCAAGAAAATATATCTGCTGATGTTCAAAATAATAATCAACAAGAAGCAGGTATTGATAATCAAAATAATGTACAACAGCAACCAATTATTGATATCCAAGAAGACGAATATTATAATGAACCTATTAATGAGCCTGATTATTATCCTGAAGATTTAACATATAGCGAAGAAGTTAATAATCCAATTGAATCGATAGAAGTAGAAAGTAAACCTGTAAAAACAGAAAAGAAAGAAATAGTTAATGTTGAAGTATCATTTGATGACATATTAAATATTTTAGTTCAAGCAAAACGAACTGTTTTAAATGAAATTAAAGAAAAATGGTCAGTAATTGCTCGTTATCGTTTTAATTTAAATACAGCAAAATTTGCTTCAATGCTTTGCGATGGAACTCCGGTTGCTGCTTGTGAAGGTGGTATTATTATTGCTTTTGAACATCAGCCAAATGTTAATGAAGTAAACGAAACTAGAAACTATCATCAGTTGAAGAAGTTTTTAACAGAAGTTTTAGGTGAAAGTTATGATTTTATTGCTGTAAAAAGTAGTAATTGGACAGAACTTAGAAATACATATATTAAAATGATGCGCTCTGGAACTTTACCAAAACCACAGCCAATTGTTCTCCATCATATTGGTGATGTAGAAGATAATCAGCCTGAATTAAATGATGCGCAGGCTTTAGCAGTTGAACTGTTTGGTGATTTAGTTGAATTTGAAGAATAGGAGGTACTTATGAATTATCCACAAGCATTTCAGGATTTAGTAGATTGTTTTAAACGTTTGCCTGGAATTGGCGGTAAAAGTGCTGAAAGATTAGTTTATCATATTTTATCTATGGATAAAAAATATGTTGATGAATTTGCTGAGGCTTTAGCAACAATTCAAGATAAAATTCATTATTGTAAAAAATGTGGTCATATATGCGAAAATGAATATTGCGATATTTGTTTAGATCCTGATCGTGATCAGTCTACTATTTGTATAGTTGAAGATCCTAAAGATGTCTTTGCAATGGAAAAAGTAAAAGAATATCGAGGCTTATATCATGTTTTACATGGTTCTGTATCGATTATGGAAGGTAAAACAATCGAAGACTTAAATATTGCTTCACTATTTGATCGCTTAGATGATAATGTTAAAGAAGTAATTATTGCTACTAATCCTACTAGAGATGGAGAGACAACAGCTCTTTATTTAGCCAAGTTATTAGCCAAGAAAAATATTAATACTAGTAGAATTGCTAATGGTCTTCCAATAGGAAGTAATATTGATTATGCTGATGAGTTAACATTATTAAAATCATTAGAAGGTAGAAAAAAAATATAAACATCTCATACAATTTAATGAGGTGTTTTTTTATGAAACAAATTATTTATGTAATCATTAGAGCTTATATAATTTTATTTTTGATAAATATTTTTACTAACAACTATTTTAGTTATAACTTTTTAAATATTTTTATTTTATCATTATTACCATTATCTGGAATTATCATTATTTATATTATCTCACTAATATAGAAAAAATCCGGTTTTTAAACCGGATTTTAATCAATAGGAATATATTTACTGCTCGTATCAATTTCTCTTGGAGCATTTTTAGGTAATGTAATAATCAATTCACCATTGTTATAACTTGCTTTAATATCTTCTTGTTTGATATCATCACCAACATAGAAGCTACGTGAACAAGATCCTGAATAACGTTCGCGACGAATGATATTACCATCATTGTCTTTTTGATCGTTATCATTAGATTTTTTAGCACTGATATTTAAATATCCATCATGCAATTCAATAGAAATATCTTCCTTAGCAAAGCCAGGAACTTCCATTTCTAATTGATAGTTATCACCGATTTCTTTAACATCAGTTTTCATTAAATTAGTAGTTCTAGTTCCTCTAAAGAAAGGATCATCAAACATGTTATCAAAAACATCATCAAAAGTTGCAAATCCAGGTAGTAATTTCATATAAATCATCTCCTTTTAAATTTATTTTTCGAAATTACTTCATGAATAAATCATCTTCATCATAATATTCTTATTTTTAGCATCAACTATAGTGAAAATGTTAACTAAAATTATTCAATTGGAATAAAATTACTTTTTGTTTCTACTTGTTTTGGTGCTTCTTTAGGCAATTTAATAATCAACTCACCATTGTTATAACTTGCTTTAATATCTTCTTGTTTGATATCATCACCAACATAGAAGCTACGTGAACAAGATCCTGAATAACGTTCGCGACGAATGATATTACCATCATTGTCTTTTTGATCGTTATCATTAGATTTTTTAGCACTGATATTTAAATATCCATCATGCAATTCAATAGAAATATCTTCCTTAGCAAAGCCAGGAACTTCCATTTCTAATTGATAGTTATCACCGACTTCTTTAACATCAGTTTTCATTAAATTAGTAGTTCTAGTTCCTCTAAAGAAAGGATCATCAAACATGTTATCAAAAACATCATCAAAAGTTGCAAATCCAGGTAGTAATTTCATATAAATCATCTCCTTTTAAATTTATTTTTCGAAATTACTTCATGAATAAATCATCTTCATCATAATATTCTTATTTTTAGCATCAACTATAGTGAAAATGTTAACTAAAATTATTCAATTGGAATAAAATTACTTTTTGTTTCTACTTGTTTTGGTGCTTCTTTAGGCAATGTAATAATCAACTCACCATTGTTATAACTTGCTTTAATATCTTCTTGTTTGATATCATCACCAACATAGAAGCTACGTGAACAAGATCCTGAATAACGTTCGCGACGAATGATATTACCATCATTGTCTTTTTCATCGTTATCATTAGATTTTTTAGCACTGATATTTAAATATCCATCATGTAATTCAATAGAAATATCTTCCTTAGCAAAGCCAGGAACTTCCATTTCTAATTGATAGTTATCACCGATTTCTTTAACATCAGTTTTCATTAAATTAGTAGTTCTAGTTCCTCTAAAGAAAGGATCATCAAACATGTTATCAAAAACATCATCAAAAGTTGCAAATCCAGGTAGTAATTTCATATAAATCATCTCCTTTTAAATTTATTCTTTGAAATTACTTCATGAATAAATCATCTTTTCTTTTTACAACTATTATTATAGTCTATTTTTTAGCACTGTCAAGTATAGAGTGCTAATTTTTTTTATTAATTTATTTCCAAATATAATAGAGGAAAATAGGGTATTTATATTGGCTAAATCAATATTTTTAATGATTTATTTAAAATGACGTTTTAATTGCTATATGTTATAATATACAACGAAAGTCTATAAAAAATTGGAAGGAAATAAAAATGAAAGGTAAGTTTATTACATTAGAAGGACCTGATGGTAGTGGTAAGACAACAGTGTCTAAAATTATTGTTGAAAAACTAAAAGATGGAGGACACAAAGTTTTATTAACAAGAGAACCAGGTGGAATTGATATTTCTGAACAAATAAGAAATATTATTTTAGATAAAAAAAATGTTAAAATGGAAGCTCGTACGGAAGCTTTATTATATGCAGCAGCTAGACGCCAACATTTAATTGAAAAAGTACAGCCAGCATTAAATCAAGGATATATTGTAATTTGTGATCGTTTCGTTGACAGTTCTCTAGCATATCAAGGAGTGGCTAGAGGAATTGGAATTGATGAAGTTTATCAAATGAATCAATTTGCAATTGGTGATATTCAGCCAGATGCTACTATCTTTTTTGATTTACCATATGAAATTGGGTTAGCAAGAATTAATAAAGGAAATCGTAGCAGAGATCGTTTAGATTTAGAGTCAAATGATTTTCATAAAAAGGTTTATGAAGGTTATATGGAAATTTGTAATAAGTTTGCTGATCGAATCACTAAAATTGATGCTAATAAGTCAATAGATGAAGTCGTTGATCAAGTTTTAACTGTAATAAAGGAAAAGTTATGAAAGAATATTTACAGGAAAATCAACCAAAATTCTATAATTTAATAAAAAATGAATTTATTCAAAATAAAATTCCTCATGCTTTTTTACTAGTTGGTAATAATACGAAAGTACCATTAAATTACTTAGCAATGTCATTAATTTGTGACGAAACTTTAGCTTGTGAAAAATGTAATGATTGTCGTAAAGTTCTAGAAAATAAGTATGGAGATATTATTAGATATGATGGAAAAGAGACTTCAATAAAAAAAGGTGATATTGAATATATCCAAGATACTTTCAAAAAATCTTCTTTAGAAGGTAAAGCAAAAATTTATATTATTGAAAATATTGAATCAGCTACTAAAGAAGCTATGAATACATTATTAAAGATGTTAGAAGAACCGACATCAGGAATTTATGCTATTTTTACTACTAATAATATTAGTAGGGTATTACCAACTATATTGTCACGTTGTCAAGTTATTGATATTAAGCCTGATAGTAAAGAGGTAATATATAAAGCTTTAATTAAAAGTAATATTCCTGAAGAGGCTGCTAAAATTTTAACATATTTATCAGCTAGTGAAGAAGAAGCTAAAAATTTATATGATGAAAGATTTGAATATATGCAAACTGAAGTAATTAATTTTATTGAGGATTTGTATACGAAAAGAATGAATTTGATTATTAATGTTCAAACTAATTTATTGAAGAACTATAAAGAACGTGATGATATTAAATTATTTTTAAATATGCTTGTTTTAGCAATGAAAGATATGTTTCACGTGAAACATAATCAAAATTTAGTATTCAGTGCCCATTACGATTTCTTTAATAGTTTGCAAATAGATGAAAACAAATTAATAAAACAAATTGAAATTATTTTAGAAACTATTTATACAATAGAAAGCAATGCTAATCTATTAATGTTAATGGATAGTATGATGTATCGTTTATAGAAAGGAGATTATATGGAACAACTTAAATTAGCAAGTGTTAAATTCAAAAGTGCTGGAAAAGTTTATTACTTTTCTACTGATATTGATTTAGAAAAAGGCGATTATGTAGTTGTTGAAACTGCTCGTGGTGTAGAATTAGGTGAAATATCACAATCATTAAAATCAATAGAAGAATTTAACTTAGATACAGAATTAAAAAAAATAACTCGTCGAGCAACAAAAAAAGATGTAGAGGCATATCTAAAAAATCTTGAAGACGCTAAAGAAGCATTGGTAACTTGTCGAGATATTGTAGCTCGTTATGATGTCGATATGCAATTAACCAATTGCGAATTTACTCTGGATAAAGCAAAAGTAATTTTTATGTATACTTCAGATGTTAGAGTGGATTTTCGTGAGTTATTAAAAGAGTTAGCAACAGTTTTTCGTTGTCGAATTGAATTAAGACAGATAGGTCCCCGTGATAAAGCAAAAATAATTGGAGGAATAGGAACATGCGGATTACCACTTTGTTGTACATCCTTATTAGGAGAATTTAATGGTGTATCAATTAACATGGCAAAAAATCAGATGTTGGCAATAAATATTGATAAAATATCTGGAGCCTGTGGTCGATTAATGTGTTGTTTAAAATATGAAGACGATGTTTATTCATTAGAGAAACAACGTTTTCCAAAAATAGGTAGTCGCGTTAAATATGAAGGTAAAGAAGTAAAAGTATTAGGTTTGAATATAATTAATGATTTAATTAAAATCGATAATAATGGTGCAGTAATTTTTGTTAATCTAGATGAAATTGAATTTAATCAAAAGCCTAATTAGTTATGTCTGATCAAGAAGTAGTTAACTATTTATTAGCTCATAAGAACATGAAGATTATCCAAAGGAAAGACATGTTTAACTTTTCTTTGGATACTGTTTTATTAGCTAATTTTTGTACCATTAATAAAGATGTAAAACATATAGTTGATTTTGGAACCAATAATGCGGCAATACCTTTACTTTTATCAAAAAGAACAAATCGAAAAATTACTGGAGTAGAAATTCAACAAGAAGCAGTTGAACTAGCTAATAAAAACATTGCTTTAAATAATCTAGAAGATCAAATAGAAATAGTTCATGACGATATTGCGAATTTTGTCAAAAACTTTCCTAAAGTTGGTTTAGTTGTTTGTAACCCACCATTTTTTAGAGTAGATGAAGAAAGTAATTTAAACGAAAATGAATATTTAACAATAGCTCGTCATGAAATAAAAATAGATTTAGAGGGTATAATTAAAGCAGCTGCCTTTTTATTAGATAATAAAGGACGTTTTGCTATGGTTCATCGTCCTGATCGGATGATTGAAATATTAAATGTTATGCAAAAATATGATATTGAACCTAAAAGAATTAGATTTGTCTATCCGAAGGTTAATCGAGACAGTCATGTTTTGTTAGTTGAAGGAATGTATAAAGGTAAAAAAGGACTAAAAATTGAACCACCATTATATGCTCATAATGAAGATGGTTCTTATAGTAATGAAGTAAGAAAAATGTTTGGAGAAAAAATATATGAATAGACAAAAAAGTTTTGAAAATCAAGCGCCATCTTTATATTTAGTTGCCACTCCAATAGGAAATTTAGAAGAAATTACATTTCGTGCAATTAATATCTTAAATGAAGTTGATTATATTGGTGCAGAAGATACTAGAAATACAATTAAATTATTAAATCATTATAATATTAAAACTAAATTAATATCTCATCATGAGCACAATTTAAGCCAATCGATTCCTAAATTAATTAATTTATTATTAGAAGGTAATAATATTGCTTTAGTTAGTGATGCTGGTTATCCAGCAATTTCTGATCCAGGATACGAACTTGTTAAAGCTGCTATTGAAAATAATATTAATGTAATTCCTGTTAGTGGGGCTAATGCTTGTTTAGATGCTTTAGTAGTTTCTGGTATTGCACCACAGCCATTTTTATTCTATGGCTTCCTAGATCATCAGGATAAGAAAAAAAGAAAAGAATTAGAAAAATTAAAAAACTATCGAGAAACAATCGTATTTTATGAATCACCACATCGAATTAGTAAAACATTGAAGTTAATGCAAGATATCTTGGGTGATCGTCATATTGCACTTTGTCGTGAGATTACAAAAAAACATGAAGAAATTATAAGAGGGAAAATTAGTGAGATCATTTCTATCACTGCAGAGCTAAAAGGGGAAATGGTAATTGTTGTTTCTGGTAATAATGATAATGATGAAGTTAATTTATCTCCAGAAATACTTATTACAGAGGTAGATAATTATGTAAATAAAGGAATGAGTGTTAAAGATGCTATAAAAGAAGTATCTAAATTAAGAAAAGTTAATAAAAATGAATTATACGCATTATATCATAGTCAAAATGATTAATATCGTCATTTTTTAGTAATTAAATTCTTAAATGTTTCACGTGAAACATTTAAGAATTTCTGTATTTCTATATTTTGTCGTTTGATTTAAAATAATAAATAAAGTATGATAGTTTCATGGAAAGGATGTAAGTATGGAATATAGATATAGAAAAAATAAAAAATTAAGATTTAAGAAAAAATCATTAGCAATTTTATTTCTGATAATTGCAATAATTATAGCATTTGTTTTTTGGATTACCAATAGAGAAGGACCTTATGAAAAATATTACCAATATGATGAAAATAATAAAAAAATTGGCGAAGTCCAGCATTATCAAAAAGAAAATGAACAATTCTTTATATCAATGTATTATCCAAAAACCAATATAAAAGAGTTGAATAAAATCATCAATGATTATTGGAATGATTATATAAAAGATCAAAAAGCTAATAAGGATAGTAAAGATATCCTTTATATGGATTATTCAATAGATCAAGTTTATAAACAGTATGTCAATTTAAAACTCTCTATGAATCGCTATAATGAAGATGATAAATTAGTAGAACAGTCAAATAAGCTATTTTGTTACGATACTAAAAACGAGAAAGTTTTAACAGTTAATGATGTATTAAGAAAGAATTACAAAATATCACTAGCAAATATCAATGGTATTGATAATATAAATCAAGACAATGATAATTTAGAAATAAAAAAGGATAAGGTTGTTATATATACTAATGATAAATTGAAGGAAAAAGTTGAAATTAAATATGAAGAAAATAAAGATTTAATTAGATTAGCAAATAAAAATATTCCTTCAAATGCCCCGTTAGATGTTAAAACTCCGACACCATTACCTAAAATCGATCCAAATAAAAAAATGATTGCTTTTACTCTAGATGACGGACCGCATAAAACAAATACACTTCGTGTTGTTGAGATGTTTGAAAAATATAATGGTCGTGCAACATTTTTCCAATTAGGTAAAAATGTTCAAGCATATCCAGATATTGTTAAAACAGTATATGAACATGGTTTTGAAATTGCAAGTCATTCTTGGGATCATCCTGATTTAAGAAAATTAGATACAAATGCTGTTAATAAACAAATTGTTGATACACAAAATGCAATTTTCAGTATTACTGGAGATGAACCAAGTTTAATTAGACCACCATTTGGAGCTTATAATGATAATGTAAAAACTGTTGTCAAAAATAATGGAATGCAAATTGCTTTATGGACAGTGGATACATTAGATTGGAAGTTAAAAGATGCCAATAAAATAAAAGATGCTATTGTTAACAATGCTTATGATGGTGCAGTAGTACTTATCCATGATATTCATAACTTTACAGTTGATGGATTGGAAATGGCATTAGCTGAGTTAGCTAATAAGGGATATCAATTTGTAACATTATCTACATTAGGTGAGTATAAAGAATTAAAAACAGTACTTCGCTAATATTAGCGGAGTATTTTTTTATAATTAAACTTACAGATATTCTGTAAATTTTAAATAAGCTTTAGTACAATGATAATGTAAAATATTCTCTTATAAACGATATTACTACTTGGAAAATTGCAAAACTAAAATATAGGAGAATAATCAGGCATATGATATATACTTTATCAAATATAGTAAGACTGTAAATATTATAGGTAGCTATTAATAAATAATTATTTATAATAAGTATATTAAAATTTATAATGCTATTAAATTTAATTAATAGAAAATATTATTATATAGAAATACATATTAAAAGGAGACAAAGAGACAGAAGATTTAAATTTATTTATATGTTTAACAATATATATTAGATAAGTTGAGATAATAGAAATATTGATAAAACACAAAAAAACATAATTAATATATATTGTTTTTAAAATATTTTAATAAAGTATTATATGGGTGATATATAATGGATTGGGAAATAATAAGTTATGAAAATGAAAAGTTTAATGAGTTAATGCAACAATATGAAGCTGCTATTAAGATTATTAAGACCAAATTGGAATTAATAGATCAAGAATTAAATTTTAAGTATAGACATAGTCCAATTCATGGTATTCAATATCGAATTAAATCTATAGAAAGTATTAAAGGCAAATTAAAAAGAAAGAAACTTGATCAAACAGTTGCTGCTATTAAAAAATTATATGATATTGCTGGTATTAGGGTTATTTGTAATTATTTAAATGATATTCAATATATAGCTCAATTACTAGTTAATCAAGATGATATTACACAAATTAAACATAGTAATTATATTCAGTATCCAAAAAATAATGGGTATCGCAGTTTTCATTTAATTGTTAGTGTACTTGTTTATCAAAAAGATGGCAAAATCAATGTTCCAGTAGAAATTCAAATTAGAACAATTGCAATGGATTGTTGGGCATCATTGGAACACGAACTTTGTTACAAAAATGAATCAAAAACAAATAATGATATTAAAATTAGATTAAAAGAATGTGCGGATAAAATGGCGCAGACTGATTTAGAAATGCAAAAGATCTATTTAGAAATAAATCGGCCATGGGATGGTAATAGGTAATAAATGATAGAAATAAAATGTTTCACGTGAAACATTTTATTTCTAAATATTGAGAAATTAAACAATAATAAAATCTCCATGATTAATAAAAAAAGCTGTAACTACAAATATAAAACAAATGAGGACTTAACGAGTGATAATAAATATTATATATAACTGATAATTTTAAATATAATAACATTATTATAATAAAGTAGTTAACATGAAAAATAATTTTAAATATAATAGTAGCAAGAAAATCATAATTATAAAATACGAATGATATGAATATAATAAAAAATAGCATATAGATATTGTTTAATAAATATATGATTTTAAAATATAAAGATAAAAGAAAATATTTCTGATAAAAATATTATAAAAGTAAACTTTGATAATCCAGTAGTTACAAAATAGGAAAAATATAATATAGATTAATTAAGTTTTAAAGAATAAAAATATTATTTTAAAATAAATAATATTTTTGATACTAATATTGGATTAGATTTGGTAACTAAATGTTATTAGATCATTATAATAATATAATCTTGATGAATTTAGGTATATATAAATTAGGTATTAGATATGCAAAAGCAATATAGTAAATAAGTACAAGTATAAATATAAAATTTATTAAAAATTAGAATTATCTTGTAATTTTTGCATAGACTCTAAATTCAAATACTCATGCTTTATAATATATGAAATGAAGTGATGATTATCAAATATAATGTTTCACGTGAAACATTATATTTGATAATATGTTATAATATTGAGGGGTGGTATAAATGGAAGTAATTAAAGAATTAATTAAACAAGCAGATTTAGCAATAAAAAATGAAGATTTTGATCATTTGATGGATTTTTATAGTGATGATGCAATTTTGGTAGTTAGACCAGGTAAAATTGCTCGTGGAAAAAAAAATTAAAGAAGCTTTTATTAAAATAGCCAAATATTTTGATAATAGTATTGTTCCAACTCAAGGGAAAATGGAATTTTTAGAAGCTGGTGATACAGTTTTAGTTATATCACAAACCTTACTAGATGCAAATAATGCTCAAGAAAGTGAATATAGTATGGAAAGAAGGGCAACCTATGTTTATCGTTTGATAGATGGTAAATGGTTATGTGTGATAGATAATTCTTATGGAACTACAATATTAGATGAAAATTAATTTGACTTTAGGCTTAGAGTTTGTTAAAGTTAAGAGTGGAAAAGCGAAGAAGGGAAAATGTTAAAGTAGCGCTAATAGAGACTTAGTGGCTGGTGGAAACTAAGAGTTAAGCTTTAAGTGATGGGCCCAGAGCTGTTATCTCGAATAATTAAAGATAACCGTTTAACTTGCGTTAAAAGTATTGAGTGACACATTTTTGTGTAAAAAAGGTGGTACCGCGATTATTTCGTCCTTTTAATAAGGGCGTTTTTTATTTTTAGAAAAGGAGAAGTGGATATGAAAGATAATAAAGATTATTATTTAACAACAGCGATTACATATACTTCAGGTAAACCTCATATAGGGAATACATATGAAATTATTTTAGCTGATGCAATTGCAAGATTTAAACGACAAGAAGGATATAATGTCTATTTTCAAACAGGTACTGATGAACATGGACAAAAAATAGAATTAAAAGCTAATGAAGCTGGAATTCCACCAAAACAATTTGTTGATGAAAAAGCAGCAGAAGTAAAAAGAATTTGGGATTTAATGGATACAACATATGATCGTTTCATGAGAACGACAGATGAATATCATATTAAACAAGTTCAAAAAATATTCAAAAAATTATATGATCAAGGTGATATTTATTTAGGACATTATGAAGGTAAATATTGTACTGCATGTGAATCTTTCTTCACAGAAACTCAATTAGTAGATGGTAAATGTCCAGATTGTGGTGGTGAAGTACATGATGCAAAAGAAGAAGCATATTTCTTTAAATTATCTAAATATCAAGATCGTTTAATGAAACATATTGAAGAGCATCCAGAATTTATTCAACCAGCATCTCGTAAAAATGAAATGATCAACAATTTCTTAAAACCAGGTTTACAAGACTTATGTGTTTCTAGAACATCATTTAAATGGTCTATTCCTGTTGATTTTGATCCTAAACATGTTGTATATGTGTGGATTGATGCTTTAACTAATTATATTACTGGATTAGGATACGATGTAGATGGTAATCATGGCGAATTATATAAAAAATACTGGCCAGCTGATTTACATTTAATTGGAAAAGATATAGTAAGATTCCATACTATTTATTGGCCAATTATGCTAATGGCTTTAGATATCCCATTACCAAAACAAGTATTTGGACATCCTTGGTTATTACAAGGTGAAAGTAAAATGTCTAAATCTAAAGGAAATGTAATTTATGCTGATGATTTAGTAGATATTTTTGGTGTAGATGCAGTAAGATATTATGTATTAAATGAAATTCCATATGATAATGATGGAAGTATTACATGGGATTTATTAGTAGAAAGAATTAATTCTGATTTAGCTAATGTTTTAGGAAACTTAGTAAATAGAACTATTGCAATGGCAAATAAATATTTTGATGGTATTATTAATAATCCAAATGTGAGTGAAGCAGTTGATGATGAATTAAAAGAAGCTGCATTACAAATGCCAAAGAAAGTAATTGCTAAAATGGATGAATTTAAATCTGCTGATGCTTTAGATGCTATCTTTACTTTACTTAGAAGAACTAATAAATATATTGATGAAACAACACCATGGATTCTTGCTAAAGATGAAAGTAAAAAAGATCGTTTAGCAACAGTTATTTATAATTTAATTGAAAGTATACGTTTTGCAGCAGTAGCTTTAATACCATTTATTCCATCAACAGCTAATAAAATTTTAGATCAAATTAATACAGATAAACGCGATTTATTAGAATTAAATCAATTTGGTTTATATCAACCTGGTACAAAAGTTGTTGAAAAACCAGAAATGTTATTTGCAAGATTAGATCCAAAAGAAATTCAAAAGAAAGTAGAAGCTTTACAAGAAGTAAAGCCAGAAGTAAAAAAAGAGGAAGCTAAAGAATTAATTACAATCGATGATTTTAGTAAAATTGAATTAGTAGTTGGAACAGTTGAAGAATGCAAAAAGCATCCTAAGGCTGATAAATTATTAGTTTCTAAAATTAATATTGGAACAGAAACAAAACAAATAGTAAGTGGTATTGCTGATAAATATAAACCAGAAGAATTTGTAGGTAAAAAAGTAATTGTTGTTGCAAATTTAAAACCAGCAAAATTAAGAGGGGTAGAATCTCAAGGAATGATCTTAGCTGGTGATAATGATGATATGTTAGAAGTTATCAGTGTTGAAAACTTACCTAATGGTACTAGAATACATTAAAATATTGATGACTGAAGAGTATGTTAACATTAGTTAGCATACTTTTTTTATGACTTTAAATAGATTTTACAAAATATTAATAAAGTTCTTGAATAATTTAATAGTTTATGATTATAATCAAAATAGATAAAATATAACAACTTTATCATAAATAAAATACATAATAATTATATAAGGTGGATATTAATTAAAATCCTTTATCATAAAGCATCAAAATCGTTCATATATTCTTTCTATGCAATAATGTTTTAATTAGATCAAAATAGTGGATATGGAGGGAAGTATGTTGCAAGTAAATAGTATTTATGAATTAATGGGAAAATTTAATAACGAATATAAATCGCTTTTAGATGTCATTGATAATGTAATTGTAGTGATTGATGAAAATTATAATCTATTATATAAGAATAAAGCATTTGATAAATATTTAAATAATTATTTTATTAAAGAAATATGCGCTAAAATAAAAAAATGGAACTTTTTAAATGAAAATAAATTAGAAATATTTGAGAATTATAATGACAAAACAATTAAAATTACAGTATTAAAAATATCTAATTATCATGGTAAATTAGAAGGATATTTTTTAGTTGCTAATAATATTGATGAATTATCAAAAGATAAAAATAAATTGGCTATCGATAAAGAGATTTATCAAATTGCTTTTAAGCAAGCTAATACATATTTATGGGAATATGATATTAAAGAAAGAAGCATAAAAGCATTATTTTGCCCTGATGAGGCCGTTTTACGAATCTTAGATCATAATAGAATATATTATAATATTCCTGAAAGTTTAGTAACAATGGATATTATAAGCAGTGAAGATAGTAAAAGAGTAGAAAAAATGTGCCAAGAAATGGCTGAAGGAAAACCACATAATCAAATTGAATTAAAAATGCGTAATTATGATGGAGAGTTTCAGTGGGTAAGATTAAATTGTACAACCATTTTTGATCAACAAAATCAACCGGTTAAAGCTATAGCTGCAGTAGAAAATATTAATAAATATGTTGAATTGAAAACAAAATATCAAATAGAACGAGAATATCGAGAAGTTTTAGGCAAAGATTCGTTATACTATATTGAAGTTGATTTATACAATAATAGAATTTTAAAACAGCATGTTGGAATTGATAATTTTATCACAGTAACAAATGGCAAAGACTATAGTGATTTTGTATATTCATTAGCTAATAATGTTAATGAAAATGACTATGAAAGAATCATCAAGGAATTAAGTACAGTTAATTTGTTGAAAGAGTATCAAAATGGCGAACATTATTTAAAGTTCGAATATCGGTTTTATAATCAAAAGACTAAGAAATATCATTTTGTAAAAGTATCTATTTTTCTGATTTGTATTAATGATCAGTTATATGCATGTGAATATATTAAGGATATTAATGAAAATAAAGTAAAAGATTTAGTGATGCAAAAAAAGATCGAGTTAGATCCACTAACTGGATTGTATAATCGAAAAGCAATAGAATTTAAAATAAACCAGCTTATAGAAAAAGCTCCTGATAGTAAACATGCAATTATGATATTAGATATTGATAATTTTAAAGCTATAAATGATAATTTTGGACATTTATATGGTGATGCCTTACTTTGTGAAATATCAAGAAAATTAAAATCATTATTTAGGATTGATGATTTAATTGCGCGGTTAGGTGGTGATGAATATCTAATATTAATGAAAAATATTCCTAATGTTCATATTGTAATTGAAAAAGCAAAAAGTATTTGTAAAAGTTTGAATAAACTGTATGGTGCTAGTGATATAAAAATTAATATATCTGTTTCAATTGGAATTGCTTTATATCCAAATCATGGTCATAATTTTAAAGAACTATATTTTCATAGTGATCAAGCGTTATATAAAGTGAAAAACGAAAATAAAAACGATATATATTTGTATACAGGTTCAATAACTAATCATATTAAAAGTGTAAACAATAAAAAAAGAATGGTTAAACAACCTGGAAATGCAATAATAAAAAATTTAGAGGATTATATTTTTAGAATCCTATATAGCTCACAAAATCTCCAAAAAACAATTAATGCTATTTTAGAATTATTAGAGATGCACTATAATTTGAAACAAAGTTTAATAATTACAAAAGATTTAATTGATGGAAAATATAAGATTATTAGCACGTTAAAGTATGAAGAAAAAATTAGAAACAATTTAATAGAATTATTATCATCGAATAAATTGAATGAATATGGAGAGTTGTTTAATCAAAATGGTATTTTATGGATTGATGATGTAGAAAATTTAAATGATAATAACGTATTAAAAAAAATATATAAAGACACTGAGATTAAATCTGTTATTCAATGTTTAATTAAAAGTGAAAATGATATTATTGGGATAATAAGTTTAGAATATCATGAATTATACCAATTTACTAATGAAGAAAAAGAAAATCTAATAACTGCTATTGCGATTATTAATACATTTATTGTAAAAAAATATCAGGAACAGGAAAAAAATTTGTATAGTCAAATAATGCAAAACATATTAGATTTTCAAGAAAACAGTATTTATATAATTAATCCAAATACATTTCGATTGATATATGTAAATAATCGAATAAGAAAAATGTATAAAAATATTAAAATAGGTGATTATTGTTATCGAACATTTTTGTCTAAAGAACAACAATGCGAAAATTGTCCTTTAAAAGAAATGAACAAAAACCAGGAAACTTATAATAAATTAATATATAATGATGCTATAGGGGCTAAGTTACAATTATATATTAGAAGAATCAAATGGATCAATGGTTGTGATGCGGTTTCTATTACATGTATAAATATTGATAAAAAGATAGATAGTTGAGGTAATTATAATGAAAATTTATTATAATGGAAATTTATATGGTCATAAAAAGGCAACAGCATTTGTTGAAAAACATGGCAAAATTATTTTTATTGGTAATGATGATGAAGCATTAAAATATAATGGTGATAGTATTGATTTAAAGAAAAAATATGTCTATCCTGGTTTTAATGATTCACATATGCATTTAGTTAATTATGGACAAAGTTTAAGAAATCTTTTATTAGAAAATCATACTGATTCATTAGCTGATCTTCTTGGAGAATTACAGCGTAATTTATTACCAGGAAAATGGCTAGTTGGGAGGGGCTGGAATCATGATTATTTTAAAGATGTTTCAAGATTTCCAACTCGTAAAGATTTAGATTCAATTAGTAAAGAAGACCCAATTGTAATTACAAGAGCTTGTGGACATATTTTAGTAGCTAATAGTAAAGCAATTGAATTAGCAAATATCCATGACCAAGAAGTTGAAGGGGGCAGTTATGATTTAGAAACTGGTATTTTTAAAGAAAATGCATTAAATTTAATCTATAATGCAATAGGCAAACCAACTGTAGATGATATTAAAGAGTCAATTATGATCGCTCAAAAAAGTTTAAATTCTTATGGGATAACTTCTGTACAAAGTGATGATTTTTTAAGTGCAACAGATAATTATCATGATGCACTAGAAGCATTAAAACAGTTAGATGCTGAAAATAAATTAACAGTGCGAGTATATGAACAAGCTCAATTTACCAATATAGTAACATTAAAAGAATTTGTTGATTCTGGATATCATACTGGAGTTGGAACTAATATGTTTAAGATTGGACCATTAAAAATGCTTGGTGATGGTTCACTTGGTGGACGGACTGCATATTTAAGTGAACCATATTATGATGATCCTACTACTCAAGGAATTCCTGTATATACTAAAGAAGAATTTAAAGAAATGTTTGATTTTGCAAATAAAAATCAAATGCAAATAGCTATTCATGCAATTGGTGATGGAATTCTTGATTGGATAATTGAAGCTTATGAATATGCTTTAGCTAACCATCCACGTCAAGATCATCGTCATGGTATTGTTCATTGTCAAATTACTCGCCAAGATCAATTGTTAAAAATAAAACAATTGCATCTACATGCATATATTCAAAGTATTTTTTTGGATTATGATAATCATATTGTTAATGAACGTGTAAAGCCAGAGATTGCTAAAACTTCTTATAATTTTAAAACATTGAAAGAAATTACTACTATTTCTAATGGTTCTGATTGTCCGGTTGAAAAACCTGATATCTTAAAAGGTATTCAACTAGCAATAACAAGAACATCAATTGATGGGACTGGACCATATTTAAAAGAGCAGTCTTTAACTAGAGAGGAAGCAATTGATTCATTTACTATTGATGGAGCATATGCTTCATTTGAAGAAAATATCAAAGGATCAATAGAAATTGGAAAATTTTGTGATCTAGTTATTCTAGAAAATGATATACTATCAGTAGACGTAAATAAAATAAAGGATATTAAAGTTCTTGCAACTATTATTGATGGAAATATTGTCTATGGAGGGATATAAATGATAGTAAATGAAGAAGCAGTAAAAGAAATATTAGCGCAAGTTAAAGGCGCTAAATTAGTAGCAGCTACAAAATATGTTGATTATCATGAAATTGAAAAACTAGAAGCTTTAGGTGTGAAGTATTTTGGTGAAAATCGTGTTCAGGCTTTTTTAGAAAAATATGAACATTACCATGGTAATGGAGAATTTCATTTTATAGGGACTTTGCAAACAAATAAAGTAAAATATATTATTGATAAAGTTACTTTAATTCATTCAATTGCAAGTTATTCATTAATTGATGAAGTTGAAAAGCAGGCTCGTAAACATGAATTAAAGATGCCAATTTTAGTGCAGGTCAATGTTGCTAAAGAAGAAAGTAAACATGGTTTTGAAGTTGAAGAAATTGAAGAAGTATTTGATTATTTAAAAAAATGTCCGCATTTAGAAGTAAAAGGATTAATGATGATGGCACCAAATATTAATCATGAAGAAACACGTGTTTATTTTAAACAAACTAAAGAATTATTTGATGACTTGAAAAACAAGTATCCAGAATTTCCAATGAGTGAGATTTCAATGGGAATGTCAAATGATTATCATGAAGCCATGGAATGTGGAGCAACATTAGTTAGAATTGGTAGTGCATTATTTAAATAATAAAATAAAGTTTATGGATTCAAGAGAAATTTTGAGTCCTTTTTTTATAAAATTATTGTGAATTTTTTTTATACACATAAGTTTTATATTCTAAACCACAAAAATTTGTTATACTTTTTTTGTTAGCCAGAAAGGGGGAAAATAAATAATGGGGATATTGAAGAAAATTTTGCTAATATGTAAATTTTTAGAAATTTAGTAAGAGATAAAAAACAGGGATAAAGTAAAGAGTGAGGAGAAATGTGGATAACATTGAAAAATTAAAATGGACAGTGAAATAACTATAGTAATATTGACAGAAGATCAAGAATTAAGAAAAAATTTGATAGGTAAGATTAAAGAACGGGAAAAATATGTTTTAAAAGCAGATTTTGATAGTGGCAGCGATTGTATAAATTATTTGTCAAGTAATAGTTGTGACTTATTAATTGTTGATTTGATATTAATGGAAATAGATGGACTTGGAATTGTTAAAAGAGTTAAGGAAATTAATTATAATGCGTTTCGAAATATTATTTGTATAAGTAATTTTAGTAGTGGAATGATATTTGATCAATTAGAAAAATTGAAAATTGATTATTATTTCAAAAAACCATTAAATTATAATTATTTTATGGAAATTATAAAAAATATTGTAAATGCAACAACAATTAACAAGATCGAATATAGTTCTAAAATAAATAATGAAAAAAGAGTTCATGATATATTAATTAAAATGGGAATGCCACGTCATTTAAGAGGCTTTTATTATTTAGTTACCGGGACTACAATGGTGATTGAAAATATTAATCTTTTAAGTGAGATTACTAGAGAGTTATATCCCAGAATTGCTAGAGCACATGGAACAACAGCTTCACGTGTTGAACAATCAATTCGGCATATAATTAAGAATACTTGGGAAAATGGAGATCAAGATGAATTAGATGATGTATTTGGTTATAGAATCAATCATCGTCCGTGTAATTCAGAGTTTATCTCAACGATTGTAGATAAGTTATTATTAGAAATTAGACAATAAAAATAAAGAATCAATGGAGATCTTTCATCTCATTGATTCTTTCTAAAAAGATAACTATAGATTTTATAAATAACTATGACGACTTGCGGCTTTGGTTTGGTGTTCTAAGCGCAATTTGTCAGCAATCATAGCAATAAATTCAGAATTAGTTGGTTTAGATTTAGCAGCACTGACAGTATAGCCGAAAATATCATCAATAGCATCAGTATTACCACGATTCCATGCAACTTCAATAGCATGCCGAATTGCTCTTTCAACTCGTGAAGCAGTAGTACTGTATTGGCGAGCAATATCTGGGTATAATACCTTTGTAACTTGTCCTAATAGTTCAATATTATAATAAGTAGATAAAATAGCGGTTCTTAAGTACATATAACCTTTAATATGAGCAGGGATTCCTACTTCATGTAATATATCAGTAATTTCATTTTCAAGTTTAATTTTTTGATATTTTTCAGATTCATCTTGTGACATCATTTTTATATCTTCTAAAGATACTTTCATTACTGAATTTAAAGTAGAGATGAAGTAATTAATATCAAAAGGTTGCTTAAAGCAATAACTAACACTTAATTTTTCTAACGTTTCACAGATCAAAGGATTTGTAAAACTTGTGATGCATACTACTTTATTATATGCACGATTGTTAATTTCTTTTAGTTTGTTTAAAACACCGATACCATCAATATTACTTAACATTAAATCAATAATCAGTAAATCGCAAGTATTATTAGATAAATAATTTAAACAGCTAACAGCACTATCACTATTACCAATAACGGTAAAATTATTAGTGGCCAATAAGCTATCCTTAATATTTTTCAATAAATCTTTGTTTTCTTCTAAAATGTACACTGTATACTTTTTTACGTCTGTCATCTTTGTATTCCCCTTTCGTTTTAGTGACAAAATTTATTATATTTATACAGTTTAAAAGAGAAAAGGGTTTAGAAACAGATAATTCTTGATTTAGAAAACTAGCTAATATAGTTCCTTAATACAATAAAGTTTTCGTTAAAATTCGTGAAGAAATCTCGAAAATTTAATTAAAATAACGACCGTTGTCGAGAAGCATTAAGACATTTTAAAAATTAAAATATTTAAAGAATCTAAGTAAAAATATTGAATAGAATAAGAACCAGAAGCGTATTGATTGTATAAATCAAACATTTCTTCGTTATCAATTAAATTAGTTTTTGCTTGTTGATAGCAGCTATCACTAAATTTAAATTCCATCCAATTAATACCATTGCTACGATAATTGCCTACCATTGATTTCAATAGATTTAAATCATAACTTTCATTATAGTAATTTTCATAATCAAAATAGCAGTACTTACCATTAATTGTATTTTCATAATCACTTGTAGGTTGATAAAGTTTTAACATTGTATCAGAATCAAACATAAAATATGAATACATTGTAAAAGCATTTTGTTCATCAACATAATCACCCCAGGTAGCATCAAGATAATAGTAATCACCATCAAGTTCAATTAAATTCCAGGCATGACTAGAATTATCACTATCATTCAAAGCTTTGCCAACAATATAGGCAGAATTAATATCAATAGCTTCACATAAATATTGAATGGCTTTGACATAACCACTACAAACAGTATTACCATATATTAAAGCACTTGTAATGTATTGATTATCTTTAGCCTCATCAACATAAGTATTTTTTTCGATAACATAATTATAAATAGCTTTTAATTTATCGTAGTCACTACTATTAGAATCCAATGAACTAATAAATTGATTACGAATATTTTCCAGTTGTTTTGTTAGTTCTGTTACTTCATCTTGATTATAGGTATAAATTGGTTTGTAATAACAGACATCAACTTGATTTTGTAATTCAAAATAGTTGAAATAAAATATTTCTGGATGATCGTATAGTACATATTCGTTAATACTTACTATTTGTTCATAATCCGCTGAAGGTAATTCAATTTTAGATTGATAGTTAATTAGACAGTTATAAATACTACTATAAATCTCCTTTTCTTTAGTAGATAAATTATTGTAGTAATATAAATAGCTAGTATCATCATTAAGTTGACTATTATCGATATCAACATTTTCTTTTGAATCAGTTTTCTCTTCTCGAACCGGTGTTTCAATAAAATCACAACCAGTCAGTAAAAATAAAGGGATGAGGATAATTATTAAAAATTTTTTCATTTTGGATTAGCTCCTTTTGTAAATAGTCTTTTTATTAGTATACCATATTACTAAATTATATAGATATAATCAGTATAATTGATATAAATATTAATTTTTATAAATAAATTCTTACAAATTTATTAAATTTTTTCATAATTTCGCCATAAATTTGTATTATAAAAAAGAATATGATATTATTTAACGGTAAAAAGTACTAAAATAGGAGGCTTCTATGAAGAAAAAAAATAAGTTTATAAGTTTTATAACTTCCAAATACTTAATTTTAGCGGTTCAATTGATCGCAACAGCAATTTTTGTATATTTTGTGTACCAGTTAAAAGTGGTGCCAACTAAATACTTTATTCCTGGATGTATAGGATTAGTTTTACTAATTATTATTTTCTTCTTTATTATGAAAAGTGGACAGAAGAAAATAGACAAGGGTCTACGTAGTAAAAGATCAATAATTACTAAATTAGTGAGTTTATTGGTAAGTATCCTATTAATGGTAGCTTCTACATTTGTAGTTAGAGGAAACGATTTTTTTAATCAAGTAAGTGAAGCAACTACGCAAAATTATCTTGTTTCTGTAATTACA
The DNA here is from genome assembly GCF_963931465.1 of Erysipelatoclostridium sp. An173. GTDB lineage: Bacteria > Bacillota_I > Bacilli_A > Erysipelotrichales > Coprobacillaceae > Thomasclavelia > Thomasclavelia merdavium. The sequence goes on along the minus strand of NZ_OZ007017.1, from coordinate 2,750,791 downwards.
ATGAAAGATCATGAAGCAACAAAATTAAAAGATCTTGATGGAGCAAATTTTGGTGTATCATATCAATATGATACAACAACAGTGACAAGAGCAATTGCCGATATGGAAGAAGAAATCGGTGAACAAAAACATATGAATAGATATGAAGAATATAGTGCTCTAGCAGATGCTTTATATAATGGTGAAGTTGATGCTATTATTGTTGGACAAGAATACGATGCAATGTTAGAAATCAATCATCCAAGTTTTAAAGATGAAACTAAAGTAATTAAATCATATGAATATGAATCTAAATTAACAGTTAATACAAAACAAACAAATGTAACTGAAAATACATTTACTGTTTATGTTACAGGAATTGATACATATGGTTCAGTAAATACTGTTTCTCGTAGTGATGTTAACTTATTAGTAACTGTTAATCCTGTTGAAAAACAAATTTTAATGACTAGTATCCCTCGTGACTGTGAAATTAAATTAAATAAAAATGGTGAGATGGATAAATTAACGCATACTGGTATTTATGGTACGGCAGAAACAATTAGTACAATTGAAGATTTCTTAGATATTCAAATTAACTATTTTGCACGTACTAATTTCAGTGGAATTACTAATATTGTCGATGCTTTGGGCGGAGTAACAGTTAATTCAGATTATGAATTTACGACACTACACGGTAACTATGAAATTGTAAAAGGTGAAAACGAAATGGATGGCGATAAGGCATTATGTTTCGTTAGAGAACGTTATTCATTACCAAATGGCGATTTTGACCGCGGTAAAAATCAACAAAAATTATTAGAAGCAATGCTTGATAAAGCAATGTCAGCAAAAATTATTACTAATTTTGATAATATTTTAAGTGCTATTGAAGGAACATTTGAAACTGATATGTCAAGTGAAGAAATTAGATCATTACTTAATATGCAGCTAGATGATATGGCTGAATGGGAAGTATTTGATATTCAAGTAACTGGAGAAGGTTACATGACAGACGAAACTTACTCAATGTCAGGATCTAATGTATATGTTATGAAACCGTATAGAAAACAAGTTAACTTAATTAAAGATGTTATTGATAAAATCGAAGCCGGAGAACGTATTAGCAAAGATGATATAAAAGATATAACAGATTATGAAGGTTAGAGCTTTTGATTAAGCTCTAATTTTTTTTACAAATATAGCTATATTATGACATTACATTATGTTATTATATAAGGTGCAATGAGGTGAAGATATGAAACGAAAAAAAAAGAAAGGAATATTATCTAAGCTTTTATCTAAAGGAGTTATCTTAACTTTTCAATTAATAGCTTCTATTGTATTCTTAGCATATATATATAGTTTAAAGATGTTACCATTAAGATATTATTTAATCCTGGTGGTAATTTTATTAGTCTTGTTTTTAGGTGAAGTTATTTGGATAACTTCAGGTGCTCGTAAAAAAAGACGTACAGGCAAACGCTTTAGAATTTTTATTAGTAAATTTACAAGTGTCTTACTTTCAATATTTATGATTACAGTCAGTGTTTTTGCTGCAAGAGGAAATGACTTTATTAATAACATTACAAATGCATTTACTCAGACAAGAGTTATCGCTGTATATGTAATGAAAAACAGTGATATTGAAAAAGTTGAAGATTTAAAAGGAAAAACTATTGGTGTTGAAAATAAAACTAGTGTTTCTAATATTACTGATGCACTAGCTCAAATTCAAGATCAAATTGGTAGCGAACCAAAGAAAAAAAATTATGATGATTACGCTGTATTAGCAGACGCTTTATATAAAAATGAAGTTGATTGCATCATTGCTGATCAATCATACTTAGGAATATTAGAAACTAATCATGAATCTTTCAGCGATGAAACTAGAGTAGTTTACCAAATGGAAGTAGAAGAAAAAATAAATACTGTAACAACTAAAACAGATGTTACTGAAAATTCTTTTATCGTTTATATTACTGGAATTGATACTTATGGATCAGTAAATACTATTTCAAGAGCTGATGTTAATTTACTTGTTTGTGTTAATCCGGTTGAAAAACAAATATTAATGGTAAGTATTCCACGAGATACTAAAGTTAATTTACACATGAATGGTAAAATGGATAAGATTAACCATTCGGCGATGTATGGAATAAATGAAACGATTCAAACGTTAGAAGATTTCTTGGATTTAAAAGTTAATTACTATGCTAAAACTAATTTCTCTGGTGTAACTAATATTATTGATGCATTAGGTGGTGTAACAGTAAATTCAGATTATGCATTTACAACATTGCATGGTAATTACAAAATTGTAAAAGGTAAAAATCAAATGGATGGCGATAAAGCATTATGCTTTGTTAGAGAACGTTATGCTTTACCAAATGGCGATTTTGATCGTGGTAAAAATCAACAGAAATTATTAAAAGCTATTATCGATAAGGCAATATCACCTAAAATTATTACTAATTACAATAATATTCTGTCAGCTGTTGAAGGAACATTTGAAACAGATATGGCTAGTGATGATATCAAAGCATTAATAAATATGCAACTAGATGATATGGCAGAATGGGATATGTTCAATGTTCAAGTAACAGGAGATCCTGAATATACGTACAAAACATATTCTCAAAAAGGACAAAGAACATATGTTACTGCTCCTGATAAAGATAAATTAGAAGATATCAAAAATGTAATTGATAAAGTTGAAAATGGTGAAAAGATTTCTAGTAAAGATGTAAAAGGATTGCAATAAAAATTATAAGTAACAAATTAGTAAATCTAGTTTGTTACTTTTTTATATTTATTGCTTATAAAAATGAGATAAATTTGAGATAATATATAGTATTTTATATGTTATAATATAACTGTCTTTAAAATAACTTTGGCATATTAAACAATAAAAATTATTTAAATATTATAGTAATGGAGTGTTAATATGAAATATGCCAATAAGATGTTTTTTAATAATCAAACTTATTTATCTTTAGTAACTGGTGGTGCTGTCTATGGATAATTATACAGCTACAGTTATTAATCAATCGATCATCAATAATGATTCTAAAAGTGTAAAGCTTGATGAAACCTGTAAAGTTCTTCTTAGTGATACCCAGATATTAGCACATATTTTAAAATATGTCGTTGATGAATTGCGTGATTTTACGATTGAGGAAATCCAGGAAATCATCCCAGCTAATATTAATCATGAACCGGTATTTCCAGGTAATCGAGTAGTTAAAACCAGTAATAATGAATCAATCATTCCTGGAGAAGGAATACTAAGATTTGATGTCCATTTTGAACTTGATGTTCCTAAAAGAAATAAACAAAGAGCTTGTAAGCTGCAGATCAATATCGAAGCTCAAAACAGTATCTATAATGATTATAAGATAGTAACAAGAGGGATAGCTTATATAAGCCGACTGATATCTAAGCAAGTTAAAACAGTAATCAATGGTGATAATTATCAAAAGATGCAAAAGACATATTCAATCTGGTTAATGCCTCAAGCACCATTAAAATATGATGGAACGATCAGGATATATAGTCTACAAGAAAAAGTGGAATCAGGAATACCGTTAAAAGAAAAAGAAGCCTATGATAAGATCAAGATAGCAACGATTTATACAAGCAGTAAACATGAAATAAGCCAAAAGTATGAACAGAATGATGAATTATTAAGAGTAGTGATGTTACTGTTTGGAATGAGCAGAAGAAGTGTTCAAGAGATAAGGGGAATCTTAGAAAAAGAATATGGTTTTAAAATGAGTAAAGAGTTAAAGAAAGGAGTTGAAAATATGTGTAACTTAGCGCAAGGATTAATAATAGAAAATAAATATGAGATATTAATAAATCTGTTAGAGCAAACCGATATTTCATTAAAGAAGATAATGAAGATAGTAGGATTGGTAAAAAAAGAAGAAGTTAAGGAAATGACAGATAGACTAATAGAAGATTTAACTTTAAAAGAAGGATATATAAATGGAAAACCAACTACTATAACATTAGAAAGAATAATCAATGAAACAAATGGGAATTGATTCCTTTTTGTTTCATTTTTGCAAATGATAAAATAAATTTCATTAAAAATATTATGCTTTTTTGATTTCATAATGATGAAATAATATTATTGCTTTTTATTAAAATATTACTAATTGGTGGATTTTTTTGTTAATTATGAGAATTAATTGAAACATAGAATTTTTGTGCTATAATTGATGAGAAAACGGTTTTAATTTGTAAGGAGAGATTGTCTTTGGAAATAAAAAAACATAAGCTTAAGCTTAAAAAAAACGTTAAAATTATAATTGGCTTATTAGTAGCAATAATAGTATTATTGATTTTTGTAAACGTATATTATAGTAATCGCTGGTATCCTAATACAAATATAAGCGGTGTTGATGTTTCAAATATGACGTTTGATGAAAGTAAGGAAGCAATTGCCGATAAAGTTGAAAAATATTCATTAAAAATAGTTGGTAAAGATGGTTTATCAGTTACTGTTAATGGTGATGATGTTGGACTTACGGTTGAATATGAAAAGAATTTAGAAGATGATTTTGAAGAGCATAAAAGTAATCGTAGTTTCTTTGTTTTTTTAAGTAATCACGATCATAATTTAGAAGCAGATGCTTCATACAATCAAGAAGCATTAAATTCAATAATTAACAATTCAAATTTGATAACCGGAACTGAAGGAAACCCAATTGTTGCTTCAACAAATGCATATATTACATATGATGAAGATACAAAAAGTGGAAAAATTGTTGAAGCTACAACAGGAAACGAAATTAACATTGATAAATTAAATGAATTAATTAATAAGTCTTTTAGTAATCTTACTTCTAAATTAGATTTAAGTGAAAATAATGATGCTTATAAACAGCCTACAGTTAATTTAGATGAAGATAAATTAAATGAGATGTTACAAACATATAATAGTTATTTATTAAATTGGATTACTTGGGATATGGGTGAAAATACAACTGAAACAATGGCACCAAGTGATATAAAAAATTGGTTAAGTACTAATGATGCTGGTGAAGTTATACTTGATCAAGATGCAATGGAAGAATGGATAGAAGATTTTTGTTTAAAATATAAAACAGTAGGAAAAGAAAGATCATTTACAACTCATAATGGTAATGTTATTCAAATATCAGGTGGTGATTATGGATGGCGTTTAGACTATGATGCCATTGTTGAACAAGTTAAAAAAATAATCACAGAAGAAACTGATCAGTCATTGATTAATAATTATATTGAAGATCCAAATAAAGAAAACAAAAAGGCTTTAACTACAGAATTGGAACCTGAATATTCTAATAAAGGACATAAAAAAGATTACGAAAATTTTGAAAATGATTGGGATACCCAAAATTATAGTGAAATTGATTTAACTGAACAAAGAGTTTATGTATATCGTAATGGACAACTAGCATACAGCTGCATTTGTGTTAGTGGACTACCAACTTCAGAACAAGATCGTATAACTCGTACAGGTGTTTGGTATATTAAAGAAAAGAAACCAGAGAAAGTATTAGTTGGTGAAGATTATGAAACACCTGTTAAATATTGGATTAGAATTAAGTGGACTGGTACAGGTTATCATGCTCTTGATCGTAGTGATTGGGATAAATGGACACCTGATTTATATAAGACAAGAGGATCACATGGATGTTTAAATCTTCAAGAAAATGATGCAAAAATGCTATATGAGTTAATTAATATTAATGATCCTGTATTTATTCACTATTAAAATAAAAGTTCTAGAAGATTATTTCCTTCTAGAACTTTTTTACAATTTAATTAATGGATTTATTTAAAGAAAAAAACCGTGTTATGATACGATTTTCTAGTATAAAATAACTTAACTAATCTTATCATAAATCACGGTTTAATTATTTTATTTTACTTTTCCAGCATACATTTTTTCAAAATAATTTTGGTATTCACCAGATAAAATATTTTGCCACCATTCTTTGTTATCTAAATACCATTGAATAGTTTGTTGGATTCCAGTATCAAAATTATATTTTGGTTTCCATCCAAGTTCTGTTTCTAATTTAGTAGGATCAATAGCATATCTTCTATCATGACCTTTTCTATCTTCAACAAATTTGATTAAAGATTCAGGTTTGTTTAAAGCTTTTAAGATAGTTTTAACAACTTCTAAGTTAGTTCTTTCATTATGTCCACCAACATTATAAACTTCACCAACACGACCATTTCTAATGATTAAGTCAATTGCAACACAGTGATCATATACATGTAACCAGTCACGAACGTTATCACCTTTACCATATACAGGTAATTCTTCATCAGCTAAAGCTCTAGAAATCATTAATGGGATAAGTTTTTCTGGGAAATGATATGGCCCATAGTTATTAGAACATCTAGAGATAGTTACTGGTAATCCATAAGTACGATGATAAGCTAATACAAATAAATCTGCAGAAGCTTTTGAAGAACTATATGGACTAGATGTATGTAATGGAGTTGTTTCTGTAAAGAATAAATCTGGACGATCTAATGGTAAATCTCCATATACTTCATCAGTAGAAACTTGATGATATCTTTTTACTCCAAATTCTTTAGCTGCATCTAATAAAGTAGTAGTTCCCATTACGTTTGTTTTAACAAAGATTTCAGGATCTGTGATACTTCTATCAACATGTGATTCTGCAGCAAAGTTTACTACAACATCAAATTTTTCTTTTTCAAATAAATCAAAGATGAATTTACGATCAGCAATATCACCTCTAACAAATTTATAATTTGGTTTACCTTCAACTGGTTTACAAGTTTCTAAATTACCAGCATAAGTTAATAAATCTAAGTTTACAATCATATCTTCTGGATATTTATTTACCATATAATGAACAAAGTTTCCACCAATGAACCCTGCTCCACCTGTTACTAAAATTTTCATTTATTTATCTCCTTCGTATACAAATTGATTATTTGATTCTTCTAATGTTGGACCAGTCATATCTTTTTCACTTAATACTGGTTCAATGCCATCTAATAATTTACCCCAATCAACATTACATGTAGGATCATCATAACGCATACCACCTTCAGATTCTTTGTTGTACACGTTATCTACTTTATATCTAAATTCTACGTTTTCAGTTAAAGTTAAAAATCCATGAGCAAAACCTTGAGGAATAAAGAATTGACGATGATTTTCTTCACTTAATTCTACAGATACCCATTTACCATAAGTAGGACTTCCTTTACGAATATCAACAGCAACGTCAATAACTTTTCCTTTAGTGCAAGAAACTAATTTAGATTGTGCATATGGTGGATTTTGCCAATGCAAACCTCTTAATGTTCCTTTTTGTCCGCTAAATGACATGTTGTCTTGAACGAAATCAACAGTTACCCCTAATTTTTCATATTTAGGTTTAGAGTAAGTCTCTGTAAAATAACCACGATGGTCACCAAAAACATCTGTTTCAATAATTAATACTCCAGGAATTTCAGTTTCAATTACTTTCATATAATTTCTCCTTATTGATCAATAAATTTACCATCTAAAACATCTTTTAAATATTTACCATATTGATTTTTCTTATATAGTTCATAAGATGAATTTAGTTGTTCTTTAGAAATCCAGCCATTATTATAAGCTATTTCTTCAAGACATGCAATTTTACGATTTTGATGAGTTTCTACAGTTTTAACAAAGTTAGTAGCATCAACTAAACTTTCATGAGTTCCTGTATCTAACCATGTAAATCCACGACCTAATAATGTTACATCTAAAGAACCATTATCAAGATAAATTTTATTTAAATCAGTGATTTCTAATTCACCACGAGCACTTGGTTTAATGCTTTTTGCATATTTAACTACATTACTGTCATAGAAATATAAACCAGTAACAGCATAATTTGATTTAGGTTTTGCTGGTTTTTCTTCTAAAGAAACAGCTCTACCATTTTCATCAAATTCAACAACCCCAAATCTTTCAGGATCATCAACATAGTATCCAAATACTGTTGCTCCGCTAGTTTTATTAGCTGCAGCTCTTAGTCTTTTACTTAATCCATGACCATGGAAAATATTATCTCCTAAAATCATTGCGCAAGAATCACCATCAATAAATTCTTCACCTAAAATGAACGCTTGAGCAAGTCCATCTGGAGAAGGTTGCACTTTATATTGAAGTGAGATACCAAATTGACTACCATCACCTAATAATTCTTCAAATCTAGGTGTATCATCAGGTGTTGAGATAATTAAAATATCTTTAATGCCTGCTTCCATTAAAATGCTTAATGGATAATAAATCATTGGTTTGTCATAAATTGGTAATAATTGTTTACTTGTTACTTGTGTTAGAGGATATAATCTTGTCCCAGATCCTCCCGCTAATACGATACCTTTCATAAAAAGCCTCCTTATATACATATTTATATTAAACCCTAACGTAACGTAAGGGTCAATAGATATTTGAAAATTATTAAGAATAATCAACATATTTTATATATTATAAACATTTAAAATATCTTTAATTAAAATAAAACAGAGATTTTTTTAAATCTCTGCAAAAATTATTTAGTACATATAAATAGACCCGAATCTTTTGTGATTTTTATACCATTAGATTTCTTTATCAAATCCTCAATATATTTTTTAAATTCATTCATTCTATTAACAAGAATATCATTTTGATTACCATGACAGCTAAGTATATAGTCAATTAAAGGCTGTGCTTGGGTAATCATTAAAGAGTCTTCATATTTTCTTAATTCAATATAATTAAAGTATTTTGATAATATTTCATGACCATTTTCTAAACCAAAATAATCTGATAATGGTTCATCTGATAAACTAATACGATTATCAAAATTTTTAGCAATTTCATCAATTTCTTGCATATGCTTTTTACTGTAAGTAGTACAATAAAAAGTTCCTCTAGATTTTAAAACACGACTAATCTGAGATAAACCTAAATCAAGATCTTTTAAATAAAATAAAACATGATTAGCAATAATGGTATCAAAATAATTGTTTTTAAAAGGAATATTATGACAATCAATAACTAAATAATTATAATCATTACCTAGCTTTTCCTTTACTTCTTCAATCATTCCTTCAGAGTTATCCGATAAAAAAATTTCACGATTACGAAGATTATAATGATTATTTTCCCAAAGTTTACCATTACCACAACCAATTTCTAATAATCGATAGACAGTTGAAAAATCAATTTGTTCAAATAACCAAGGAAACCATCCTTGCGGATTAGTAGAAAATAAATCATGTAATTTTATCCGGGTTTTTAAATTTTTAGCATTCATATAGTTTTCAACAATGTTTTCATCAATAGCTGATAATTTAATTAATTCAATTATTTTGTCCCAAGCAATATTGTTTTTACTAATTAATCGTTCGGTAGCTTTTAATGAATCTTTTAAATTATTTAAATGCTTTATTTTTTGATCAATTAAGTTTGTTTGTAATTGAATAGAGTGTAAGAAACTGTCTTGATCATTATCTTGGATTAGTGGATAGATTTCTTCAAGAGAAAAACCTAATTCTTTTAAACAAAGAATTTTTTGTAAAGTTATTAAATCTTGATTGCAATAACGACGATAGCCGTTTTCTAAAATCATCGTTGGTTTCAATAATCCTATTTTATCATAGTATCTAATTGTTCTTATTGTTACTCCTGCCAATTTGGCAAATTCACCTGTTGAATATAATTTTTCCATAGCTTTATTATAAGATGATAGATTATTTTTTAAAAGTTAATTTTAAAACAAATTGTAATGAATTTATAAAGATTTTGTTAAATAAAATTGTATTAAAAAAGATACTTTTGTATAATTAAATAAATAGAACATACTAAAAATAGGGAAGGTGGGGAAGATGGAAAAGGCAATTGATAAAGTAAAAGAAATTGTTTTTAAGATTTATGATCGGGTTAATAATCGAATATTAGATTATCGTTATAAGGTTAATAAAAATGCGGGATTATGTTTTTCTTATTATTTGATTATGTCGATTATTCCTATTTGTTCGCTGATTGCTTTTTTTGCTTCAGTGTTGAATGTTGATTTATCTGTTATTGAAGAAGTATTACAAAAATATTTGACACCAGAATTTGCCAGTGTTGTTGTTGGGTCTTTGAATTCTAGTCATATTACACTATCTTCAATAGTCGTTCTTTGTATGTCATTATTTGTAGTTAGTCGAGGAATTAATCAGTTATATGGCATTTCAAAAAATTTATTTCCTTCGGCACATGAAAGAAATATTATAGTTGAACAGATTTTAATGATTGTAAAAACAATAGCTGTTTTTGTTTTGTTGTTATTGATAATATCTTTATTAACAATTTTGCCGGTTGTTAGTTATTTTGTAGATTTAAGTGGTATTTTTATGTTAGGAGATTTATATTTATTTTTAGTATTTTTTGTGATTTTATTTTTATTGTATAAAATTATTCCTGATGTACATGTGCATGTTTTTGATATTGTAAAAGGAGCTGCTGTTGCTAGTTTGTTGATGTTGATATTATTGACAGGTTTACAATTTTATTTTGGAATAGCTGATTATACATCTGTATATGGACCACTAGCTTCGATTGTAGTTGTTATGATTTCATGTTCATTAATTGCAGAAATGATATTTATTGGGATGTATGTGATGTTTGAAGCGCATATGAAAAGATTAATTATTGAGATGAAAAAACATAATAATTTAGCATAATATTATAAAAACATTGGTGCTTGTAAGATATTAACAATATCAATGTTTTTTTATTTGTATTATTTTATGTTATGCATTAGAATAAGTGTGTTATAAATAAAGAAAGAGTGAGATGATGAAAGATATTAAAAATATTGTAGGGATATTATTAGGTAATACTATTTATGCATTAGGGGTAACGATGTTTATTTTACCTAATAATTTGATTACTGGTGGAACTACAGGGATGGCAATGCTTGTTAATGCAACTACTGGTTTTTCAATTACATTGTTTGTTTCAATATTTAATATAACAATGTTCTTATTGGGGTGGAAAGTATTAGGGAAAAAGTTTGCTATTACTACTTTGATTAGTTCTTTTTATTATCCATTTATTTTGGGTGTATTACAGGAAATATTTAAAAATGAAATAATGAGTAATGATACATTATTATGTGTTATTTTAGCTGGTTTGATGATTGGAGCAGCTATTGGAATCGTTATTCGTTGTGGAGCTAGTACCGGAGGAATGGATATACCACCATTAATTTTAAATAAAAAATTAGGGATTCCTGTATCAGTAAGTATGTATGGATTTGATTTTGTGATTTTACTTGGTCAAATGATTATCCGTGATCGGGAAATGGTTTTTTATGGTATTTTATTAGTTTTAATTTATACAATTGTATTGGATAAAGTGCTAGTAATTGGAAAATCACAAATACAAGTTAAAATAGTAAGTGCTAAGCATCAAGAAATTAATGAGATGGTAATAAATGTTCTTGATCGAGGAACAACTTTAATTCATAGTGAAACTGGGTTTAAACACAACCCTTATCCAGTTGTACTTACAGTAGTTAATAATCGTGAACTAACACAATTAAATAATTATGTTTATAATATTGATCCTGATGCATTTATGATCATTAATAAGGTAAATGAAGTCAGAGGTAAAGGATTTTCTAGTGCTAAAAAATATGAAGCAAAATAATGTAAAGCCATCTTTTAATGAGATGGTTTTTTTGTGATTTAATTATGATTAAATTCAATAGATATTTACAAATATTTCTTAGGAGGTATATAATAATCGTTGTTGGGAGGTGAATAGATGAAAAGAAAAATATTAGCTTGTACATTAGTTTTTTTAATGGTTTTTAGTAATCAAGTATATGCATTGGATAATGAAACCGATTTAAATGATGACTTATCTAAATACACATATACTGTAAGTGATGATCCAAATTTTGTTGATGGAACAATGTCAAATCCAGATGGCTATGAAGAATCAGGGGTTGAAATTAAAAATGGTCATACAGACATAATCTACCAATCAAAAGCACGAGGTAGTGGATACGATTTACAGTGGCGTATTGAAAATGGGAAAAAGGTTATGTATGACGGATATGGTAATCGCTTTGGTTATGGAGAATGTAAGCAAGTTATTGATGTATCTTCTCATAATGGTGGCGTTGATTGGAATTCAGTAAAGAATAGTGGAATTGATGGTGCTATACTAAGAATTACATCATTTGCAGGTGGAACAATGCATGAAGATGATCAATTTGCAGCAAATTTAGCTGGTTGTCGTAATAATGGCTTGCCTTTTGGAGTATATATGTATAGTTATGCTGATAATACAGCAGAAGCTGCAAATGAAGCAAATTACGTTGTTGGTTTATTAAGAAAATATGGTGTTCGTCCTTCAGAATTAGGATATTCTGTTTATTATGATTTAGAAGGAAATAGTAGTACATCGCATTTAACAGTTGATCAAAATGCAGCTAATGTAGAAACGTTTGTTAGTATTTTATCTGCAAACGGATATCCAGTAAATGTTTATAGTTATACAAGTTATTTAAATACAAATTTAAATAGCAGTAGAATTCATAAATATATTTCTTGGGTTGCTCAATATGGAAGAGCATTAACTTTCAAAAATAATTACTATACTGGTAATTATGGGTGGCAATATCGTTCTAACGGAAGAGTGAATGGGGTTGCTGGTGATGTAGATGTAAGTTGTTTTTCAAATTTTTATGGTTATGATAGTGAAAATCATGTAAATGAAGAATTAGGACGTGATCCTAGTACGCCTAATATTGAATATCGTGCTAAATCAAATACATTAGGATGGTTACCTTATTTTGTTGAACCTAATACTGCAGGAACAACCGGAAGAAGTTTTCCATTATATCAATTACAAATTAAATTAAATAATGCTTTAAATTCTGCACATTTATCAGGAACTGTAAAAACATCTAACAGTACTTTAGAATATGCAAATATTGAAAGTAATACTTTGATAGGTACTGATGGTGTAGCAATGAGACAGGTTAAATTTAATTTGGAAAATGTACCTGGATATCATCTTGAATATAGGGTTCATAGCGCTGATATTGGTTGGCAAGATTGGGTTCTAGAAGGGAATTTCGCAGGAAATGCTAGTAAAGATATTCAGGCAATTGATTTCAGATTAGTTCAAGATGATAGTGTAACTGTAAAATATCCACAAATCTATTATCGAGGACATATTTCAGATTTAGGATGGCTAGAATATGTTCCAGATATGCAAGTTGCAGGAGAACCTGGCAGTGGAAAGTCTATGGAGGCTTTAAATATTGGATTCGACAACCCTGATGAAGACTATATACTAAGTGGTAGTGTATATGTTGCTGATCAAGGTTGGAAAAATTATGATTCTATTGATAGTAATACAGTAATAGGAACTACTGGTCAATCAAAAGCTATAAAAGCTATAAAATTGGATTTGAAAGGATTATCAGGTTATTCAATTGAGTATTCTGTGTATATAACTGGAAAAGGTTGGCAAAATTGGACTTCAAGTAATGAAATTGCAGGAGATACTGTCAATAACATTGAAGGAATTAAAATAAGATTAAATTATGATAATTCAAAAATTGCTAAAGTAGAATTAGATAAAACTAATTTAACTATGAATTTAGATAGTAATGAAACGCTAATTGCTAGAGTTAGACCTGATGATACAACGATGGATAAAACTCTTGTTTGGCAAAGTAGTGATCCATCAATTGTAAGTGTTGATCAAAATGGTAATCTAACCGCTCATAAAATTGGAAAAACTACAATAACAGTAACTACAATTAATGGATTAAGTGCAAATTGCGATGTTAAAGTAATAATTCCAATTACAGAAGTAAAATTAGATAAAACAAAGATAACATTAGAAAAAGCAGATACAACTACATTAACAACAACAATTCTTCCAGAAAATACTACAGAAGATAAAACTATTACGTGGTCTAGTGAAAATGAAGCTGTAGCTAAGGTAGATAAAAATGGAAAGATTACTGCTGTAGATGCTGGAACAACTAATATTGTCGCTACAACTAGTAACGGTATAACTGCTAAATGTTCAGTAACTGTGACAAGTAAAATTACAGATGTTTCTTTAAATAAAACAACACTAGAAATTGAAAAAAATGAATCTGAAACATTAGTAGCTACAATAGATCCTGAAAATACTACAGATGACAAAACTTTAACCTGGACAACAAGCAATAAAGAAGTTGCAGAAGTAGACAGCAATGGAAAAGTAACAGGGAAAAGTGAAGGAACAGCAACAATAACAGTAAAAACAAGCAATGGGCTTACAGCCAGCTGTAAAGTAACAGTCACAAAACAAACCCCAATATTAACTTATCAAGCACATGTAGAAGATATTGGTTGGCAAGAATATGTTAAAGATGGTCAAAAAGCCGGTACAACAGAACAATCAAAACAAATAGAAGCAATAAAAATTCAATTGTCTAATATTGAAAGTTATGATGGTAACATACAGTATCAAAGTCATGTTGAAAATCTTGGCTGGCAAGATTGGCGTCAAAATAATGAAATATCAGGAACAACCGGTGAATCAAAACAAATAGAAGCAATTCGCATACAATTAACAGGAGAATTGGCAGAAAGTTATGATATTTATTATCGAGTACATGTACAGGAGTTAGGCTGGATGGACTGGGCAAGCAATGGAGCGAGTGCCGGAACAGCGGGCTATAGTTATCGAATCGAAGCGATAGAAATCAGATTAGTGGAAAAAGGAAAAGGAGCTCCAGGAGCAACGGAGAAACCATTTGTACAGCATTATGTAAGCTATAAAACACATGCTCAGGATTATGGATGGTTATCGAAGGTTTATGATGGAAACATATCAGGAACAACTGGAGAATCAAAAAGATTAGAAGCATTAATGATTTCGTTAGAAGGAGCCCAATATAGTGGAAGTATAGAATACCAATCACATGTACAAGATATAGGATGGCAGAACTGGGTAAGCAATGGAGCAATATCTGGAACGACAAATCAGTCAAAACAGATAGAAGCTATAAAAATAAAACTTACAGGAGATATGTCAAATCATTATGATATTTATTATCGAGTGCATGTACAAGAGTTAGGCTGGATGGACTGGGCAAGCAATGGAGCGAGTGCTGGAACAGCAGGATATAGTTATCGGATAGAAGCTATACAAATAGAATTAGTAGAAAAAGGTGAAAAAGCTCCAGGAAATACAGAAAAACCATTTGTACAACATTATGTAAGCTATAAAACACATGCTCAGGATTATGGATGGTTATCGAAGGTTTATGATGGGAATTTATCAGGAACAGCGAATCAGTCAAAAAAATTAGAAGCGATAACAATGGCATTAGAAGGAGCACAGTATAGTGGAAATATAGAATATCGTACACATATAGAAGATATAGGATGGCAAAATTGGCGAGTTAATGGAGCAATGGCCGGAACAACAGGACAATCTAAAGGTATAGAAGCGATAGAAATCAGATTGACAGGAGAGATGGCAAAACATTATAACGTTGAATATCGAGTATATGTGGAAGGTAAAGGTTGGCAAAGTAAAATGAAGAATGGGGAAACAGCCGGAACAACAGGAGAATCCAGACAGATAGAGGCAATAGAGATAACGCTTATTGAAAAATAATTTACTAACCATATTGATTAAAAATTTTAGTAAATAGATTATCATTAAAAAATGTACGAGAAATCGTACATTTTTTTGATATAAAATTCAATAGATTTATTAATTGATAGAATTATCGGATTCTTATAGTTTTATGTTATTGAGCATATCAAAGGAGAGCATTTTAAAATAAAAATATATATTTCTATTAATTATATTAATTTACTTGATTAACCACTTCATACAGGTATGTAATTTCTTTCCTAGAAAAACCGCAAAATTACGGAAATTTGGTTTTGAAAAACTTTTATCAATTTTGGATTTATCTAAGTTTGAACGTACACCTGTGTCTAATGGTTAATCAAGTTAATTTATCTAAAAAAACGACATATTCGTGATATTTAATAACATTTTATAATTTCAAGGATTATTTTTGGTGGTAGTATCTGTAGATAATATAAAATAGGTTTGTTTTTATATTTGAAAAGTCTTATTATAACAAGAAATGAAGAAATAATAAAAAATAATTTATATATAATAATTATATATGATGAATTTATGATAATTTATAGATTTTTTAATAACGAATTGTTATAATTAAAAATGACAAATTATATTTATTTGTTAAATTAAAAGAAAGGAGATATGATATTGATAAGATGTTTTAAAAAATTATTTTTAATAGCTATTGTTTTTACAATGGTATTTAATTCTAGTATACCAGGCATAGTAAATTTATATGCAATTAATGATGAAAAATCTGATATTGTGGAAAATAGTAATGATAAAGATAACTATGAAGCTAAAGCGACACTAGATGCTGATCATGTGATTACAGCAATGGATGAAAACGGTAATGTAATACCGTTAGATGAAGTTGAAACAAAGATGCCAAGTGAGTCTGAAGATAGTGATGATAAAGAATTAAGTTTAGCTAAAAGTAGGATTAGTAATTCTTCAGTAGCTGTGGTGAATTTTAGAACAAAAAGTTCTTCTGGAATTAATACGTCATATACTGAAGTAACAACAGGTCGAGCTGGATATACAAATGGATATTATGCAGCTGATGGCGCTTTTTTAGGTTATGATAATGAATCAAATCCAACAAAAGTAAAATTTATGCAAGCTGGCGTTGTTGGTTGGGTTTCAATAAATGATGTAGAAGTTTTAGATTATACCTCTTCAAAGGTTGTAACAACTTCAAAATATTATGTTAGTAATGGTAGGTTATATCATGGTATAGTAACTAATTTATCAAACAGTAGTTATTCAAGTAAATTGGATTGTGGGATAGCTCCATCTTATTTAAAAGAAGGATATGATTACTATAGTTATGATGGACATTATTTCTATGAGAATAGTACATATTCTAGTTATGCAACAATGCTAAATGATTATAGAAATAATGTTAGAACTAATGCTGTAAATAGTTCATCACCGTATTATAATTATTATCAGTATCTTTCACATCGAAGCAAGACAACATATACAGCAGCTCAATTAAATAGTGCTATTAATGCTATGGTTGGATCAGCAGAAAATAGTTATAATCGTACATCTAAATTAAGAAATTTAGGGAATACTTTTATTTCTAATCAAAATGCATATGGTTCAAATGCGTTATTAATGTTAGCGGTAGCAGCAAATGAAAGTGCTTGGGGATGTAGTAATATTGCAGCAAATAAAAATAATTTATTTGGACACGCTGCTTATGATAGTGATCCTAATGGTAGTTCAAATGCGTATTCATCAGTAGATTATAGTGTTTATTATCATGCAGCTATTTTTGTATCAAAAGGATATCTTGATCCTATCACTGATAATCGCTATTATGGAGCAAATTTAGGTGACAAAGGTAGTGGTATGAATGTTAAATATGCATCAGATCCTTATTGGGGAGAAAAAGGTGCTTCAATTTGTTGGAAAATTGATAACTATTTAGGAAATAGTGATTCTAAAAATTATACCATTGCCATTAAAGATACAATAAATACTAATCATTCAGTAAGTAATATAAAAAGTAATGCAAATAGTTCGTCTACAACATTATATTCTACATATCCAGTAAGTTCGAAAACTACATATCGTAATTATGCACCTTCAAATTATCCGTTTATTATTATTGGTGAGAGTGGAGATTATTACAAGATTCAAACAGATGGGGTTGTTAATGCTAATAGAAATGGAATATTGGTACAGTCAGAGTATAATTACGATAATGGCTATGGATATATTCCTAAATCAAGTGTAGCAGTAGTGAAAGAAGGAATTTATACTGGTAATGATCAAAATACCTCAAATACTGTAGGTGCAAGTAGTGGTAAAGACAGTAATGAGCCACATATTTCATATTCAGCTAATTCTGAATCAGTAGGGTGGTTGGAAACTGTAACTGAACCTAATACTGCAGGTACTACTGGTAGATCACTAGATTTGTATCAATTAAAAATAGGTTTATCAAATGTGGGTAAATCAGTTGTTTTATCTGGAAAAGTTTATAGTAATGGTTCTTGGTTAAATTATGATAAAATTTCATCTACAACAGTCATAGGAAACAGTAATAAACCAATGGAGTTAGTGAATTTTACAATTGCTAATCTATCAGGGTACAAATTACAATATCGTGTTCATAGTGCTGATATTGGTTGGCAAAGTTGGATTGATCAAGGAAACAATGCTGGAACATCTGGATATGCAATTCAAGCAATTGATTTTAGATTAATCAAAGATGATTCAATTGTTAGTAATCCATCTGTTTATTATCGAGCTCATGTAGAACAAGATGGATGGTTAAGCTATGTAGGTGACAGTGAAACTGCAGGAACTGTTGGTAATTCGTTAGGTTTAGAAGCGTTTAATATTGGAATAGATAATTTAAATGATTATAAATTAGTAGTTAAAACTTATGATAATACTAATGGTTGGAAAACATATGAAAATGTTTCAGATAGCACTATAATAGGATCTGTAGGACAATCATTATCATTAAATGCTATTTCTGCATCCCTAACTAACGACTTAGGATATATAATTGAATATCAAGTTCATTTGTCAAATAAAGGATGGACTTCATGGAAAAAACAGGGAGAAGTATGTGGAAATAATTCTGGTGTTGAAGAAATAGAAGCAGTTAGATTCAGAGTTGTCGAAAGTGATGTCCCAACTAAAATAACTCTAAATAAATCATCATTAAATTTATATGTCAATAAGAGCGAAACTCTCTCAGTTAAGTTTACACCTGCATCTACTTCAGATAGATTAACCTGGACAACAAGCAATAAAGAAGTTGCAGAAGTAGACAGCAATGGAAAAGTAACAGGGAAAAGTGAAGGAACAGCAACAATAACAGTAAAAACAAGCAATGGGCTTACAGCCAGCTGTAAAGTAACAGTCACAAAACAAACCCCAATATTAACTTATCAAGCACATGTAGAAGATATTGGTTGGCAAGAATATGTTAAAGATGGTCAAAAAGCCGGTACAACAGAACAATCAAAACAAATAGAAGCAATAAAAATTCAATTGTCTAATATTGAAAGTTATGATGGTAACATACAGTATCAAAGTCATGTTGAAAATCTTGGCTGGCAAGATTGGCGTCAAAATAATGAAATATCAGGAACAACCGGTGAATCAAAACAAATAGAAGCAATTCGCATACAATTAACAGGAGAATTGGCAGAAAGTTATGATATTTATTATCGAGTACATGTACAGGAGTTAGGCTGGATGGACTGGGCAAGCAATGGAGCGAGTGCCGGAACAGCGGGCTATAGTTATCGAATCGAAGCGATAGAAATCAGATTAGTGGAAAAAGGAAAAGGAGCTCCAGGAGCAACGGAGAAACCATTTGTACAGCATTATGTAAGCTATAAAACACATGCTCAGGATTATGGATGGTTATCGAAGGTTTATGATGGAAACATATCAGGAACAACTGGAGAATCAAAAAGATTAGAAGCATTAATGATTTCGTTAGAAGGAGCCCAATATAGTGGAAGTATAGAATACCAATCACATGTACAAGATATAGGATGGCAGAACTGGGTAAGCAATGGAGCAATATCTGGAACGACAAATCAGTCAAAACAGATAGAAGCTATAAAAATAAAACTTACAGGAGATATGTCAAATCATTATGATATTTATTATCGAGTGCATGTACAAGAGTTAGGCTGGATGGACTGGGCAAGCAATGGAGCGAGTGCTGGAACAGCAGGATATAGTTATCGGATAGAAGCTATACAAATAGAATTAGTAGAAAAAGGTGAAAAAGCTCCAGGAAATACAGAAAAACCATTTGTACAACATTATGTAAGCTATAAAACACATGCTCAGGATTATGGATGGTTATCGAAGGTTTATGATGGGAATTTATCAGGAACAGCGAATCAGTCAAAAAAATTAGAAGCGATAACAATGGCATTAGAAGGAGCACAGTATAGTGGAAATATAGAATATCGTACACATATAGAAGATATAGGATGGCAAAATTGGCGAGTTAATGGAGCAATGGCCGGAACAACAGGACAATCTAAAGGTATAGAAGCGATAGAAATCAGATTGACAGGAGAGATGGCAAAACATTATAACGTTGAATATCGAGTATATGTGGAAGGTAAAGGTTGGCAAAGTAAAATGAAGAATGGGGAAACAGCCGGAACAACAGGAGAATCCAGACAGATAGAGGCAATAGAGATAACGCTTATTGAAAAATAAATAGTTAAGAAAGTATATAAAATAGATGAGTGAAATCTAAAATGAACCTCCGTAATTTGGATACCTAAATAACGGAGGTTCATTTTTATTGACTATTTAATATTCATACAAGAATATTAAATAAAAAGCCCTTTTGAAGACTAGCATGTAAAAGCGTTGTGTTTATCGTTATTGAAAGAGTGAATACTCTGTGCAACAGGATAGTCTTACAGAGTGAATTCATACCATATTTTTTAGGTGTAGTGATTATGATAATAAAGTTGAAAAATAAGAATATTTTTCATATAATTTATTTATCAAAATATAAATAGACGTTTTTATATTATATTTTTTATAAAATTCACTCTATTATGATTATGTAAATGATTATTAAATCATATTTATTACAAAAGCAATTATAATACTAGCAGCGACATCAGTAATGTAATGAACACCAGATAATAATCTAACGATAGTAATTGTTCCAGCTAATGTTGAAAGTAGAAGTCCCATATTAGGGCCGTAATGTAATACAGCTAAAGCAGTGGAAACAGATAATGCAACATGGATGCTTGGAAAAGAGCGTCCTTTTTTTCTGCTACCATCAATTGGAACTAAATCATATTTTTCTGAAGGACGTTTTCTATCGATAATGATTCTTAATATAACAGTAACAATAAGAACGGCTATTGGTTCTGAAGTTAATACTAACATGTTTCCAGATTTGTTAAGAAAAATTTTTAGTAAAAATAGGGAATAGAATATTGCTACTATGTAAGGACAAAATTTTGATGCAAAATGAACACATGATTTTATAAAAGAGTGTTTCCACATAAATTTATTTATACTAATATAAAAGAATTTCATAAATACCTCCAGTGAGATTTATATGTATATTATACAATATTTATTGATATAAACAATCTAAATGAGGGTTTAAACTGATAAAAGATAGAAATAATAAGTGTATTAAGGTATAATTAGGCTAGAATTGTCGAGGTGGAATAATGAATCGAAAATTAATGCCAATTATGTTATTTGTAATTGAAGTAGTGATGTATTATTTTATTTGTTTGTATTTTGCAATGGATAAAGAACTGATTATAGGATCAGGTATTTTATATTTTTTATTTATGGTTATATATGGACATTATTCTTTAAAGACATGTTTGATATGGAACGAAATAAGACAACTTGCTAAATCAAGTTTTTGTTTTTATATTGCTTTATTAGTATTGGTTCCTAGATCAACAGGTTATGAAAGAAGAATGCATTTAACTATTATGGTTATTTCTATGTTCTTTATTAGTCTATTGGCATCTAGATTTTTGAGAATTGCTTTTAGAGAACAGTTTGCAAGAAAAACATTAGTAATTGGCACAGGATATGAAGCTGCACGATTAGGTAAGATTTCCAATAATAACCGTTTTGCATTAACAGAAGTAAAAGGTTATGTTGATATTAATGATACTGATCAGTTATATGGTTTTAAACAGGAAAATCTAATAAAAAAGAGTCCTGTTTATGGTTATTGTGATATGGATAAGGCTATAGATGCTTTAAATATTGAACAAATAATTATTGCTATTCCTGAAGCTGATCAGCAGGTAATAGATAAAGTTATGAGTGATATTCATGGAAAAGTTGAATCTGTAAAATATTTACCTGACGTAAATGGGACAATGACTTTTTCATCTGAAGTTCAAGATTTTGACGGTCAATTATTAATTGCGACATCTAATGATAAGATGAGTGTGTTTGACCGTGCTTTTAAACGTATAATAGATATTATGGCAGGATTAGCAGGAGTTATTACATTAATCCCTTTAACAATATTTGTAAAATATAAATATGTAAAAAGTGGCGATCATGATAGTATCTTTTTTTCTCAAGAAAGAATAGGAAAAGATGGGAAATTAATAAAGATTTATAAATTTAGATCAATGGTTCCTAATGCAGAAGAAGTGCTTGAACGCTTAATGGAAGAAGATCCAGCGATAAAAGAGGAATATTTGACCAATAAAAAATTAAAACATGATCCTAGAATTACACCAGTAGGAGATTTTTTAAGAAAAACATCATTAGATGAATGGCCACAGTTTTATAATGTATTAAAAGGTGAGATGAGTTTTATTGGTCCAAGACCATATTTACCTCGAGAAAAGGAAGATATGGGGCAGTTTTATGATTCTATTATTAAACTAAAACCCGGAGTAACTGGTATGTGGCAAGCTAACGGGAGAAGTGATGTTGAGTTTAGTTATCGTTGTAAATTAGATGATTACTATTACCATAATTGGTCAATTTGGCTAGATTTTACAATTATGTATAAAACTGTTAAAAGTGTAGTTTATGGAAAAGGTTCGTTATGATAAAAGAGAGGTACGATAATGATATATGATAAATTAAGTATAAAAGAAGGTAAATTTATTAGGTCTGAAAATATAATTGAAAAAGAAGATAGTTGGCAATTTATAAAAAATGATCCGCAAATTTTTATTAGTTTTGAAAAGTCGATAAAAGGAGCAAGATTTATTTTTGAAATTGAAAGAGCTAATATAGATTTTTTGAATACAGTTATATATTTTAGAACAGAAAATAATAATTTTAGTGAGCAAAATAAAGTATCATTTCAATTAAATACTAAAGAGCGAACTAGTCATGAAATATATTTTTTTGAAGATGTTTGTGAAATTAGATTAGATATACATGATGCAGATGAAATTATTAAAGTTAAAGATATTACAATTGAAGTTTTAGATGATCATGATAATGTTATGACATGCTTGAAAAAAAATATAAATATTAGTAATAATGAAGAAAAAATAGTTTTGCTGAGTCATGATTTGTCAGGAACTGGAGCGCCTATATTAGCATATAATATAGCTAAAAGTTTGCAACAGTTAAATAAAGATGTTGTTGTTTTAGTTGGACAAAGTACTGTGAGTTTTCTGCTAAAAAAATATAGAGAAAGTAACATACCAGTAATTTTTCTAGACGATAATAGATACAATTATTCTAATGCACATGTTTGTTTAAATTATAATAGGATAAAAGAGTATACTGGAGATGAATATGTAAATATTATATTAGAAATGTTAAGAAACGAAGGTTTTTCTAATGTGATAACAAATACAGTAGTAGGTGGTAAGTTTGTTAAAAATCTCAAAAATTATAATTTTAAGATAATTTCCCTTATTCATGAAATGAAAACAACAATAGAATTATATGGTTTTTATAACTATGGAAAAGATATATCTATTTACTCTGACTATATAGTTTTTCCAGATGAGACAGTAAAAAATGATTTTGAAAATTTATATAAAAAGATCAATGGTAAATGCTTAATTAGACCGCAAGGAGTGTATTTAAATAAAAAAATTGAGGGTAATAAAAATAATTTTGATTTTTCTAATTATGGATTTAGTTTAGATGATTATATAATAATGAACTCAGGAACTTGTGAGCTTAGAAAAGGAATAGATTTATTTCTTGAAAGTGCAACTATATTGAAAAACATTTGTGATAGAAATATACATTACGTATGGACTGGTAATTTTGGGGGGAATAGAGAATTAGAGGGATGGATTAGAAATCAGATAAAAAAATCAAATTTGGAATCTAATTTTCATATCATTCCTTTTATTGAAAATCAAGATGAATATAAGACATTGTTGTCTAATGTCAATATTTTTTGGTCAACATCTAGAGAAGATCCATTTCCTTCAGTTGTTTTAGAAGCTCTAAATTATAATATTACAGTTATCGGATTTAAAAATGCTGGAGGAATAAATACGATGCTAGATAATAATAGAGGTTACTTAATTGATGATTTTAATGTAGCTCAATTAGCATCGATATCAAAGCAAATAATAGAAGCAGATACTGATGAATTAGATTATAATAGTATAAATGATTTTTTAAATACTTTAAAATTTAAAGATTATGTTGATTTTTTAAGTAATACATTTAATTATCAAGAAATAGTAAAACCAAGTTTAGATTTATTTAAATGGAAAAAAAGTAGTAAACTACATTATTACGAATTACAACTACCAAATAAAACTTATGAAGAAAAAGAAGCTCAATTGCAATATGTAATTAAAAACAATAAGAAAAGAAGAATAAAATATGCAAATGATATAGTTTTACTAGACACTGCTATCGGGTCAGATAATGTTGGAGATGAAATTATTATGTCATATTGTGAAAAAATATGTAAAGACATTTTCAAAAATTCTAACTTTTTGCATATTCCAACACATATTTATGATGATAAATCGGAAAATATCAGTAACAATTTTAAAATATTATGTGGGACAAATTTGATTTATAAGAAAATGGAAGAGTCAAGACAATTATCAATTCCTAATAACTTAGAATCAATGAAAAATATTTGTTTACTAGGAGTAGGAATGCAACAAATTGGATTAGAAGAAGATATGAGTAATTATAGTAAACAATTATTAAACTTTATTTTATCTTCTGATGTAATTCATTCAGTGAAAGATAATGAAACTAAGATACAATTAGAAAACATAGGAATTACTAATGTCTTAAATACAAGCTGTCCGACTATGTGGGCTTTGACACCAGAACATTGTAAAAAAATACCAGTGAAAAAAGCTAATGCCGTTTTAACAACTGTGACTGATTATATGCAAGATAGTGAAATTGATGTTAAAATGCTGGAAATTTTAAAAAATAATTATTCAAAGGTATATATATGGGTTCAAGGTCAATATGATTATGAATATTTACAATCACTTACAGATTTAAAGGATTTTATAATTATTCCTCCTTCATTAGAGGAATTAGATAAAATTTTAAAAAATGAGGATATTGATTATATAGGAACAAGATTGCATGCTGGAATTCGAAGTTTGAATTTCTTAAAAAGAAGTTTAATTATTGCTGTAGACAATCATGCAAGAGCTATACATAATGATACTAATTTACCAATAATGGAGAGATATGAAATAGAAGAAAATTTAGCTAATTGGATCAATTCTACGCATGAAACAAATATTAATTTACCAATGGATGCTATTAATAAATGGATAAATCAATTTAATCAAAAATCTTTGCATGATAGTAAATTTAAAAAGATTATTGCGAACTTTAAAATCTAGATAGTAGATTTTATGTTAAATATTTTTAGTGTTTTTCAAATATATACTGATATTGAATATAAATTATATCCATGATATTATACAATTGTTTGTAAAGTGGTGTAAAATAGGAGGAATTATGAAATCTGAAAATGCAATAGAAGTCAGAAATTTATATAAAAAATTTAAAGTACAATATGATAAACCAACTACATTAAAGGAAAGATTGGTTAGTTTATTTAAAAAGAATAATATTGAATATCACGAAGTATTGAAAAATATAAATATCGATATAAAAAAAGGTGAAACAGTTGCTTTAATTGGAACAAATGGTAGCGGGAAGTCAACATTATTAAAATTAATGACACAGATATTATATCCAGATAAAGGAACTTTAGAAACAAATGGTAAGCTTACATCATTATTAGAATTAGGAGCTGGTTTCCATCCTGATTTTACAGGACGTGAAAATATATATTTTAACGCTTCAATATTTGGTTTAAGCAAAAGAGAAATTGAAAAAAGGATAGACGATATAATAGAGTTTTCTGAACTTTCAGAATTTATAGATAATCCAGTTAGAACATATTCTTCTGGTATGTATATGAGATTAGCTTTTTCAATTGCAATAAATGTAGATGCTGATATATTATTGATAGATGAAATTTTAGCTGTTGGAGATCAGCATTTCCAGGAAAAATGTTTTGCAAAATTAAAAGAATTACGAAATACCGATAGGACAATTGTAATAGTATCGCATAGTTTAGATACTATAAAAGATTTGTGTACTCGAGCTATTTGGCTTTATAAAGGGGAATTTCGTTTAGATGGAGATCCAGCATATGTAATAAATGAATATCTGAAGCAACAAAGAGAAGCATATAAAAAAGGTGAGATTAAGCACGAAGATTTAGATATTCAAAGTAAATCTATAATTTTTATAGATAAACCAAAAGGATTTGATAGTATATCGACAGAAACATTAAAAGTTGAAGGTTGGAAAGTTACCGATTTAAATCAATTTACATTTGAATTGTATTTAGATAATAAATTAATAGAAAATATTGAGTATGAGGAACGAAGTGACGTATTTGAAGCCTATAAAAATGATTATCCTGATTTGAAAAAAGAAGATATTGGGTGGTATGCAACTATCGATGGTATAAGTTGTGGAGAACACCGGATTACTGTACTTTTAAAAGATGAGGACGGTATAGAACTTGCTAAGAAGGAGGTGAATTTCTCCCAAAAATAAATGGAGAAATTAAGATGAAATTATTCCATAATCTATACAATTATCGAGAGTTATTAAAATCTAATGTTAAAAAAGAAATAAGGGGTAAATATAAGGGGTCATTTTTAGGAATTTTATGGTCGTTTATAAATCCTTTATTACAGACTATAGTTTACACAATTGTCTTTTCTATTATTATGAAAAGCACAATGGAAAATTATTTAATATATGTAGTTACAGGAATTATTCCATGGAATTTCTTTTTAACATCTATGGTCCAAGGAATGACAACTGTAAAAGCAAATGCTGGAATAATAAAAAAAGTATATTTTCCAAGGGAAATTTTGCCAATTTCAGTAGTTTTAAGTGGGTTAGTAAATTTCTTTATTTCATGTATAATTATAATACTATTTTGTATTTTTTCTGGTGTAGGAATTTCATGGCATATAATTATTGTGCCATTTGTTGCGGTACTTCAATTCTTGTTTACTTTAGGTTTAGTCTTTGCTTTGAGTGCAATTAATGTATATATTCAAGATACTGAATACATAGTACAGTTTGTTTTGAATATGGCTTTTTATGCAACACCAATATTATATTTACCATCAGTATTGCCTTCTTTGTTTCAACAGGTTTTAAATTTAAATCCTATGACACATATTTTAGTAGCTTATAGGGATGCGTTTATGTATCATACTTTACCTGGTTTGAAAACAATGACTATTCTGACAATAATTTCAGTTTTGATATGTTTTATAGGATATAAAATATTTAAAAAATTAGAAAAAAAATTCGCTGAGCAAATCTAAATTTGAGAGGAGAACAGTTTATGCGCTGTGATATAATTATACCTATTTACAATGCACTAGATTATGTAAAAAAATGCGTTGATAGTGTTAGAAAGAATACTGATTTAAAAGAAAATAGATTAGTATTAATAGATGATAAAAGTCCAGATACTAAAGTAAAGGAATATTTAAATCAATTAGAAAAAGAAATTAGTAATGAAAATATAATTATACTTTATAATGAAGAAAACTTAGGTTTTGTTGGAACTGTTAATAAAGGGATGAAATATTCGAATAACGATGTGTTACTTCTAAATAGTGATACTGAAGTTTCTGAAAATTGGTTGGAAAGAATGAAAAAATGTGCATATAGCGAAAAAAACGTTGCAACAGTAACGGCACTTTCAAATAATGCAACACTTGCATCAGTTCCTATGGGATTACAAGCAAACGAGCTTCCTAAAAATATGTCTTTTGATGAATATGCAAAAATAGTTGCAGAAAATTCAATTAGAAGATATCCCCAATTGCCAACAGCTCATGGTTTTTGTATGTATATAAGACGCGAAGCAATCGAAAATGTAGGCTATTTTGATGCAAAAACTTTTGGTAAAGGATACGGTGAAGAAAACGATTTTTCTTATAGATGTATGGATTTTGGATATAAGCATTTATTGTGTGATGATGTCATTGTATATCATAAAGAAAGCCAATCGTTTACTGAATCAAAAAAAGATTTAATAGAAAATAATTTGAAAATTTTACAAAAAAGATATCCATCATATGTAAGTAAAACAGATTTATGGCTTAAAAGATTTCCAATAAAAGATATTTGTCAAAATGTGACCTATTCTATAAATTTATATGAAAGAAAAAATATTCTTTTTATAGTACATGATTGGTCTAATATTGATGATAATGTTGGCGGAACAACATTACATTGTCTTGATTTGATTCAAGCACTAAGAACAGAATATAACATTCATGTATTAGCACCAGAAGGTAACATATATAAAGTGCATTCTTATTTTAAAGATGATGAGGAAATATTAAAATTTAATAGAATTCATAATAACGCAGGACTAACTAATTTGTATGATAAAGATTATGGTAAGTTAGTAGAAAAGATTATAGATGGTTTAAATATTGATATTATTCATATTCATCATATGATTGGGCATTATTTTGATATCGTAGATATAGCTAAAGAAAAAAAATTAAAGCTTATTTATACAATTCATGATTTTTATTGTTTGTGTCCAAGTATAAATATGCTCTATAACATGGAAAAATGTTGTTTGTATATAGATAATAAAAATTGTAGAGAATGTTTAAATAATAAATTAGGAATAAATAATAATATTATTAATACTTGGCAAATGAGATGGAAAAAATTTTTACAAGATATGGATGTTGTGCTAACACCTTCTAAATCTACAAAAGAAATTATTGAAAATGTATATTCAGATGTTGACTGTTTAGCTATAGAACATGGTATAAATATAAGTAAAGTTAATAGCAATTTAAATTATGATGATAATATGAATATAGCTTTTGTTGGAGTAATGGCAAAACATAAAGGCGCTGAAGTTGTTCAAAACTTAATTAAAAATATTAAAGATGATAATATTACTTTTCATTTATTTGGAGATTCTGAATACCCTTCATTAAAAAAAGATACGAAAAATTACAAATATCATGGACGATATAAAAGAGAAGATTTACCAAAATTATTGAAAGAAAATAATATTCATCTTGTTTGTAATTTATCTATATGGCCTGAAACATATTCTTATACTTTAACTGAAACAATTTCCTGTGGAGTACCTGTTTTAAGTTATAATATTGGTGCAGTTGCTGAAAGAATTGAAAAAAATGGATTTGGATGGACTGTTCCACTTGATTATACAAATAAAGATTTAGAAAAGTATATAATAGATTTAAAAAACGATAAAATTGGATATAAGAAAGTAATTGAAAATTTAAATGCTTATAAAATAAAAACAATCGATGATATGATTTTAGAATATAAGCAAATATATACAATTAATAATATGCACATCAATAATAAAATTGGTTATTTAATATCGGAACAAACCGATGAAGATAATGCATATTTTGCAAATCTTGATGAAATATTAAATTCACGGAGATGGAAACTTGTTTCAAGAATTCAGTTACCTGATCCAATTAAAAAAGTTGTTAGAAAAATTATAAAATAAATTGGAGGTTGTTTTAAATGGGGTATGCTGGTGCGGTAGTTCTATATAATCCAAATAAAAGTGAAGTCTTAAAAAACGTTAGTACTTATATTAAATATGTTGATAGACTATATCTTGTAGATAACTCATTAAAAGATAATAGTGCTTTATTTAAAAATGTAGATTCAAAAATAGAATATATTTGGAATGGAGATAATTTGGGAATTGCGGCAGCGTTAAATATTGCTGCAAAAAAAGCAATTGATAGCAATTATACTTGGTTATTAACAATGGATCAAGATAGTAGTTTTAAGGCTGAAACATTATTGTATTTAGAGAATTATATAGAAAAATATTTTGAAAAAAATCCTAAAATAGCAATTGTATCACCATTTCATGAAACTGTTTTAAGTGATGGTAATTATCCAGATCCTGAATCAGTTGATAAACCAATAATTGTTATGACTTCTGGAAATCTAATTAATCTGGATGCTTACACAAAAATTAACGGTTTTAAAGAATGGTATTTTATTGACTGTGTTGATTTTGATTACTGTCTGAATTTAATTCGTAACGGGTATGAAATTCATCAATTAAATAAGGCTATTTTGCATCATGAATTAGGCGACACAGTAAAGAAAAAATTATTTGGGAAAACATATTTTTGTGATAATCATAATTATATTAGGCGCTACTATATTGTAAGAAATAGACACTATATATATGATGAATATAACAAGGATTTTCCAGATTATTGTAGGGCTGAAATTAGATGCACTAAAGCAGAGGTCAAACGGATTTTATTATTTGAAAAAGATAAGATAAAAAAACTTTGGTATATGTATAAAGGCTATCGAGATTATAAGAAAAAGCTTGTTGGGAGTATTAACAAATTAGAATACTTAAAAAATATGAAATAATTATTATTGGTTGTGTAGTTATATTAGTGTAATATCTGTTTTAGAACAGTAAAATAATCTATAGTGGAGGTAGAGATGAAGCCAAGTATATATAAGGGGAACAAAAAAACTTTTATAATTATCTCGTTAATAATAGTATTAATAAGCGTACTTATTACATATGTATATATAAATCCAAAACTAGGTGGAGATGCTTTGTTTGATCAAAATAACATTTTAAAGGATCAATGGAGCACACTTGAAAAAGGAAAAGTAATAAACAATCAATATGCTTTTACTAGTGAAAATTCTAAATTATCATCAATAGTTGTAGTTGTACAAAATTTAGATGAAAAATTAAATGGAACAGTAAGAGCAACAGTTTATAATAAAAATAATGGACAATTACTAATAGAAAAAGAAAAGGAACTTTTGCCAAACACTCAATCGTACGATTTCAAAATTGATATAAATGAAAATGAATCGATTGAGAATATTGTAATAAAATTGGAAAATATTAGTGATAACAACAATATAAAGACAAGAATTACTGATACTGATAATATAGAAGAAGAACACTTGGCTTATAGGATATATAGTACAATGCCTAACTTTGTATCATATTTCGTTTATGGGATAATAATAATTGTGGATATGATGATAATATTAGGCATATATCTTACATTAGCAAGAAAGATTACATTAGAAAAAATATTTTTGGTAGTTGGTATTATATGTGGGATAACGTATACAATGTTGTTTACTCCAGGAACAATTCCAGATGAAACAACACATATAAGAAATACGTTAGGATATTCTTCTATTTTGTTATCTGAAGGGACAAGTAGTAATATTGTAATAAGGGAGTGTGAGCAATTTATTGGCGACACTCAGCCTTCTATAAAGACATTAAATACTTACAGAAATTTATTAATTGAAAATAATAATTCTAATAAATATATAGAAACAGACGTTGAATTGTCTAGCGATTTCAGTGTAATATCATATTTACCTGGTATAATTATGGTTACTATTTGTAGGCTGTTATCTATAGGAGGAATCTTAACAATTTATTTGGCAAGGTTTAGCAATTTTGTATTTTATTTATTAGCGGGATATTTTTCAATTAAGAAGATACCTATATTTAAGATTGTTTTGTTCACATTATCTTTATTACCAATGGTAATCCAGCAAACAATTTCTTTGTCATATGATACAATAATTCTTGCAACTTCTTGGCTTGTAATTAGTTATGGCTTTCATTTTGTGTATGGAAATGAATCAATAAATAAAAAGGACATAATCATATATATAATAAGTTCTTGTGTCTTAATTACACAAAAAACTGGCATATATTTTGTATTAAATTTAATACCTTTACTTATTGGAAAGAATAGAGTAGCAGAGAAAAAAGAGCGAATAATTTTAAAATTAATACTTACTTTTCCATGGATAATAACAATGATTGGATTGCCAATGATAACGAACAATAACCGTATTGAAAAATCTGTTTCAAATGGTAATATTGTTTCATGGGCAAATAAAGAAGGTTATAGTATGGCCTATTTTATGGATAATAAAATGGAAACAGTAATGTTATTTATTAGAACTATTGTAAAAAAATTTGATCATTATGTTTTTACAACATTAGGGCAGTATTTGGGATCACTGAATCTAATATTATCTAGAAATATTTTCATTGGTTGGTTAATATCAGTATTTGTAGCTGCTTTTAAAACAGATTCTGATAAGAAAGATATTATGTTGATACATAAAATATTATATATATTTGCTTTTCTTGCAGTATGTGGTGCATCAATTTTAGCTATGGCTTTTGCGTTTACTCCTGTTGGATGGCCAACTATTGAAGGTGTTCAAGGAAGATATTTTTTACCTGTTTTATTTTTGTTAGTAATTTTTGTTAGAAATAAAAAAATTATATTCAAAAAAAATTATGATAGATATTTTGTTATGTGGGTCATAATTTTACAGGGAGTTACGATTATAAATATAATTGGGCAAATTTTAATAGTATAAGTTTATAAAATAAATATGATATTATAAATATGTGCAAAAGATGATTTATTTTGAACTATTCAATTAATAAATCATCTTTTAGTTTATTGTTTTGTTAGTATGAATAATAAATAAATTTACTATATTAATATTAAAAAATATGATATAGTGATATTTGTATAAGAATTAAAAAAAGTGAGGAATAAAAATGCAAAAAAAAATTATTATGATAATTCCTGCTTATAATGAAGAAGAATGTATATTAAATACATATAATAAAATAGAAAGATATAATCAGGAAAACAATACTAAATACGATGTAATTGTTATCAACGACTGTTCGACTGATGGAACATTAAAAATATGTATGGATAATAATATACCTGTTATTTCATTAGTTCATAATTTAGGAATTGGTGGTGCAGTACAAACAGGTTATAAATATGCCTTAGAAAATAATTATGATATTGCATTGCAGTATGATGGCGATGGGCAGCATGATATTAATTATGTTTCTAAAATTATTAAACCAATAATAGAAGATCAGGCTGATTTTGTTATTGGATCAAGATTTGTAGAAGATAATGTAAGCGAATTTAAGTCATCTTTTGCAAGAAGAATAGGTATAAAGCTCATTTCATTTACTATTAAAGTAGTTACTAGAAAAAAAATAAAAGATGTCACATCTGGTTTTAGAGCGGCAAATAAGTTAGTTATAGCTGATTTTGCTAAATCTTACCCTATTGATTATCCAGAACCTATTACAAATACTGAATTGTTGAAAAAAAATTATCGTGTTAAAGAAATTGGAGTATCCATGAATGAAAGAGAAGGTGGAAAGTCATCTATACATTCTTGGAAAAATGCTTACTATATGATAAATGTTATATTGTCTGTATTAGTAGTAGGAATAAGGAGGTTTAAACGTGTCAGATAATTTAGTCCGTGGATTACTAGGAGTTGGAGTATTTCTGATAATAGTAATTACATTAATTTTAAAAAAAGGAAGAATTCCAATGAAATTTGCTTTAGTTTGGTATGTTCCATCGGTTGCAATTGTTTTATTAGCGATATTTCCCGGTTTATTTGAGTTTATTGCTAGTATATTAGGATTCCAAACTATATCTAATTTAGTCGTTGGTTTTTTATTCGTTATACTATTTTTAATAATAATCGCTTTAACAGTTATAATTGCTGGACAAACAACAAAAATTAATTTATTAATACAAGAAGTTTCTTTGTTGAAAAAAAAGATAGATGATACGAATTTAAAATAGATTAATTAGGATGTGTTAAAATGGAAAATAGTTTAAAGAAAAATACGATTTGGAATACATTGGGTATAACATTAAATTCTTTTAATTCATTGTTTTTTTTAATTATTATAAATAGAGTGAATGGAACTGACATAGCAGGAATTTTTAGTTTTGCTTTTTCTGTAGCTTGTTTGTTATATGCAGTTGGTATTTATTCAGGCAGAACTTATCAGATATCGGATATAAGAAATGAATTTAATGATAAGGAATATTTAGTACATAAATTATTTTCATGTTGTATAATGATGATACTAGCAACTATTTTTGTTTTAATTAGAAATTATTCTTTAGAAAAAAATATAGTAATAATATTTTTATGTTTATATAAATGTTTAGAAGCATTTAGTGATACCTTGTATGGATATTTACAAAAAAATTTAAAATTATATATAGTAGGAAAATCACTTTTTTTTAAATCATTATTAGGCATAATAGCATTTTTTGTAGTAGATATGCTAACATATAATATTATTTTATCTAGTTTGGTACTTGTTATTGTTAATTTGTTGTTTATTTTATTGTACGATTTAAAAAAATCTAAGAACTATATTTCAGAAAATAATGCAAATATAAAAAAAGCATGTAAAATATTCAAATATGGTTTTTCAGTATTTGCATTTTCTTTTTTAGCCATATTTATAGTAAATATTCCAAAATATATTATTGATTTTATGCTATCTAATGTATATCAAACTATATTTAGTATAATAGTTATGCCTGGAACTGTCATGAGTTTATGCGGACAGTATATAATAGCTCCAATGTTAACTAAAATAGTCGATTGTTATAATAGCGAAGATTATAAAAAGTTTAACGATATTATCATGAAATTAGTTGCAATTTTACTAGTGATAGGAACAATAGTTGAAGTTATTGCAGCAGTATTAGGAATACCTATTTTAAGTTTTGTATATGCGATTAATCTAAATTCATATAGATTTGATTTATTGTTAATTATATTAGGAGCTATTATGTATGCTATTGCAAATATCTATTCTTCATCACTTATTGTCATGAGAAAAAACAATGTTCAATTATTAATATATTCAATCGATTCTATCTTTGGATTAATTGTTTGTTATTTGTTGATAAATAATTTAGGTATACATGGTGCAACATGGAGTTATTTACTTACAATGCTGTTGCATGTACTATTGTATACGGTGTATTATTTTAAAGAATTAAAAAAAATTAGTATTAGAAATGATTGATTACCAAATGTAATAGGAGAATAGTGTAATGGAAGAAAAAAAAGTATCTATAATTTTGCCTGTCTATAATGCTCAAGATTATCTTGAAAGATGTCTCAATAGTGTGTTGAATCAGGATTATAAAAATATTGAGCTAATTGCAATTGATGATGGCTCTAGTGATAATTCTTGGAATATACTAGAAAAATATAAAGAAATCCATGGTGATCGCATTAAAATTATTAAGCAAAAAAATATGGGAGTTTCTAAAACTAGAAATAAGGGTATTTCTATAGCAACAGGAGAATATTTAACTTTTATTGATAATGATGATTTTTTTGATCCTGGATATATAAAACGTTTTGCACATGAAATTGATAATAATAATCTAGACGTAGTAGTTGGTGGCTATAAAAGACCAAATAGTAAAGGAAAAATAATTGTTAACACCCAATTACAAGATTGTGAATTTTCTAAATATAAGATTGTTGCCGCATGGGCAAAAATTTATAGAACATCATATATAAAGAAAAATAACATAGAATTTTTAGTTTCTAATATAGGAGAAGATATTAATTTTACCGTTCAAGCCGTAACATTAACAAAAAAAATTAAAATTATAGATTATGTAGGGTATAATTGGTATTATAATGAAAATAGTGTTTCAAATACTGCACATAAAAGTTTAAAAAATGGATTACAATTTGAATATTTAATTAATAATATATATGATAAATTAAAAAATTATGATTTGGAAAGCAAAGACATAATAGAGTTTTATTTTATAAAATTACATGTTTGGTATATGCTATATGCAACGAGACATACACCGTATAAGTTAGTAGTTGAGACATTGGAAAATAATATTAAGTGGTTAAGAGAAAAATATCCACATTTTAATGAAAATAGGTATTTAGGATTGGGAAAAATGCCTGGTGAGACACTGATGTATCAGTTTATTGTGTGGTTTTTTATTAAAATGATAGATTTTAAAGTTATAAAGTTATTTATGGCTATTTATTGTAAAATATAAGGATAGGGAATATTATGTATCATATTAGCGATATTTATTTTATTTTAGTTTTGTATAATAAAAATTATAAAGATTCAAAGGCAATTCAATGTTTAGCAAAGATGAAAGATGTTAATGTAATTGTTGTTGATAATAGTACAAGAAATTATGGCAACAGTGAACTAGAGAAAATTATAAATTATAAATATGTGAATATGGGTGGTAATAAAGGTTTATCAAAGGCATATAATAAAGGATTAGAGTTTATGAACAAAGAGCATAGTTTGGTATGTTTATTAGATGATGACACCATTATACCATCTGAATATATTCAAAAAGTATTATTTCATATAAATAATAATCAAGATGTCGATATACTATTGCCAGTTGTAAAAGATCAAAATGGAATTTTATCACCTAATATCTTAAAAAAATATAAATACTGTCGAATTGATGATCTAAGTAAAGTAACTGTTTCTAATATTTCTGCAATAAATAGTGGAATGATAATCAAAGGTGAAATTTTTAAAAACTATAAATATAATGAAAACTTATTTTTAGATTATATTGATCATGATTTTATTAGGAGCATGAAAAAAATAAATAAAAAAATATTTGTAATGGAAGATAATGTTCTTATTCAGGATTTTTCTGTAATATCTGATTCAGAAGAAAAGGCAAAATTACGCTATTCAATAAAAAGAAACGATTTAAAATATTTCTTTAATAATAATAAATTATATTATTATATCACTATATTTAAGCACAAATTAGGGCTATGTTATTTTCAAAAGAGTATAAAACCGTTATTTTGGTAAATGTGTTAAATTATAGAAGGAGAAAGATAAATGAAATTATTAGTTACAGGTGTTAAAGGTCAATTAGGTTATGATATTGTAAATGAATGTAAAAAAAGAAATATTGAAGCAGTTGGTGTTGATGTTGAAGAAATGGATATTACTGACGCAAAAAAAGTAGAAGAAGTGATAAAAGCTGGAAATTACGATGCTATAGTACATTGTGCAGCTTGGACAGCTGTTGATAAAGCTGAAGATGAAGTAGAAGCATGTACTAAAGTAAATGTAGAAGGAACAAAAAACATTGCTAATGTATGTAAAGAATTAGATATTCCAATGATGTATTTCTCTACAGATTATGTATTTGATGGTCAAGGTGAAGAACCATGGCACGAATATGATGAAAGACATCCTTTAAATGTTTATGGACAAACTAAATACGAAGGTGAATTAGCAGTTGAAGCACTAGATAAATTTTTTATTGTAAGAATTGCTTGGGTATTTGGTGTTAATGGAAACAACTTTATTAAAACAATGCTTCGTTTAGGTAAAGAGCGTGGAGCTGTTAGTGTTGTAAACGATCAAATTGGATCACCAACATATACATATGATTTATCTAAATTAGTTGTTGATATGATTCAAACTGATAAATATGGAATTTATCATGCAACAAATGAAGGGCTATGTTCATGGTATGAATTTGCTTGTGAAATTTTTAAACAAGCTGGTATGGATGTTGAAGTAACTCCTGTTGATTCAAATGCATTTCCAGCTAAGGCTAAACGACCAAATAATAGTAGAATGTCTAAAGATATGTTAGACAAAAATGGTTTTAATCGTTTGCCGACATGGCAAGATGCTTTAGAAAGATATTTAAAAGAGATAGGAGAAAAAAGATAGCATGTTAACAGAGAAGGATCATAGTTTTGTTATTTGTGCATACAAGGAAAATCCACATTTAGAAAAAACGATTTTGTCATTGATAAATCAAACAAAGAAAAGTCAATTATTTTTATCTACTTCGACTCCAAATGAACATATATTAAAATTATGTGAGAAATATAATATTAAATATTTTATCAATCAAAATCCTAAAAATGCTGGTACCGATTGGAATTTTGCTTATGATAATGCGCCTACACAATTAGTTACATTAGCTCATCAGGATGATATATATAAACCAGAATATTTAGAAGAAGTGTTAAATTCAATAAATAATAATGAGGATTTTATAATGGCATTTACCGATTATTATGAGATTAGAGACGGCAAAGATGTTTATAATAATAAATTATTGAAAATAAAGAGATTAATGAATGCTCCATTTAAATATAAAGTACTTCAAAAATCTAAATTTATTAGAAGAAGAAATTTGTCTATTGGATGCTC
The DNA here is from genome assembly GCF_963931465.1 of Erysipelatoclostridium sp. An173. GTDB lineage: Bacteria > Bacillota_I > Bacilli_A > Erysipelotrichales > Coprobacillaceae > Thomasclavelia > Thomasclavelia merdavium. The sequence goes on along the minus strand of NZ_OZ007017.1, from coordinate 2,712,485 downwards.
AATATGTTGTCCCGCTGTAACGTATAATAAAAAAATGGCAGGTAAATCAATTTTCGATACAGTATATATAAACAGTTGTGATTATAAAACATGGTGCGATTTAGCGGAAAAAAATGGGAGATTTATATATATAAATAGACCATTATTAGGTCACAGAATTTATGCGGAATCTGCAACTTCAAAAAATTTAGAGGAAAATATTAGGAAAAAAGAGGACTATGAGATATTGTGTATGTATTGGCCAAAATTTATTGCTAAAATAATTAACAACATATATGCAACAAGTGAAAAGAGTAATGAATTATAAAAGGAGGAATTAGATGAAAATAGCAGTTACGGGAGCGTCAGGATATATAGGACGCCATGTTGTGGATATACTGGTTAAATTAGGGCATGAAGTTATTGCTGTTGATTTAATTAATAAGGGGATCAATACTGATGCAAAATTTAAAACCCTAGATATTTTTTGTGATGATATTTATGATAAATTAGAAAGACCTGAAGTTTGTATACATCTTGCTTGGAAGGATGGTTTCTCTCACAATTCGGATGCGCATATGGAAATGTTATCTTCACATTATAGATTTGTTAAGTGCTTAATAAATTCTGGAATAAAACACCTATCGATAATGGGATCAATGCATGAAGTTGGGTATCATGAAGGGGTTATTGATGAAAATACTCCAACTAATCCATTATCAATGTATGGAATTGCCAAAAATAGTTTAAGAGAAGCTACGCAACTTTTAGTAAGAGATACGAATACTTGTTTTACATGGTTAAGAGCATTTTATATTATTGGAGATGATTCAAATAACAATTCTATCTTTTCTAAAATTTCTCAAATGGAGAAAGAAGGTAAAGAAACTTTCCCTTTTGGAACAGGGAAAAATAAGTATGATTTTATAGATGTAGATGAATTGGCATTTCAAATTGCAATAGCATCTATTCAAGATGACGAATCAGGAATAATAAATTGTTGTTCAGGAAAAACAGTGTCTCTAGCTGAAAAAGTAAATGAATATATAGAAAAAAACAAATATCACATAAAACCACTTTATGGTGCTTTTCCTGAAAGAGCGTATGACTCACCAGCTATATGGGGTGATTCAACTAAAATAAATAGAATAATAGAGAAATATTATGAGCAAAATAAAGTGTAAAAATTTATCAGAATCTATTAATATCATAAGCAGTAATTTGAGCTTAATTAGATTTATTTCTGCAATTTTTGTTATTTTTTGTCATGCATATCCTTTGTCAGCTAATGAGGTTGATGTTCTCTCAAGAATATCAGGAGGAACATTAAGTTTTGGTAATTTAGCGGTTGCTGTTTTTTTAATAAGTAGTGGTTTGTTAGTTAGTAAAAGTATAGAAAAAAAGGGTGAGGCAAAAACATATTTTAAAGCTCGATGTATAAAAATATTTCCTCCTTTGATATTAACAGTAATAGCCACAATTATTATTATGGGAATATTTTTTTCAAATTATGAATTTCTAATATATCTTAAAATGAGTGGAACATATAAATATTTACTGAATTGTATTTTAGTTCCAATACATAGCTTGCCAGGAGTTTTTTTGAATAATATATATGGAAGTACTGTTAATGGATCTTTGTGGACGTTACCGATTGAGTTTATTTGTTATATTGGATTATTTATAGCATTTAAAATATCATTAACTAAAAGGGAGTATTTTAAATATACCTTTATACCAGTTATTCTACTATATATTTTTATTAATATTATTGATTTTTCAATAATAATTGCTCTAAAAGGATATCTTCAACCTATATTTATGTTTTATATGGGCATGTATTATTATATATATAGAGATAAAATATATTTTAATTTAAAATATTTTATTTTTTGCATATTTGGATTTTGTATAACAATAGTATTAAGAAATGCTTGGATTGGTTTATTTATGTTTTTTCCGTATATTATAGTATATCTTTCATTTGGAATTAGGCAGATAAGTAATTATGCAAATAAACTAGGGAATATTAGTTATGGAATATACTTATGTGCGTTCCCAATTCAACAAGCAATTGTGCATTGTTTTGGTGGTAGTATGAATCCAATTGTTAATGTAATTTTAGCGGTGCCACTGTCTATTTTAATGGGGTTAGTAATATATTATTTCGGCGAAAAAAAATAGGTGAGTTATTGTAATATTGTTTGTTCGTTCTGTTTTGTTTTACAGAAGATTAATTTTAAAGCAGTATTCTATTAGAAAATGAGTACTTTAATAATTAATAGAATAATAAATATGGGCAGAGTATATATCTTTCTTTGTTATCTATGATAAAATATGGAATGAGATATAAAAACTGTCCATTTTCATTTAATTAAAATAAGGTATGTTTTTTAGGCGTCTAGGCAGTTTTATTATAATTTTTATTAATAAAATTTTATTTATATGGGGGAGAGGATAAATGCGACATGTAAAAAAAGAAATTGTAGAGGATATAAATGCCGGAGATCGGAAAATATTAAAATATATTTCTATACTAGCAATTATTTTAGTTATTTTACTATTTTATTTTAATCAACATAATGCTTTAATAGGAAAAGTAAATTCAGTAAAAAATATTCATAGCATAATTTATGTCTTGTTTATAGTAATTGCAATTATAGTGATTGTATCAATTTTAAAAAATAGATACGAGATAGAACGTTTATTTTTAATGATAATTGTCCCAATTGGTTTAATTTATACACTTTTAATTCCACCAGGTATTGTTCCAGACGAATGGGTACATATGCATAGTGCTTTTTCATTATCAAGTCAAATTATGCAAAAGGAAACCAATAATCAAGTTACAATGAGAGTAGAGGAATATGAATTATATTCAAGACAAATAACTCTTCCTAATAATGATTACTATGATTATGTTTATAATAATCTTTTTAGTATAAGCGAAAATAATAAATATATGAATATAGAAGTTGACTCTATTACTTTAGGACAAATTTTTGCATATTTTCCAACTACATTAGGTGTTACTGTTGCCAGATTATTGAATTTTGGTGGAGTCACTACCGCATATGTGGGACGTTTATTTAATTTTATTTATTATACAATTGTTACATATTTTGCTTTAAAGAAGATTCCATTTGGAAAGTTATTATTGTTTGCAGTCACAATGTTACCAATGACTTGTCATCAGATGTTTTCATTATCATATGATGCTGTATTAAATGCTACATCGTTTTTTTGTATTGCGTATGGTATGTTTTTTGTTTATCAATCAGATAAAGTTGAGAAAAAAGATATTGTACTATATTCATTAGGAGGCTTAATTTTATTGACAGTTAAGGGCTCGGCATATGCTTTTATATTGGTCATTCCAATATTGGCTAAGTATTTCAATCCTAATGGATATGAAATTGCCAAAAAAACAAAAATTATAATTTTTGCAATTGTGATTACGTGTATTGTATTATTGAATTTTAGATCATTTATTAGTACTGGTACTACTTCTTCATTAGGAACGGTTTCTGGTGAAAATTTAGTTCCTTGGTCAGGAACTCCTTCATATACATTATCGTCATTGTTGACGGATATACCGGGAACGATAATGTTATTTATTAATACGTTTATTGAAAAAGGAGTTTGGTATATAAATACTGCTATCGGGAGTGAGCTAGGATGGCTAAATATATTAATGCCAACGTGGACAATTAATGTTTGGATTGGATTATTAATTATTAGTTCTTTTAGTGAAAAATCAAACAACGAAGTTTTTACTTATGAACATAAATTACTATATTTTTTAATTGCAGCAGCAGTTATATTAGTTGTTATGTTGGCGATGGCATTAGCTTGGACACCAGCTGGATATCAGTGGATAGAAGGAGTTCAAGGTAGATATTATATCCCAATAATTTATTTATTATTGATTTGGTTACAAAATACTAAAATTTATTTACATGATAAAATAGTAAAAATTGTCACAATAATTATTCCAATTATGGCAATGATTTCTATTTATAATTTAATACCATTAGTTTTATAAGAATGAAATAGTCTTGATTATTTCATTCTTTTCTTTTGTTTAATATTTGTTAATTATATGGTAGAATAGTAAGGAATTTGGATTAAGAGGAATAATGATGATAGAGAAATTAAAAAAATTAGAAAAAAAATACATTATAGGAACAATATTGGTTTTTATTAGTGTGTTAATAATAACTTCTGTTATTTGGGGAAATCGAACATTTTCTGTGAAAACATTAAATCAGATTATTTTCCATTTAAAAGTGCCAATAGATGGTACTGATAGTGGAGTATATCTTGATTGGTTTTTATTTTCAGTACCGATTAGTTTATTAATAGTAGTTATTTTTAATTTAGTACTTTTTGGTATTCAAAAAATATTAAAGCGAAATAATAAAAATATCAGTAATTTTATAAAAAGAAATTTTGTTAAGTGGGGTATCTGTTGTCTTGTTTGTTCTTTGATTTTTACAGTTTATAACTATAATATCTATGGATATATAAGTAACTCATTTAAAAAAACAGATTTATATGAAAATTATTATGTTGATCCAAGCAGTGCTAATATCAGTTTTGATGGTAAAAAAAGAAACTTAATTCATTTATATTTAGAATCAGTTGAAAATACATATGCCGATAGTGCTAATGGTGGCGGTCAAGATATCAACTATATCTCGGAATTAAGCAATTTAGCTAAGGAAAATATTAATTTTTCAAATAATGATAGTATTGGTGGAAGCCTAACTATCGATGGAACACAATGGACGATTGCTTCACAGGTTTCTCAAGATATGGGAATTCCTTTATCATTGCCTATTACAAGCAGTAAATATGATACTTCTACTGCTTTTTTACCAGGAGGATATTCATTAGGAGAAGTATTAGAAGATAATGGATATGTTAATGAGTTTATTTGTGGTTCTGATGCTGATTTTGGAGGTACCTCTAATTTTTATAAACAGCATGGTAATTATATAATTCGTGATTATAAAAGTTTTGTTGAAAGCGGAGAGATTCCAAAAGACTATTTTGTATTTTGGGGAATTGAAGATGCAAAATTATTTGAGTTTGCTAAAAAAGATATAACCAATTTAGCTAATGGAAGTCAGCCATTTAATATTTCTATTACTACAATTGACACTCATACTCCTGATGGTTATTTATGTAGTCAATGTCAAAAGAATCATAAAAATCAATACGCTAATGTAATTGAATGTCAATCACAGCAAGTTAATAATTTCATTAACTGGTGTAAACAACAACCATGGTATGATAATACGACAATTGTAATTACTGGAGATCATAAAAGTATGTCAGAAAAGTTTTTTGATAATATTGATAGTAACTATGTAAGAACACCATATAACTGTATTATCAATAGCGCAGTAGAAGCAAAAAATAATAAAAATAGATCATTTAGTACAATGGATATGTATCCAACTATTTTAGCAGCAATGGGTGCTAAAATTGAAGGAGATCGTTTAGGATTAGGAACAAATTTGTTTTCAGATAAACAAACTCTTATGGAAGAGTTAGGATTTAAAACATTAGATAACGAATTACAAAAAACATCTAATTATTATAATCAAAAAATACTTGAAGAGAAGGACTAGGTTAGGAGGTAAAAATGAAAACAGGAATAGTTGTCTTGAATTATAATGACGCTAAAGAGACGGTAGATTTTGTTAATCAGATAAAAAATTTCAAAATAATTGATAAGATATGCGTTGTTGATAATGGATCAAATGATAATTCATTAGAATTATTGCAAACTTTAACAGATGTTAAATTAATACCTCTAACAGAAAATCGAGGGTATGCTGCAGGAAATAATGCAGGATTAAAGTATTTATATGAACAAGAATTTGATAATTATATTATTGCTAATCCCGATATTATAGTTGATCAACATAATTTGTTGGATTTTATCGCACATATGAATTCTGAAAATAATTATCAAATTTTTGGACCTACAATTGAAGAACATGGAACAATTAATCGTGGTTGGAAAGAAAGAACGATTAAATATGATATCCATGATAACTATCCAATAATTAATCGATTGTTTAAAAAAAGTAATAAATATTCAAAATTTCATTACCATGGACCAGTTAGTCCGGTTGATTGTATTTCTGGGTGCTTCTTTGGTATGAAAAAAGAAGTTATTGATAAAATTGGCTTTTTAGATGAAGGAACATTTCTTTTCTATGAAGAAGATATTTTATGCACTAAAGCTAGACAAGCAGGTTTGCATGTATGTGTTTTAAACAATGTTAATGTTATTCATAATCATTCAGTAACAATTAATAAAAATATTAATCATTATCGTAAATTAAGAATTTTAAAAGAGTCGCAGTTACATTATCATTTAACATGTTTTGATCATAAAGAAAAACATATTAAACGCTTAAAACGTACAGCATTATGGGCATGTAAGTTTGCATATTTAAGAACTAATAAAAAAATTGTAAACACTAATAATAATCGTAAAAAGAAAAAAGTAACGATATTATCATTACATCTTCGTGTTGGTGGGATTGAAAAAGCTATTTGCTCTTTAGCTAATATGTTAATTGATGATTTTGATGTTGAAATTGTAAATGTATATAAGTTGTGTGAGCCATCATTTTATATTGATCCTAGAGTAAAAGTTACTTACTTATCGACAAATCTTAAACCTAATAAAGAAGAGTTTAAATTTGCATTAAAAAATAAAAAAATATTTAGTATTTTTATTGAAGGAATAAAAGCAGTTAGGGTATTAATAAAAAAGCATCAATTAATAAAACTATGTGCTAAAGATAACGATGGTGATATTATTGTCTCTTCAACACTAGCTTTTGATAAATTATTTGCTAAGTATCAAAAAAATAAACTATTAATTGCTTGGGAACATTGTCATCCAGAATGTGCAAAGAATTATCCAAAAAAAGTATATCGGGCAGTAAAAAAATTCGACTTATTTATACCAGCTTCAAAATCAATATGTGAATTTTATAAAGAATATTTAACAGGACCACAATGTTTATATTTACCATTATGTATTGATAGTATGCCTGAACAAAAAGCAAATCTTAATACAAAACAAATTACTGTAATGGGAAGATTATCAAAAGAAAAAGCATATGATGATATGTTAAAGGTATTTAAAAAAGTTTTAAAACAAGAGCCAGAAGCTAAGTTAAAAATATTAGGTGATGGTGAGGAAAGAGCAAATTTAAGTTTATTAGCTGATCAATTAGAAGTTAGTAAATCAGTAGATTTCCATGGTAATACAGTGGGTAAAGAAAAAGAACAGATTTTATTAGACACATCAGTTTTTGTTACAACATCGCACTATGAAAGTTTTGGCTTAGTTTTATTAGAAGCGATGAGTTATGGAATACCATGTGTCTCATTTGATAGTGCTAAAGGATCATTAGATATTATTGATGATGGAAAAGATGGCTATATTATAAAAAATCGCGATTTAGATAAAATGGCTGATAAAATTGTAGAAATCTTGAATACTCCACAAGATGAATTATCTAAAAATGCTATTGCTAAAGCTCAAATGTATTCATATGAAAGTGTAAAAAAACAATGGTTAGATGCTTTTAAAAATTTTAATATACATGATCTAAAAACACGAGTAATTTTTACATCATCGGCTGGTGGACATTATAGTGAGTTATGCGAGTTAAAGGAATTAATGGAGCGTTATAATTCATTTTTAATTACCGAAGATCATGAAATGATGCAAGAGTATAAAAAAGTAAATAAATCAAGAAGCTGGTATATGCCGGCTGGAACTAAAGAACATTTATTTAAGTTTCTATGTAATTTTCCAATCAATATTTTTAAAAGTTTTAAAGCATTTTTAAAAGTGCGACCTGATGTTGTTATTGCAACAGGAGCCCATACAACGGTGCCAATCTGTTATATAGCTAAGTTATTTGGTAAAAAGGTTATTTTTATAGAAACATTTGCAAATATTACTACTAAGACATTATCAGGTAAATTAGTATATCCAATTGCTGACTTGTTTTTAGTACAATGGGAAGATATGCTCAAATTATATCCTAAAGCAAAATATCGAGGAGGGCTAAAATAATGAGAATCTTTGTTATGTTTGGAACTCAAGATAAACGATTTGATCGCTTGTTAAATGCTATTTTAGATTCAAAATTTGTAAATGAAAATGATGTCTATGTCCAGTTAGGATATACAAAAGGAACTTATGATAAAATTCATTGTCAAGAATATTACAGTGAAGAAGAATTGTTACATCAAATTGAGATTGCCGATTTGATAATTACACATGCTGGTGTTGCCGCTATTGTTTCAGCACTAAAGTTAAAAAAGAGAACAATAGTAGTACCGCGTTTGGGAAAGTATAAAGAGCAAAATAATGATCATCAAGTTCAGATTATGGAAAGATTTGTAAAAAAAGATTATATTATTCCATGTACTGATTTATCTAAGCTTGATGAATTAGTAGAAAATGCTCATAATTTTGAACCCAAAGATTATAAAAGTGAAAAGCAAGGAATTATTGATGAAATAACAAATTTTATCAATAAACTGTGATTTATATATAACAATTTATTTAATTAAATTATTAAATAATAAAATAGTAAAATATATTTAAAATATTAATATTTATATAGAAATTTCAGTGAAAATGTAGATAAAATCCTAAAAATTAATTATAATGTTTTTTGGATAACAAAAAAAAGGAGAAATACTATGTTAAAAAAATTATTAACAATAGGGTTATCATTAATGATGGTAATTACTCTTACAGCATGTGGTGGTGATGATTCAAATAGTGGTGGTTCATCATCTGGTGGATCAGATAATAATACTACTGAAGAAAGACCATTTACTGAATCAAAAGGATTAATTAAGTATTTTACTATTGAAGGAGAAAATGTTTGTTTACCAGAAACAGTTGGTGAATATGTTAGATATTTAGAAAAAATTGGTACAAAAGTAGAACTTGGTGATACTGGAAAAACTATCGATGAAGCCGGTGAATTAAATGCTGGTGGGATATCATCAATGGTAGCGTTTTTAAAGGTTTATATTGATGGTGCTAGTGATGAATGGCAATGGTTTGGTATCCGCTATGAAAATGACACTGATGAAAGTTTACCAATTGCAGATTGTAAAGTAACTCAAATCACTTTAGATTATGACACAATTACTGAAGAAACTAATCATCATTGTTTAGATTCAATTGTATTTATTACTCAAGATGATCAAGAAATTGCAATGGATGGCAAAACAACAAGTCATGATGATTTAATGGATACAATCGGTGGTCCTTATCAAAATACTGATGGACATTGGCATTATTCAGATGATCAAGGATATGAATATGAAATGGTTACAGAAAATAAAAAAGGTATTTTAACAAGAGTAGTAATTACTTATCCTGAAAGCAATTAATTTTAGAAATAAAGAGATATCAAAATGAAATGATATCTCTTTTTATAATATTAAATTAATTTTAAATAATAAGGGTGAAAATTGATGAATGATGATTTAGCGTATCAAATATTAGAAATAGTTGCTGAAATACCTAAAGGTAAGGTTGCTAGCTATAAACAAATTGCAATTTTAGCAGGTAGAAGCCAAAATGCTCGTTTAGTAGGAAAAATTTTAAGTCATAGTGAACAATATGGTAACTATCCTTGCCATCGGGTTGTTAATAGTGCAGGACGTTTAGTACCTGGCTGGATAGAGCAAAGGGAATTGTTATGTCAAGAAGGTGTGGTTTTTAAAAGTAACGGTAATGTAGATATGAAAAAATGCCAATGGCAAATATTGTAATGATGATTGTAGACCAAAAGTCAGTTATTGTTTATTTTTCTACAGATATAAAGCATGTGTTAAAATATCACTAAAATGCTACAAATTTTATATCTTTTATTGTATAATATAGGTCAAATGAGGTGATTGTATGAATACAGTTTTAGTTGAAAAAGATGCTCTTGATTTAGCCGCTGAATTAGTGGGTAATAATAAGGTGGTAGCTTTTCCTACTGAAACTGTTTTTGGTTTAGGGGTAAAGTTTGGATCAAAAGAGGCTTTAGATGCACTATATCAAATAAAAAAACGTGATAAGGGTAAAGCAATCTCAATGATGATAAGCAAACCTGAAGATATAGAAAAATATGCATATGTTAATGAAAATGCTAAAAAGATAATCAAAGCTTTTATGCCCGGTATGATTACTATCATTTTGAAAAAAAAGCCACATATTGATAAATATTTTACAGCCTCACTTGATACAATCGGAATTAGAATACCTGATGATAAGTTTGTTTTATCATTACTAGATAAAACAGGACCAATGTTAGTAACAAGTGCTAATCTATCAGGTAAAGAAAGTCTGGTTGATGATCAAGCAGTTATGGAGGTATTTAAAGGAAAAATTCCTTTAATTGTAAAAGGAGAAAGTATCAGTAAAAAGGCTAGTACAATTGTTGATTTAAGTAAGGGTAATGTTGAGATATTAAGATTAGGAGATATTTCTAAAGAAGAAATAATGGAGGTATTGAAATGAAAATTGCAATGGCATGTGACCATGGTGGATTAAGATTAAAAAATGTGTTAAAAGAATATTTATTAGATAATGGTTATGAAGTAGAAGATTTTGGAACAAATAGTGAAGATAGCTGCGATTATCCAGATTATGCTGGTAAAGCCGCTAAGGCAGTAGCTAGTGGTGCATGCGACAAGGGGGTAGTTGTATGCGGCACTGGAATTGGTGTAAGTATTACTGCTAATAAAGTAAATGGTATTAGATGTGCATTATGTCATGATGTATTTAGTGCTAAAGCTACACGTGCTCATAATGATAGTAATATGATTGCAATGGGACAAAGAGTTATTGGTGAAGGTTTAGCATTAGAAATCTTAAAAGCATGGCTATCAACAGAATTTGAAGGTGGACGTCACATTCAAAGAATTGAAAAAATGATGGCTTATGAAGGAGAAGAATAAAATGAAAGACGTTGCTGTATTTGAAAGTGTTGAACGGGAATTAAATCGGCAAAGAAATAACATTGAGCTAATCGCTTCTGAAAACTTTGTTTCTCCAGAAATTATGCAGTTGGCTGGAAGTGTTCTTACTAATAAATATGCTGAAGGATATCCGGGAAAAAGATATTATGGTGGTTGTCAGTTTGTTGATGAGGTGGAAACTTTAGCTAAAGAAAGATTATGTAAAATCTTTGGTGCCCAGCATGCAAATGTTCAACCTCATAGTGGTGCTCAAGCTAATACAGCAGTATATATGGCTTTATTAGAGCACGGTGATAAAGTTTTAGGAATGTCTTTAGCAGATGGTGGACATTTAACACATGGACATCCATTAAACTATTCTGGAATTAATTATGATTTTTATAGTTATGGTGTCTCTAAAGAAACTGAAACTATTGATTATGAAGAATTTAAAAAGAAGTGTCAGGAAATTAAACCTAAACTAGTAGTAGCTGGAGCAAGCGCATATTCAAGAATTATTGATTTTGAATATATGGCTAAATGTGCGCATGAAGTAGGAGCTTTATTTATGGTCGATATGGCTCATATTGCTGGTTTAGTTGCAGCAGGTGAACATCCATCACCATTTCCTTATGCTGATGTTGTTACAACAACAACTCATAAAACCTTAAGGGGACCACGAGGTGGTGCTATTATGTGTAAAAAAGAATTAGCGCCAGCTATCGATCGTGCGGTATTCCCAGGAATGCAAGGTGGACCTTTAATGCACATAATTGCTGCTAAGGCTGCTTGCTTCTATGAGGTAATGCAACCAGAGTTTAAAGAATATGCAAAACAAATTATTAAAAATGCCAAAGCTCTTGAAAAATCTTTAAAAGAAGAAGGATTTAGATTAGTAGCTGGTGGTACTGATAATCATTTGATCTTAATAGATGTTAAATCTAGTTGTGGAATTTCTGGTAAAAAAGCAGAACGTTTATTAGATGAAATTAATATTACTGCTAATAAAAATGCGATTCCTTTTGATACAGAAAAACCATTTAAAGCTAGTGGTATTCGTGTAGGAACACCTGCTATGACAACTAAAGGATTTAAAGAAGAAGATTTCGAAGAAGTCGGAAAGATAATTGCTTATCGTTTAAAAAATGAAGAAACAGATCAAATTAAAGAAGAATGTATTAAAAGAGTTAAAGCTTTAACTGATAAAGTTGAAATGTATAATGATATTAAATATATTTAAGAGGTGAAAAAAATGGCAACGACAGTACTTGATCATGCATTAATAAACCATAAATTATCTATTATGCGTGATAAAAATACAAATACAATAGTATTCAAAGAAAATCTTGATGAAATCGCTATGTTAATGGCGTATGAGGTTACTAAAGATTTACCATTAGTAGAATATCCAATTGAAACACCGATTTGTAAGACTGTTGGTAAAAAATTGGCTAAACAGATAATTTTAGTACCAATATTAAGAGCTGGGATTGGGTTGGTAGATGGTTTTAGAAGAATTATTCCTAGTGCTAAAGTTGGTCATATTGGCTTACAACGTGATGAAGAAACATTACAACCAATCGAATATTACGCTAAATTTCCTAAAGGTATAGAAGATGCTATTGTTATTGTCGTTGATCCTATGTTAGCAACCGGAGGTAGTGCTAGTGCAACAATAACCAGTCTAAAAAAACGAGGTGCTAAAAACATTCATTTAGTATGTTTGTTAGCAGCACCTGAAGGGGTGGCGGTTATTGAAAAAGAACACCCTGATGTTAATTTGACGTTAGCAGCGCTAGATGATAAGCTAAATAGCAAAGGCTATATTGTTCCTGGATTAGGCGATGCCGGTGATCGTTTGTTTGGGACAGATTAGTTTTAAATATGAAAGAGAATAAAAGAAAGTTATTAAAAGATATTGTCTTTTGTTTATGGTTAGGTTTTGAAGTAATTGGCGTGTTTTTACTAGCTGTAATAGCTGGTTTATGGCTTGATGATTACTTCAATTCTAAACCATGCTGGATATTAGTCTTATTAATAGTGGCTTTTATTTATGTAATAAAGTTATTGTTAGGAGTAGGAAAAGATGAATGAAAAGACAGTAATGAGCCATTCTAAATATGTATTTTTAGTAGCTCTGGCAATAGCTGGTGTAGTTAGTTTGATTGTATCTGACATTTCTTATTTGATAGGAATGATCATTGGATATATAGTTAGTTTGATTGTATTTAAGATGATAATTAAAATAAGTGATCTTATTTTAGCTTTATCAACAAGTACAATCAGCTTAGTTGTTGTTCTGTTTTTTGCAAAATTGTTTGTATATGGAGCAGGATTTTTTATTGCTATAAAAGTATCCTGGATCAATATTATAACGGTTTTTCTTGGTTATTTTATTATTCAGGCTACTATTTATATTGATGCTTATCGAAATGATAGGTTGGAAAAAACTCAAAATAGCTAATCTAGAAAAAAGGAGGTGAAAGTGATGGGAGATATACATATCGTAATTCAGCCAGAACTGATCTTTTCGTTGATTATTATGACAGTTTTATCAATCTTTTTCATTTTGGCTGGAAGGAAAATCAAAGCAGCAGATTCGACTAAGCGACCCACTGGGATTGTTCTTGTTTGTGAAACAGGAGTAAAAATGATTCAAGATTACATGGCAACATTAATGCCAGCACAGTTTTCTAAGAATTATTATCCTTATTTTGCAATGATGTTTATATATATATTTATATCAAATATAAGTGGATTATTTGGTTTTGAAGCACCAACTTCAAATTATTCAATTACGTTAGCGATTACTATAATCACTTTTACGTTAATTCAGTACAACGCTTTAAAAACAAAAGGAGTATTTACCTATATTAAAGATATTATTTGGCCACCAACTAACATTTTAGGAACATTGGCACCACTTATTTCTTTGTCAATGCGTCTTTTTGGAAATATTGTAGCAGGGTCAATTTTGTTGTCTTTGATATATAGTTTTACGGGATACTTATCAGAGTATGTTATCAATTTTAACTTTTTGGGACCACTTATTGCCCCAATATTCCACGCTTATTTTGATGTTTTTGCAGGATTTATTCAAACCCTAGTATTCGTGACTTTATCTAGTATTTTAATCGCTTTGGAAGTAAATGAAGATTAAGCTAGTTAAAGATATATTAATTTTAAGTAAAAAATTGGAGGAAAGAAATATGACAGACGTAGGATTAATTGCTATTGCAGCAGGTATTGCAGTATGTGCCGGTTTAGGAACTGGTATTGGAGAAGGAATTTGTGCTAGTAAAGCAGTAGAAGCTATTGGTAGAAATCCAGAAGCGGAAGGAAAAATCCGTACAACAATGATTTTAGGTATTGCCTTAACAGAAACAGTTGCAATTTATGGTTTATTGATTTCATTCCTATTATTATTCGTATACGGTGGATAAAATCAAATTTAATCAAGAGGAGGAATAAGAATGGATATTGATATTGCCTCAAAATTATTCCCCAATATTACGACTTTAATAGTTCAGTTACTGGCAACAGGAGTAATGTTATGCATTTTTAAAAAGTTTTTATGGAAACCAGTACAAGACTATTTTGCTAAACGTGCTGATTACATTGAAGGAACTGTAAATGATGCTAAAAATATGCAGCAAAAGGCTAAAGCTTTAATGGAAGAAAGTGAAGAACAGTCTCGTGCTGCTGCTAAAGAATATCGTAATATTGTTGAAAAAGCAAAGGTTGATGCTGGTAAGACAAGAGATAGTATCATTGAAAAAGCAAATGAAGAAGCGAAAGAAAAACTTGAACGTGCATCAAAAGAAATCGAAGCAGAAAAAATTGCAGCGAAAGCTGAAGTAAAGAATGAAATTGTAAATATTGCAATTGACGTGGCTAGTAAAATAATGAATCAGGAAATGGATCAAAAAGCTAATGAAAAATTAGTTGATGAATTTATTAAGGAAATTGATAAATAATGGAATCTGTAGCACATTGTTATGCTGTTTCATTATTTTCTTTAGCTAAAGAAGAAAATGCGGTTGATAGTTATCAAAAAGATATGCTATTGATTGATGATATCTTCAGTAAAGAGCCTAAATTCTTAACTTTTTTTAGTCATGTTTTGATTGATGATAAAGTTAAATGTGATTTAATAGATCAAAGTTTTAAAGGAACAGTTAACACATATATTGTTAATTTTTTGAAATTATTGGTCAAAAAAAGAAGAATTCGCTATCTTCAAGAAATAATTAAAGAATTTAAAAAATTATGTAATGATTATTTTGGAATAGAAGAGGGTATTTTATATACTGCTTTTGATATTTCACCAGAGTCTTTAAAACAAGTTGAACAAGCAGTAGGAAAAGCAACCAATAAAACAATTAAATTAAAAGTTGTTAAAGACCCAGCTTTAATTGGTGGAATTAAAGTTGAAGTAAATAATCGGGTTTTTGATGGAACAATCAAAAATAAAGTTTCATTATTGAAAAAAGAACTATTAAGAAAGTAGGTGAAAATAGTGGGGCTTAGACCAGATGAGATTAGCACTTTGATCAAAGAACAAATTAAAAACTTTGATGAAGTGATTGAACAAAAAGATGTAGGAACCGTTATGACTGTTGGAGATGGTGTAAGTGTAATCCATGGCTTAGATGATGCCATGTTAGGTGAACTTTTAGCCTTCCCAAACGATGTCTATGGAATGGTGATGAACTTAGATGAAGATAGCGTAGGTGCTGTTTTACTTGGTTCTGAAGATGAAATTAAAGAAGGCGATGAAGTTAAACGTACTGGTAGAATTATGGAAGTTCCAGTAGGTGATGAATTATTAGGACGAGTTGTAAACCCATTAGGACAACCAATTGATGGTAATGGTGAAATTAAAACAACTAAAACACGTCCAATCGAAAGAGTTGCCAGCGGTGTTATGACTAGAAAATCAGTTGATCAGCCTTTACAAACAGGAATTACTTCAATTGATGCAATCATCCCAATTGGACGAGGACAACGTGAGTTGATCATTGGTGACCGTCAAACTGGTAAAACAGCAATCGCTATTGATACAATTTTAAATCAAAAAGGACAAGATATTTATTGTATTTATGTTGCAATTGGACAAAAGAATTCAACAGTTGCACAAATCGTAGAAAAATTACGCCAAGGTGGCGCAATGGAATATACAACAGTTGTTTGTGCTTCTGCTAGTGAATTAGCACCAGTGCAATATATTGCTCCATATGCTGGATGCGCTATTGGAGAAGAATGGTTAGAACAAGGGAAAGACGTATTAATTGTTTATGATGATTTATCAAAACATGCAGTAGCATATCGTACTGTCTCTTTATTGTTAAAAAGACCACCAGGACGTGAAGCATATCCAGGTGATGTCTTCTATCTACATTCAAGATTATTAGAGAGAGCTTGTCGTTTAAATGAAGAAAATGGTGGTGGATCAATCACTGCTTTACCAATCATTGAAACTCAAGCTGGGGATATTTCTGCATATATCCCAACTAACGTAATTTCAATTACTGATGGACAAATTTTCTTGCAGTTAGATTTATTCAACTCAGGATTTAGACCAGCAATCGATACTGGACTTTCAGTAAGCCGTGTTGGTTCATCAGCGCAAATTAAAGCAATGAAACAAGTATCAGGATCTTTAAAATTAGAATTGGCGCAATATACTGAAATGCAAGCATTTGCTCAATTTGGATCTGACTTAGATGCAGCAACTAAAGCAACATTAGACCATGGTGCTAAAGTTCGTGAAGTATTGAAACAAGCTCAATATTCACCACGTTCTGTTGCAACTCAAGTAATTACTTTATTTGCTTTAAAATATGGATTTACTAAATCATTAGAAGTTGAACAAGTTTCTAACTTCATGGATCAATTAGTAGAACATATTGAAATGACTCAAAAAGAAATTATTGATGAAATCAATGATAAAAAAGAAATTTCGCCTGATTTAGAAAAACATATGAAAGATGTTATCGGTGCATTTGTAAATCAATTTGAAAAAACTCAAGCAAAGGGGTAGTTAGCTATGCCTGGAGGAATGCAAGAAATCAAGCGAAGAATTAAATCGGTTGAATCAACCAAAAAAATTACTAAGGCAATGGAACTAGTAGCTACTTCAAAACTTAGAAAAACAAGAAATCAATTGGAACAATCAAAACCATACTATAGTGAAGTAGCTAAAACAGTAGCTGAGCTATTAGCTAATTGTAAAGGAAATAATGATAGTGCTTATTTAAAAGAAAACAAAGATGTAACTAAAGAAGCATATATCGTTATTGCTTCAAGTCTAGGATTATGTGGTGGTTATAATGCAAACGTATTTAAAGAAATCAAAGATGTAATTAAAGCTGATGATTATGTTTATAGTATTGGTTCTAAAGCATCAAGTTACTTAAAAAAGAATCATCAAGGTATAACAGATACTAAATTCGAAGATTTAAATACTACATTTAATTTTAAAGATGTTACTAGATTAGTAACAGAACTAACAAATATGTATTGTAATCAGGAAATCAGTAAAATTAAAATTGTTTATACTGAATTTATAAATAATTTAACTTTCAAACCTAGAATTGTTACTTTATTACCAATTGATGCTGATAGTTTTGAAGATATTGAGCTTTCTAAAAAAGAAACATTATTTGAACCAGGTCCTGAAGAAGTTTTAAATAGCTTAATTCCAATGTATTTACAAGCAGTTATTTATGGTTATATTATTGAATCAGTAACTAGTGAAAATGCATCTAGAAGAACTTCAATGGAAAATGCTACTGATAATGCCGATGAACTTACAGAACAGTTATTATTAAAATATAATCAAGCTCGACAAACTGCGATTACTAATGAAATTAGTGAAATCGTGGCAGGGGCTAATGCACAATAAGGAGGTGCCGTATGTCACAAAATATTGGTAAAATAATTAGTGCTAAAGGGCCAGTAATCGATATCCAATTTAATGGTGATAGTAATCTACCAGCTTTAAATACGGCGATTGAAATTCAAAATGGAGATGAACTACTAGTAGTTGAGGTAGCGCAACATATCGGAGATGATATTGTTCGTTGTATTGCTATGGGACCAACTGATGGTGTCAGAAGAGGTATGGATGCAGTTGATACTAAACACCCAATTACTGTACCAGTAGGAAATCAAACATTAGGAAGAATGTTTAATGTTTTAGGACAACCAATTGATGGAAAAGAAGCATTAGGTGATGACGTTAAAAAAATGCCAATTCATCGTAGTGCCCCATCATATTCTGAACAAAGAACTGAAACTGAAATTTTGGAAACCGGAATTAAAGTTGTCGATTTAATTTGTCCTTTCATTAAAGGGGGAAAAATCGGTTTATTCGGTGGAGCCGGAGTAGGAAAAACAGTATTAATTCAAGAATTTATTAATAATATCGCTACTGAACATGGTGGTCTATCTGTTTTCGCTGGAGTTGGAGAACGTAGTCGTGAAGGAAATGATTTATATTATGAAATGAAAGAAAGTGGTGTACTTTCAAAAACAACACTTGTTTTTGGTCAAATGAACGAACCACCTGGAGCTCGTTTAAGAGTAGGATTAACAGGTCTTACAATGGCTGAAGAATTCCGTGATAGCCAAGGACAAGATGTCTTATTGTTCATTGATAATATTTTCCGTTTCACTCAAGCAGGTTCTGAAGTTTCTGCCTTGTTAGGTCGTGTCCCATCTCAAGCTGGATATCAGCCAACTTTGGCAACAGAAATGGGAGCTTTACAAGAAAGAATTACTTCAACAAAAAATGGTTCAATTACATCTGTTCAAGCTGTATATGTACCAGCAGATGACTTAACTGACCCTGCACCAGCAACAACTTTCGCTCACTTAGATGCTAAAGTTGTATTAGATCGTTCTATTGCAGCATTAGGAATTTATCCAGCAGTAGATCCATTAAATTCTTCATCAAGAGCTCTTGATCCATTAGTTGTTGGTAAAGAACATTATGAAGTTGCTCATGGTGTGCAACAAATTTTACAACGTTTCCAAGAATTACAAGATATTATTGCAATTTTAGGTATGGACGAATTAGGTGAAGAAGATAAGTTAACAGTAGCAAGAGCTCGTAGAGTGCGTAATTACTTATCACAACCATTTACTGTAGCAAGTCAGTTTACAGGAATGGATGGAAAATATGTTCGCGTTAGTGATACAATAAAAGGATTTAAAGAAATTCTTGAAGGTAAATATGATGATTTACCAGAACAGGCTTTCCACAACGTTGGTACTATTGAAGAAGCAATTGAAAAAGCGAAGACATTAGAAAATGAGTAAATTTAAGCTTAAAATCATAACTCCTAAAGGAGTTTATCAAGAAGTGGAAGTCAATCAGTTAAATCTTCGCTCAACTGGTGGTCAGATTGGAATACTAGCTCATCATATTCCGCTTGCAACTGGTGTTGAAATTTCAATGATGAGTTATATTATCGATAATCAGCGTTATGAATTTGCTGTTGGGAATGGCTTTATTTATGTAAATGATAATGAAACCAAATTAATAGTAGATTCAATCGAATCAAAAGAAGAAATTGATTTAAATCGAGCTAAAGAAGCTAAAGCTCGTGCTGAAGAAAGAATCCATCATCCAACTGAACATACTGATTTAATGCGAGCTGAAGTTGCACTAAAGAAAGCAATTAATCGAATTAGAGTTAAAGAACTAAACTAAGTTGATATTATCTTTAAAAAGAGCACTATGTTGTTGCTCTTTTTTTACATTAGATAATTGATTCAAAGATAATGAATTAGTTGAATAGGCTTCTAATAAAGCAAAAACATAATATTTTATCATGAGTAAAGAAAATCTCAAATTCATCTGCTTTATTTGACAAAATAGTGATAAAATATTTTAGAGGTGATTTCATTGCGAAAAAAGTATTCAGTTTACCAATAAATAGAAAATTTAAAAAATAAAAACATTAAATTTGAAATTATGGATGAGCATTCAGCATTGCAATATTTAACATATAATACATATTATTTTAAGATAAAATCTTTTGCTAAATCTTTTGAATATAATGAATCAAAAAAGCAATATATTCATTTAGATTTTGAATACTTAGTAGAATTATCTAAACTTGATATGTACTTAAGAGAGTATATTATTAAATTATCGTTAGATACAGAGCATTTTTTAAAGGTAAAATTAATCAATGATTTAACAAATAATGATAAAGAAGATGGATATAATATTATTAGTCAGTTTTTTCAAAAATATCCTTATATTAAACGCAATATTGATTTCAAAAAGAATGACTCTGCTTGTGCTGATCTAATTCATAAGTATGAAAATAATTGGGCTGTGTGGAACATTGTAGAAGTGTTATCTTTTGGCGATTTTATTAAATTATTTGAATTATATTATGAACTTTATCCAGAAAATAAATCTCAAACAATAAATAATCTACTATGGCCATTAAAATTTATTAGAAATGCTTCAGCTCATAATAATTGCTTATTAAATACCTTAAGAAAACCATATACGCATACACACTTATTTAACGGTAAGAAAAATATTATAGAACCTAATAAAAAACTAGTATCTTTATTAACAGAAATTCCTAATATTAGTAAAAATACGAGAAAGAAAAAAATTGCTAATCCAATTATACATGATTTTATAGCAACTTTATTTTTATTTAATGAAGTTTGTAGCAGTCCTATATTAAAAGAAAAACAATTGCACATCTTACAAGATTTAATAAATGTAAGATTTGTTAAACATAGTGAATATTTTATTAACGATAATATATTTACATCAAATTATGAATTTGTTAAAAAAATTGTTGACTATTTATGCGAAAAATACATATAATATGATGAAGGACAAAAACGAAAGTTTTATGTAGAGCAACGCCTGCGTTGCTCTACTTTTTCTATATGAAAATTAATTAATAACAATTAAATTATTTAGTAGTTATTATTAAGAATTAATATACACTATATATTTTATTAATACTAAATATTAAAGAGTAAAATTAAAATGTTTATTTCAAATATAAAATGCTAAGCACAGTTAATTTTCATGAATAAATTATATTTTGTGATTAATCCATATAATAGATAAATATTTTATGTTTTAAAAGTATGTTCCTAATTTGAAATTTAAAGAATTTCACAATAAATATACTATTTGTTCTTTAGAACAATATTTAAAAATTAAATTTAGTAAAAGTCAGAAAAGGTACAATTGATAAACAATTTTTTGGAATAAACATAAAATAGGGGTAAATGTAAATGTGCCAATTGATGAATATCAACAGCGATTATTAGCAGCAAGTGGTGATAATAACCATTTTGCTATTATTATTTCTTTTCAAGGGCGCGGAATATTAAGTAATATTTTGCCAAAGATTCTTAAAGAGAAACAAACCAAAATGTTATTAATTTCAGCATATGGTTACAATTTTAAAAATTTTGATCCTGATTATCATCTGTTCATTAATAATCATGAAAATCATTATAAAAAAATATCTTCATTTTCAACTCGTTTGTCAGTTTTATTTATTTTAGATGCTTTATATACATGTTATTTTAAAATGAATTATGATGAAAATGTAAATAAAAAAGTAGCTTATTATAATTTGATCAGCAAATATAATGATACTAATAGTTAATTAGATACAGTAAAGAGGGTGAAAATATGGATTCTTTTTTTCAAGATATTAATATATGTATTTTTAAATCTTGGATTGAAAATTTAAGCTTTAAAGAAATCCAGATTGAAGAGAAATCAGATGTAATATATTTTAAAAAGAAAGATTTTTTAGGAACAACAGCTTTTTATCGAGATTATTTAATAGAACATGAAATCTTTGATAATAGTAATAAGGAACGCTTATATTATATGCACTACCAATTTATAAATTTTAAGCAGGCTTTAATAATCTTTAATGATTTTATTAATACGTTTAAAGAATATTATCAGCTTAGAGTAATAAAAGTATTGTTATGTTGTAGCGCTGGTTATACTTCTACATATTTTGCTGATGGAATGAAAAGATTTTGTAACCTGGCTAAAATACCAATAGAAATTGAGGCAGCTAGTTATAACAATATTGATAAAAAGGCTAGACAATATGACATGATATTATTAGCACCTCAGATAGCTTATTTAGAATCTAAAATACTTACTAAATTTCATGGTGATGTTTATTCAATTCCACCTAAAATGTTTGCTACAAATGATTATAACGAAATAGTTGAATTTATTTTAAAACATAATAAGTTTACTATATTAAACAAATGATTTTATTTTATAAAAAAACTGTTGCAATTTTGATTATTATTATATATAATCTAGATGTTGCAAAAAGAGAATTTATTTTGCAAGAATTTTGACCACTCTTATGAGTTAAAGCCATCCGGACAGCTGGGTCAAAAGCCGAATCGGCAACTTTGTTGCCTTATTGATAGAACGAAAGTTCGCTTTTATAAGTTGATGTTATATTTTTAACATTGAGTTGGTGACTATACAACCGTGTGCTTTGGGCACATCACACTTGTGAAACAATCAATAAGAGTAGTAAAAGTGATTCTTGCTATATAGACTCTGATAAAAATCAAAATGAACACGAAATTTGTTCTATTATGATAATGGATTGATTCTCAAGTTGGATGACCAGCTTGAGTTTTTTGTTTTAAAGGGGGAAAACGAGATGGGCGAAAAGCTAAAATTATATGGGTTTAACAATTTAACTAAATCTTTGAGCTTTAATATCTATGATGTTTGTTATGCAAAAAGTCAACGTGCTCAAAAAGATTATATTGCTTATATTGATGAACAATATAATTCTAAAAGACTAACAGATATTTTATATGAAGTGGCAAATATGATTGGGGCTCAAGTGTTAAATGTTTCTAAACAAGATTATCATCCACAAGGAGCTAGTGTTACTATGCTTCTAGCTGAAAATGAACGAAAAGGGACTGAAGAAGTTGATGATCGAGTAATTTTAGGACATTTGGATAAAAGTCATATTACGGTACACACTTATCCTGAGTATCATCCAGAAACTAATATTGCTACTTTTAGGGTTGATATTGATGTATCAACATGTGGTGAAATTTCCCCTTTATCAACATTGGATTTTTTAATTGGGAATTTTGATTCAGATATAATTACAATGGATTATCGAGTTCGTGGTTTTACTAGAGATATTAAGGGAAGAAAGCTTTTTATGGATAATCCAATGACGTCAATTCAAGAATATATCGATTCACAAACATTGTTAAAGTATGATGCGGTTGATATTAATATGTATCAAGCTAATTTATTTCATACGAAAATGTTAATTAAAGAAATTGATTTACAAAATTATTTATTTAAAACAGATATTTATGAATTACCACCTAAAGTAAGATTAGAAATTACTAATAATTTACGGCAGGAAATGATAGAAATTTATAGTGGAAGTAATATTTTTTAGGGGGCGAAAATGAAATTAGATCAAAGCAGAATGCCAATCTATGAAGCATTGCAACAAATGAAACAAGACCGTCTGGTTCCTTTTGATGTACCTGGTCATAAACATGGTAAAGGAAATCCCGAATTAACCGATTTTTTAGGTCAAAAATGTATGAGTGTCGATGTTAATTCAATGAAACCATTAGATAATTTATGTCATCCAGTATCGGTAATAAAAGAAGCTGAAGAATTAGCAGCAGATGCCTTTAATGCTGCTCATGCCTTTTTTATGGTTGGAGGAACTACTTCATCAGTTCAAAGTATGATTATGGCAAGTGTTAAAGCTGGTGAAAAAATAATTTTGCCAAGAAATGTCCATCGTAGTGCTATTAATGCAATGATTTTAACAGGTGCTATTCCTATTTATGTTAATCCTGAAGTTGATAAAAGACTGGGGATTTCTTTAGGAATGTCAGTTAAACAAGTTGAACAGGCAATTATTGATAATCCTGATGCTAAAGCAATTTTAATTAATAATCCAACATACTATGGAATTTGTTCCAATATTAAAGCAATTGTTGAATTAGCTCATGAACATGGAATGTTAGCACTAGTAGATGAAGCTCATGGGACGCACTTTTACTTTAGTGATGAATTACCGATGTCGGCAATGGAAGCTGGTGCTGATATGGCTAGTGTCAGTATGCATAAATCTGGTGGTAGTTTAACGCAAAGTTCATTTTTGTTATTAGGTCCTAATGTAAATGCTGATTATGTTCGTCAGGTTATTAATTTAACCCAAACAACCAGTGGTTCTTATTTATTAATGGTCAGTCTAGATATGTCACGTAAAAATCTGGCTTTAAATGGTAAAGAGATTTTTAGTAAGGTAAGACGTTTAGCACATTATGCTCGTGAAGAAATCAACCAGATTGGTGATTATTATGCTTATTGCAGGGAATTAATTAACGGTGATAGTGTTTATGATTTTGATGTTACTAAATTATCAATTTTTACCCTTGATGTAGGACTTGCAGGAATTGAAGTATATGATTTATTGCGTGATGAATATGGTATTCAAATTGAATTTGGTGATATTGGTAATGTTCTAGCGTATATTTCTGTTGGGGATAGTGAAGCAAATATTGAACGATTAGTAGGAGCTTTATCCGAAATTAGAAGAAGGTTTAAAAAAGATCGTGCCGGAATGTTAGATCATGAATATATCAATCCCGAAGTTATTGTATCACCACAAGTTGCCTTTTATGGAGATAAGGAATCATTGCCTTTAAAAGAAAGTGCTAATCGTGTTTGTAGCGAATTTGTTATGTGCTATCCACCAGGAATTCCAATTTTAGCACCAGGAGAAAAAATTACGCCAGAAATTCTTGATTATATTGAATATGCAAAAGAAAAAGGGTGCTTTATGACAGGTCCTGAAGATATGGAAATAAATAATTTAAATGTATTGAAGGAAGAGGTGAAATAATGGAGCTATGGTTTACTGAACGCCATACTAATGGTGTAAACTTTTCAATAAAAGTTGATCGGCAATTATTTAGTGGTCAAAGTGAATTTCAAAGAATTGATATATTTGATTCAAAAGAATTTGGTCGTTTTTTAGCTTTGGATGGCTATATGATGTTGACAGAAAAAGATGAATTTATTTATCATGAAATGATTGTTCATGTTCCTATGGCAGTGCATCCAAATGTAAAAAAAGTCTTAGTTATTGGTGCAGGTGATGGTGGTGTAATTCGTGAATTATGCCGTTATGAAACAATTGAAACTATTGATATGGTTGAAATAGATGAACTAGTAGTTGAAGTAAGTAAAAAATACTTACCAACTACCGCATGTTGTTTTGATGATCCGCGTCTAAATATTTTCTATCAAGATGGATTGCGTTTTGTCCGTACTAAAGAAAATGAATATGATTTAATCATTGTTGATTCTACTGATCCTTTTGGACCAGGTGAAGGATTGTTTACAAAAGAATTTTATGGTAACTGTTTTAAAGCTTTAAATGAAACTGGAATTATGGTTAATCAACATGAAAGTCCTTTTTATCAAACAGATGCAATAGCAATGCAACGGGCTCATAAAAGAATAGTTGAAAGTTTTCCAATTTCTAGAGTATACCAGGCCCATATTCCAACTTATCCATCAGGACATTGGTTGTTTGGCTTTGCCTCAAAAAAATATCATCCTATCAAAGATTTTCAAAAAACAAAATGGAATGCTCGTGGGATGAAAACTAAATATTATAATACTGGTATCCATGTTGGTTCATTTGCCTTACCAAATTATGTAGAGGAGTTACTTAGAGATGTGGAATAAAAATATTGAAACTTTCATTGGATTAGATGCTTCTTTTGAAGAAGCCAGTCGTGTGATCTTTGGGGCACCAATGGATAGTACTACTTCCTATCGGCCTGGAACTAGATTTGCTTCAAGTGCAATGCGTAAAGAATCTTTTGGAATCGAAACATATAGTCCTTATCAGGATAAAGATTTAGAAGATATTAAAGTTTTCGATGGTGGTGATCTAGAATTACCATTTGGAAATCCACGTAAAGCTTTAGATATGATTAATGAAACAACTAAAATAATTCTAGATGCTAACAAGCTGCCATGTATGATTGGTGGTGAACATCTAGTTAGTTTGGGTGCTATTGAAGCAGCATATGAAAAATATCCAGATTTACGGATTATTCACTTTGATGCTCATACTGATTTACGTGACGAATATCTAGGTGAAAAATTATCACATGCTTCAGTTATTAAAAGAGCATATGACTTAGTTGGTGATCATAAAATTTATCAATTTGGTATTCGTAGTGGTGAACGGGCAGAATTTTACTGGGCTAAAGAACATACCATTTTAAATAAATTTAATTTTAATGGATTAAAACAAGCTATTGCAGAATGTCAAGGCTATCCGGTTTATTTTACGATTGATCTTGATGTTTTAGATCCAAGTGTTTTTCCTGGAACAGGAACTCCAGAAGCCGGAGGGGTTAGTTTCAATGAATTATTAGAAGCTATCATTGCGGTAAGTTCATTAAACGTAGTGGCTATGGATATTAATGAGTTATCACCAGTTTATGATCCTAGCGGGGCTTCAACAGCTTTAGCTTGTAAAATATTAAGAGAATTATTATTAGCAATGAATAAAGGAGAAGAGTAAATGAAAAGAACATTAATTATTGGTTGTGGTGGAGTTGCTTCAGTAGCGATTCACAAATGTTGTCAAAATAGTGATATATTTGAAGAAATTATGATTGCTTCAAGAACAAAAAGTAAATGCGATAAATTAAAAGAAGAATTACAAGACAAAACAAAAACAATTATTCATACAGCTAAGGTAGATGCTAATAACGTTGATGAATTAGTAGCTTTAATGCAAGATTTTAAACCAGAAGTGGTTTTAAACTTAGCATTACCATATCAAGATTTAAAAATTATGGATGCTTGTTTAATTGCTGGATGTCATTATATTGATACTGCCAACTATGAACCAGAAGATACTGCTAAATTTGAATATAGCTGGCAATGGGCATACCGTGAAAAATTTGAACAAGCTGGATTAACTGCAATTTTAGGTTGTGGATTTGATCCAGGTGTTACAGGTGTATTTAGTGCATATGCTTTAAAACATGAGTTTGATGAAATTAATTATATTGATATTTTAGATTGTAATGGTGGTGACCATGGTTATCCATTTGCAACAAACTTTAATCCAGAAATTAATATTCGTGAAGTTTCAGCTAATGGAAGCTATTGGGAAGATGGTCATTGGGTTGAAACAAAACCAATGGAAATTAAACGTGAATATGATTTTGCTCAAGTTGGTAAAAAAGATATGTATTTATTACATCATGAAGAATTAGAATCATTAGGAATTAATATTCCTGGAATTAAAAGAATTCGTTTCTTCATGACATTTGGTCAAAGTTACTTAACACATTTAAAATGTTTAGAAAATGTTGGAATGACATCAATTGAACCAATTGAATTTGAAGGAAAACAAATTATTCCGTTACAATTTTTAAAAGCAGTTTTACCTGATCCAGCTAGTTTAGGACCACGTACTGTTGGTAAAACAAACATTGGATGTATTTTCCAAGGTAAAAAAGATGGTGAATATAAAAAATACTATTTATATAATGTTTGTGATCATCAAGAATGTTATAAAGAAGTTGGTTCACAAGCAGTTAGCTATACAACTGGAGTACCAGCAATGATTGGAGCTATGTTATTATTGCAAGGTAAATGGAAAAAACCTGGTGTTTACAATGTAGAAGAATTTGATCCTGATCCATTTATGGATGCTTTAAATAAATGGGGATTACCATGGATTGAAGATCGTAATCCAGTATTGGTGGACTAATGAAAACGCCATATTATCTAATTGATGAAGAACTTTTGGAAAAAAATCTAAAAGTTCTTCACTATGTCAAAGAAAAAACAGGATGCAAAATTTTATTAGCCCAAAAATGTTTTTCGATGTTTAGTGTTTATCCTCTAATTGGAAAATATTTAGATGGAACAACAGCAAGTGGTTTGTTTGAAGCAAAATTAGGACATGAAGAAATGAAAAAAGAAAATCATGTTTATAGCGCAGCTTATCGTGATGATGAAATTGAAGAAATTATGAATATATGTGATCATGTTGTTTTCAATTCATTTAATCAATGGCTTAAATATAAAGAACTTGCTAAAACAACAAACACTTCATGTGGCATTCGTATTAATCCTGAATGTTCAACTCAAGTAGGGCATGCTATCTATGATCCATGTGCTAAGTATTCAAGAATGGGTGTAACTCTTGATAATTTTAGAGAAGATTTATTAGATGGTATTGAAGGATTGCACTTTCATACATTATGTGAACAAAATAGTGATGATTTACAAACTACTATTGAAGCTATTGAAAATAAATTTGGAAAATATTTGGGTCAAATGAAATGGTTAAATTTTGGTGGTGGTCATCATATCACTCGCGATGATTACGATATTGAGCTTTTAATTAAAATAATTAATGAAATTAAAGAAAAATATCAAGTTCAAGTATATCTAGAACCAGGTGAAGCGATTGCTTTAAATGCGGGATTTTTAGTATCAAGTGTTTTAGATATTATTAATAATGGAATGGATATAGCAATCATGGATACATCAGCAGCTTGTCATATGCCAGATGTTTTAGAAATGCCATATCGTCCTGATATTATTGATAGTGCTAAACCTGAAGTAAAGAAATATACTTATCGATTAGGTGGTCCAACTTGTTTGGCTGGTGATATTATTGGCGATTATTCATTTGATCAGCCATTACAAATTGGTCAGCAATTATGGTTTAAAGATATGGCCATCTATTCAATGGTTAAAAATAATACTTTTAATGGCATGAATTTACCAAGTATTGTTTTAAAACAAAATGATAAGTTAAAATTAATCAAAGAATTTGGTTATCAGGATTTTAAAAATAGATTATCATAAATAATTTGATTATAAATAAAAAAGAAGTCTAGAATTATTATAAAGATAAATTCTAGACTTTTAAATTAGTATCAAATAATTCTTTTAAACAATCAAGCACACCTTCATGATTGTTTGTTTTATTAGAAATATATTTAGCTTTATTCAATGTTTTAGGCAACGCATTTTTCATTGTTATACCGATCTTGGCTTTTGACAATAATAATTCATCATTACCGCCATCCCCAAATGCCAAAACATTATCAAAAGATAAAGACAACTTTTGACAAATATAATTAATAGCATAGGCTTTATTTACATTTTGTCTTACTATTTCCACACAAAATGGACTAGTATAATATATTTGATAACGTTGATTGTATTGTGAATTTAAATGTTTTACAAATTTATTTAATTTACCAGGTCGAGCAATAAAACATAACTTACCGACTTGTTGCCAATCAATAGCATCATTATAACGATAAAAAAGTAAATTCGGATATCTTTTAGCAAGAGCTTTAGTAATAATAGGTGATATGTAATATAAGCATCTAGTTACAATATTTTGATAGCTATTATTGTAATTAGTTCTAATATTTAGTTTGAATGAATAAGCAATTTTTATTAATTCATTAATATCTTCACGTTCTAAATAATCAAATTTATGTATTTTATTAGAAGCTAACTCATATACTGTAAGACCATTACAACAAACTATATAACCGTTAAATTTTTTCATTTGCAGTTTTTGGATAAATGGTTCTAATTCATAATAAAAACGCCCGGTTGCTAAAACTAGAATATAACCATTTTGTTGTAAATTAATTAAATAATCGATAGTATTTTTTGTGATATTTTTCTGGTGGTTAAAAAGAGTTCCATCTAAGTCACAAACGATCATTTTTATCTTTTTTATATCTGCTTTTTTAATATTTTTCATAGACTGACCTTCTTTATGAATAAATATTATAGCTAATTTTTTATTAACGAACAAGCTAACAATAATTAAAATATACTAAATCATTTGAAAAAAATCTGGTTTATGATAGACTAGTAAACTAAGAAAGAGAGGAGAATAAATGGAAATCTTAATAGAACCGATCGAAGAATCGCTAATGAGTATACCGGTTTTATTTTTTGCATACTTAATAGTTGAATATATATCTAGTCAAAATGCTCTTAATAAGATTATGGAGTTTGGTAAAGTTGGACCATTTATCGGGGCAATTTTAGGAAGTATTCCTCAATGTGGCTTTTCAGTTGTTGCTGCTAGATTATATGCAATGCGATACTTGACAATGGGAACATTATTATCAATATTTATGGCTACTAGCGATGAAGCGTTAGCTATATTGATTGCTCATCCTGATTTATGGGTGATGATGATAATTTTAATTGTTTTAAAAATTGTTATCGGAACGGTTACTGGAATAGTGGTTGATGGCTTTCACCACAAAGGCAGAGAAGATTATGAATATCTTCAAGTAGAACCATGTGATTGTGGTTGTCAAGAAAGTATCTGGATGCCGGCAATTAGACATACAATAACAACATTTATCTTTATTTTACTAACGAATATAGTTTTTACTTATTTAGTTGCAGTTATTGGTGAGGATAATCTAACAAATATTTTAAAAACAAACTGGTTATTACAACCAATTATTGCAGGGATAGTTGGATTCATTCCTAATTGTGCTGGTTCAGTAATTTTAACACAGTTATATGTTGCAGGTGGTTTAAGTTTTGGAGCTTTAGTTACTGGACTTACAACTAGTGCAGGAGTCGGGACATTAGCATTAATACGTTATAATGAAGATAAAAAAGATACAGCCAAAGTATTATTCACTTCATATCTTGTTGCGCTTGTAATAGGTTATATAATTGTAATATTGTTTTAAAGAAGAATGGGGAAAACTCATTCTTTTTTATTGATAAATTATTTTGCATATTTATTATTTTTTTGCCAAAAATAAATAAAAATGCAAAGGAGTAGTGTAAGTGATGCAAAATCAAGATGTAAAAAAAGTTGTTTTAATTGGGACTGGATTAGTTGGGATGTCAATGGCTTATTCACTTTTAAATACTGGTGGTATAGATGAATTGGTTTTAATAGATTTAGATGAGGAAAAAGCCAAAGGTGAAGCAATGGATATGAATCATGGTTTACCATATAGTAAAACTAGTATGAAAATCAAAGTAGGAACTTATCAAGACTGTCAGGATGGCGATATCGTAGTTATAACTGCTGGAGCTGCTCAAAAACCTGGTCAGACAAGATTGGAATTAACAGAAATAAACGCTAAAATTGTTAAATCAATTACTAGTCAGGTTATGGCTAGTGGTTTTGATGGAATATTTATTGTTGCCAGCAATCCGGTTGATTTAATGACTTATGTAGTTAAAAAAGTATCTAATTTGCCAGCTAATCGAGTTATTGGCAGTGGAACAATACTTGATACAGCCAGATTAAGATATTTACTAAGTGATTTTTTAAATGTTGCTCCCGGTAATGTCCATGCCTATATTCTAGGTGAACATGGTGATTCATCGTTTGTTCCTTGGATGAATACGTATATTGGCTGTAAAAGTATGATGGAATATATAATTGAAATGAATATTGATATGAATAACTTACATAAAATTTATGTTGATGTTCGTCAGGCGGCTTATGAAATTATTAAGCGTAAAAATGCTACTTATTATGGTATTGGACTTGCTTTAAATCGTTTAATTAGAGCGGTGATTGATGATGAAAATGCCATTTTAACTGTATCAGCATACCAAAACGGGGAATATAAACAAAAAGGATTATATATTGGGGTACCAGCAATTATTAATCGACAAGGTATCGCTAAAGTTATTCCATTACAACTAAATAATGTTGACCAAAGAAAATTTGACCAGAGTTGTCAAACATTAAAAGAAATGATCATTAATCAAATAGATAACATCATAAATGAATAAATTATGTTATAATAGGGGAAAAGTGGGTGAAAAAAATGAAGAAAATACTTAGTGTTTTACTAATTATGTTTATTATAACTGGATGTCAGCAAGGAAATAGTAGTAAACAAGTAAAATCAAAAGTGCGCCAGCAAGAAGCAAATGGTATTGCTATGCAAGAAGGAAAAGCACAAATAACTAGTTCAACCGGTGTTGAGTTACCAGTTGTTGGTGATAATAAACTAATTGTTATTGATGCCGGTCATCAACGCTATGGCAATAGTTCTAAAGAACCAATTGGACCAGGTGCTAGTACAACTAAAGCGAAAGTAACTACTGGAGCAACTGGAGTATCAACTGGAAAATTAGAATCAGAAATTAATCTTGAAGTAGCTTTTAAATTACAGGAAAAATTAGAGGCTTCGGGTTATAAAGTAATCATGGTACGAACAAGTCAAGATGTTGATATCTCTAATAGTGAACGGGCTGCTGTTGCTAATGAAAATAATGCGGCTGCTTTTATTAGACTTCATTGTAATAGTGATGATTCAAGTAGTGTGACGGGAACTTTAACGATGGCACCATCAACATCAAATCCATATTGCAGTGATATAGCAACTGCAAGTCAAAGTTTATCTAAATCGGTAGTTGATCAAATATGTAATTTAACGGGTAGTAAAAATCGCGGGACAATTATTACAGATACGATGAGTGGAATCAACTGGTGTCAAGTACCAGTAACGATTGTGGAAATGGGATTTTTATCAAATCCTGATGAAGAAAGTAAGTTAATTGATAGTTCTTATCAAGATAAAATTGTTGATGGTATTGTTTTAGGAATAAATGATTTTTTAAGTTAAGATTGGCTATGATTATCATCCAATCTTTTTTTTGATAATGGTTTGGCTTTAAATTAAGTTTATTGATAAAAAATAAAATTAGGTAAATATGCCATATAGTGCATATTTACCCTTTTATTTAATTATCTAAATCTTCACCATTAGAAGCAATAACTTTTTTATACCAATAAAAAGATTTTTTCTTTATCCGTCTAAAAGTCCCATTACCATTATTATCCCTATCAACATAAATAAAACCATATCTTTTTTCCATTTCCCCAGTTCCATTTGAAATCAAATCAATACAGCCCCAAGTAGTATAGCCCATTAAATCAACACCATCTTCTTCAACCGCAGCTTTCATCGCTTGGATGTGTTTCTTTAAATAATCAATACGATAATCATCTTGAATAGAACCATCATTTTCAATAATATCTTTAGCGCCTAAACCATTTTCAACAATAAATAATGGTTTTTGGTAACGATCATAAATTTCATTCATCGTAATTCTTAAACCTAATGGGTCAATTTGCCAACCCCAAGCACTAGTTTGTAAATATGGATTAATAACTGAAGCAAAAATATTACTTTCGGTTTGCTTGCCTTTATCTGGATTGGCACTAGAAACACGAGATGAATAATAAGAAAAACTAATAAAATCGACAGTATTTTCACTTAAAATCTGTTTGTCATTAGCTTCAAATGGTACTTTTGCCTTTCTTTTTTCTATCCATTTTAAGGCATAGTTAGGATAATACCCCCGTGATTGCACATCAATAAACATATAGCTTTCGCGATCATCACATATAGATTGCCAATAATCTTCTGGTTTGCAAGTTTCAGGATAATATGAACCGGCTGCCAGCATACAACCGACCATGTTTTCTGAATTAATTTCATGAGCTAATTTAGTAACTAAGGCGCTGGCAACTAGTTCATGATGCGCACAGGTAATCATAGCTTGTGTTTTATTTTCACCTTTTTCAAATCGTAATCCGGCAGCTACAAATGGAAAATGAAGAATCATATTAATTTCATTGAAAGTTAACCAATATTTAACCAAACCATCATATCTTTCAAACAACACTCGGGCCAGTTTTACAAAACAATCAATCATTTTTCTATTTCTCCAACCACCAAATTTTTGGATAAGATACATTGGACAATCGAAATGATTAATTGTTACTAATGGTTCAATACCATATTTTTTACATTCTTTAAAAATATTTTCATAAAATAATAATCCTTCTTCATTGGGTTCTATTTCATCTCCCTTTGGAAAAATCCTTGTCCAGGCTATAGATAATCTAAAAGTCTTAAAGCCCATTTCAGCCATTAAAGCAATATCCTCTTTATAATGATGATAAAAATCAACCGCTTGATGACTTGGAAAATAATGATCATCTATTTGATCGATCCATTTTTCCCCAATTCCAATAGCATAGCGATCTTTTCCATGGGGCATTAAATCCACATTGGCTAAACCGCGCCCACCTTCAAAAACACCTCCTTCAACTTGATTAGCAGCTGTAGCACCACCCCATAAAAATCCTTCTTTAAATCCCATTTTAAAGACCTCCTTCTAAATATATTTTTAATTTTCCAAAATACGGGATACAAATAAAATAACGATCAAAGATCTTTTGAAATTGTTCAATCATCATCCCATTGCAACATGCCATTATAACAGTACCAATACCGATACCAACTAATTCACCAAATAATACATAAGAGATAATGAATGATATAACTAGAAAACTACAATCAAAACAAGTTTTAAAAATTTTAATAGAAATTTGATATTTTTGGGCAACAACTTTAATAAAAAAATCGTAAACTTGTGGATATAGATATGTTTTATAAAACAAAGCTACCGCAAGCCCTGATAAAATCATCCCGATAAAAAAATACCCTATTTTCATATTCATAGAAATCGTTAAATTTTGATTGAAAATCGGAACTAAAATCTTTATTAGATCAGAAAATAACGCATATAAAATACCAGTAAGATATGATAGTAGATATGAAATCTTAAATCTTTTCATTACTAAACAAAAAATAATAAACACCATGGTTGCAATTAAATATTCAGCTTGTCCATAAGTTAAAAAATCAAACTTTTCACTTATAATATAAGCAGGACAAACAATCATTGACATGCCTAAATTAGCCATGGACATTAAATTAACAGCAAAAGCTAAAATCACAATTACAAGAACATAAATAATTTCACTAGATATTGCTTTCTTGTTCATCTTCTTCCCTCCAGGAAATATCTTATAAAAATAGACTTAAAAAAACAAAAAAGTTTCCAATTTGGAAACTAGTTTTGTAATTCTAATAAAAGAATATCAATAATATATTTCATGATATACTCACTATATTTTTCTTCAAGGAGAGGAATAACGATTTGATTTTGACATAGGGTAATGTTTTTGTTACATGTCATTAACCATTTATCAACATTCGCTTCTCTTATTCGCTTAATAATTCGTTTATTATAATGAAACGAATAGCCATTTGTGCTTAAGACAATTAAAAGATCATTTTTAAAAAAAAGATAATCTTTATTAAAATCAACATCACAAATAATTGTTTGAATATCATATATTTGTAACTCTCTTTGCATATTATAACAAAGCGATCTAGCATCACCATGAGCATATAAATAAACTTTATTTGCTTTTTTTATATCTTGCATGAGGTTATGAAGTAAGTTTAAATTAATATGATTAATTGTATATTGGATATTATTAATCATAGTTTTTGTAAAATGCATTACATTTGTTGCAAAACTATCCTGTGGATTTATAAACTTTTTTCTTTTTGTAAGGGAATCTAAATACTGCATACATTCATTTCTAAATTCTTCATAATTTTCATAGTCTAATTTTCTAATACACTTTGATATTTGTCCCTTTGAAATAAAGCATTCTTTGGCAATATCATCAATACTTAATTTGGGGATTCGATGAATATTTGCTTTGATATACGAACATAACTCACCTAGAGTTGTATTTGTTGAATTACTATTTAAAATATCATTCATTTTAT
This sequence comes from Erysipelatoclostridium sp. An173, assembly GCF_963931465.1. GTDB lineage: Bacteria > Bacillota_I > Bacilli_A > Erysipelotrichales > Coprobacillaceae > Thomasclavelia > Thomasclavelia merdavium. Next base: position 2,676,713 of record NZ_OZ007017.1, on the reverse strand, counting down.
CAATAATCATATTATTCACCTCATATACAAATTATAACATGGAATATTTGCAACCACTACTGATAGATCAAAATAAAAAATTTAAAGTGGAATTTAACTTTTCACTTTAGATTTTATAATCTTTTTCAATTTTTACTAAAAAATATTTAGATTATATGCTAAAATATAAAGATGTGAGGATAGAATAGGTATAATAAATATTCAATTAAACAGTTAATAAAAGTAAAATATAGACTTTTATTAGGTGTTTTTGGTTAATAATTATTAAATAATACTAATTAATAACATATTATTAAATACGAGGTTAATAAATAGCCTAACAAAGAGAGGAGGGAGTCGTATTTAGACGACTCAATTATTAAATGGATGATTTTATTCGCCCACAAAAAAATCAAAATCTACAGCAAAATCATGTTCCTGTAAAAAAACCTAAAAAAGGACGACATTTAAAAGAAACCGTCTTTATCATTTGTATGATCGTATGTCTAGGAATTGGTTTTGTTTCTGGATATTTAACTAAACAAGTAGTTCCTGAAAGTGGTAGTTCTTCTAGTGAAACTACAGTAATTGATGAGGCGTATCAAGTATTAAATGATAACTGGTACAACGCTAGTGGTAAAGAGGTTGATATTCAAGGGGATACAATTTCAGCATTAGTTGCTTCGTTGGGGGATCAACATAGCGATTATTATACTTTTGAAGAAGCAAAAGCTTTTAATCAAAGCGTTGATGGTAATTATGTAGGGATTGGTGTTGTTCAAAGAACTGTTAGTCAAGGAACGATGATCATTCAGATTTATCAAGATACTCCAGCGATGGAAGCTGGCTTACAAGTCGGAGATATTATTGCCGGTGTTAATGGACAAGATGTAGCTGGGAAAACAGCTACTGAAATTTCTGACTTAGTTCGCGGGGAAGCTAATACTACTGTTACTTTAACAATTATCCGTGGTGGTAAAGAAATGCAGGTAGATGTTACTAGAAATAATATCGATAGTGCAGTTAAAAGTGAAATTCGAACTAACAATGATAAAAAATTTGGTTATGTGCAAATTAATACTTTTGGAACGACAACAGCAAGCGATTTAGAAGCAGCTTTACAATCATTTGCAGAAGCTAATATTGATACATTAGTTATTGATTTACGTGATAATGGTGGTGGTTATTTAGTTGCTGCTCAAGATGTATTGAATTTATTTTTTGACGAAGGGGATTTATTATTCCAAATGGAATATAAAAATGGAACAGTCGAAAAATATGAAGCTGATGATAGCAAAACATATAATTTTATAAATGGTTATATTCTGGTAAATGGAAACACCGCGTCAGCTTCTGAAGTTGTGGCAGGGGCTTTACAAGAACAATTAGGCTATAAACTAATTGGTGATCAGACTTATGGTAAAGGAACAGCCCAGACTCAAAAACAATTAAGTGATGGTTCTGTTTTGAAGTATACTTATGCTAGATGGTTACTACCTAGTGATACTTGGGTTGATGGTAAGGGGTTAACGCCTGATTATTCAGTAAGCAATATAGATATTAGTGAAATTACATCAGAAAGTTTAGAAAGTGATATGGGCTATGATAGTGTGGGAACTGCTATAGCTTCAATGCAAAAAATGTTAAACTGTTTAGGTTATACTTGTGATCGCAGTGATGGATATTTTTCAAGTCAAACTGTCACAGCCTTACAACAATTTGAACAAGCTAATAATTTAACGGTTGATGGAATTTATAGTGATGCTGATCGCCAAATCTTAGAAGTGACAGTATTAATCTATGCAAATGATGATGCCAATGATTATCAGTATCAAAAGTTAATGGAGTTAGTCAAATAGAGTTAGTTTTTTTCTAACTCTTTTTATTTATAATGTAATAATTTGGTAAAAAATATTGAAAGCATAGTTAGTCTAGTAATGGGCATAATTCTTTTAAGTTTGCAAGTTTCTTGTTATAATAGAAAGGACATAGGAGGTGTTTTTATGCCAGATTTTAAACTAGTATCACCATTTTCCCCAATGGGTGATCAAATAACTGCAATTGAACAATTGTTAGATGGGATAAAAGCCGGAAAAAAAGAACAGGTTTTACTAGGTGGAACAGGTACTGGTAAGACTTTTACTGTTTCTAATGTAATTGCGGCAGCTAAAAAACCAACATTGGTTTTAGCACATAATAAAACATTAGCCGGACAGTTATATTCAGAATTAAAAGAGTTTTTTCCTGAAAATCGAGTAGAATATTTTATTTCTAACTTCGATTTTTACCAGCCAGAGGCATATATCCCTGGTCGGGATTTATATATTGATAAAAATGCTAAAACTAATTATGAAATTGAAATGCTTCGTAGTGCAGCTATGAATTCATTGATAGAAAGAGATGATGTTATTGTCGTGGCTTCAGTTGCTTCAATTTATGGATTAGGGAATCCGCAACAATATAAAGAAATGATATTTTCATTGCGGGTAGATCAGGATATTGATCGTCGTGAATTATTGACATATTTAGTTGATCGTCAATATCAGAGAAACGATATTGAACAAACAAAAGGAACTTTTAGAGTACGTGGTGACGTAATTGAAATTGTTCCTGGTCATAGTGAAAGTTATTTAATTAGAATTGAACTATTTGGTGATACTGTTGAAAGAATCAGTGAGGTTGATCCTTTGACCGGACATGTTTTAGGTGTATATAAAACATATACGATTTATCCTGCTTATGGTTATGTAACAACTAAAGAACAAACCTTAAAAGCATGTGATACGATTTTAGCAGAATTAGAAGAACGCTTAGAAGTATTTAAAAATGAAAACAAGTTATTGGAATATGAACGTCTTGAACAAAGAACTCGCCACGATGTTGAAATGTTACGTGAAGTTGGTATGTGTCCTGGAATTGAAAACTATTCACGACATATCGATGGTCGAGCACCAGGACAACGTCCTTATACATTAATAGATTATTTTCCTAAAGATTTTTTATTGATCGTTGATGAAAGTCACGTTATGCTGCCACAAATCAGAGGAATGTTTAATGGCGATCGCTCTCGTAAAGAAACCCTTGTAGAATACGGTTTCCGGTTACCAAGTGCTTTAGATAATCGGCCATTACAATTTGATGAATTTGAACAACTAATTAATCAGGCTATCTATGTTTCAGCAACACCTGGAGATTATGAATTAGAGCGAGTTGATCATCATGTAGTTGAACAAATTATTCGTCCAACTGGACTATTGGATCCAATTATTGAAGTTCGTCCAACTAAAGATCAAATCGATGATATCATTAATGAAATTAAGTTACGTCAAGAACAAAACGAACGTGTATTGATTACGACTCTTACTAAACGAATGGCTGAAGATTTAAGTGCTTATTTAAAAGAATTGGGTATTAAAGTTGCTTATCTTCATAGTGATACTAAAACACTAGAACGTACTGAGATTTTAAGAGATTTACGATTAGGTAAATATGATGTTTTAGTTGGAATCAACTTATTAAGAGAAGGATTAGATTTACCAGAAGTTAGTTTAGTATGTATTTTGGATGCTGATAAAGAAGGCTTTTTACGAAGTGAACGTTCTTTGATTCAAACAATCGGAAGGGCTGCTCGTAATAGTAATGGTAAAGTAATTATGTATGGTGATAAAATAACTGATTCAATGGCTTATGCTATTGAAGAAACAAATCGTCGCCGTGGTATCCAAAACAAATATAATAAAGAACATAATATTACCCCAACAACAATTCACAAGGAAATTCGTGATGCTATTCATGGTCAAGAAGTTATTGATGATGCTGCAAGTCTTGTTAAAAAAGGACGAAAAGCTAGCAAGAAAGATAAACAGGCAATGATTCATGAGCTTGAAAAACAAATGAAAGATGCCGCTAAAGTTCTTGATTTTGAAAGAGCAATGGAATTAAGAGATATTATCCTGGAGTTACAAGGTGAAAAATAAATACCAATTTGAAGCTTTAGTAAACCAGATATTTAAAGATATTGATTGCTTAGGCGGACGGGTTTTTCTAGTCGGTGGAATTGTTAGGGATATGTTGATGTATGGTCATGTTGACTATCATGATGTTGATGTAGAAATTTATGATTTAAATATCGACGATTTACAACAAATACTAGGTAAATATGGTAAAGTAAATCTGGTAGGAAAATCATTTGGCATTTTAAAACTAGATAAACTACCTAATTACGATTTTGCCTTGCCGCGAATCGAGAGTAAAAATGGCTTAGGTCATCAAGGTTTTGAAGTGACTGTCAATGAACATTTAGATTTAAAAACGGCTTCATCAAGACGTGATTTTACTATCAATGCTATTATGTATGAAGTAAAAACAGGAAAGATTTATGATTTTTATCATGGAATTGATGATATTAATAAACGAACAATCAGAATGGTTAATGCTAGTAGTTTTGCTGAAGACCCTTTGCGCGTGTTGAGAGCAGCACAGTTTGCTTCAAGATTTGATTATTATATCGACCCTAATACAAAAGCCATCTGTAAAAAAATGGTACAAGAAAAGTTATTAGATACTTTAAGCAATGAACGCATTTTTCAAGAATATAATAAATTACTGTTAAGTATGCGTCCTTCAATTGGGTTAACTTTTCTAAAAGAAATTAAAGCTTTGTGGCCATGTCTAGATATTTTATCATCAACAATGCAACGATTAGACTTCCATCCTGAAGGTGACGTTTGGAAACATACTTTATTAGTAACAGATTTAGCGGCTTTATGCCGCCATAAAACAAGTAATCCATTAGGTTTTATGTGGAGTGCCTTGCTTCATGATATTGGAAAGCCTGAAGTAACGACGCCAGAAGGAAGGGCACCACGCCATAATGAATCCGGTGTTAAGATTTTTGATAGCCAGGTTACTTGTTATATACCAGATAAAAAATTACAGCGTTATATTAGAACGATGATCTATTATCATATGCATTTAATGAATATGGTAAGAAATGGTGCTCGTGATTATGGCTATTTTAAAATTCTAAAAGGAATAAATGGAATTGTACCGGTAGATGACTTAATTTTAATAACAAAATGTGATAAACTAGGTAGATATAAAGATGAACATGAAAATATTAATCGATTTGATTATGTGATGAAAGAAAAAATGGCTCGATTAGGTAAAGAGGCTAAAGAGCCAGTGATAAATGGTAATGATTTAAAAGGACTTGGCATTGAGCCATCATCCAAATATAAAGAGATATTAGAGTGGGCATATGATCAACAGCTAAAAGGACATGATCGTGTGGCTATATTAAAGATGTTAAAAGGTAGGTAAAATATGGAACATGATAAACTGGTCATTAAAGGGGCTAGAGAAAATAATTTAAAAAATATCGATATCGAGATTCCTAAAAATGAATTAGTAATTATGACGGGATTATCTGGTTCTGGTAAAACTTCGTTAGCATTTGACACAATTTATGCTGAAGGACAGCGTCGTTATGTCGAATCATTAAGTGCTTATGCCAGACAGTTTTTAGGGAATATGGAAAAGCCGGATGTTGATAGTATCGAAGGATTATCGCCAGCTATTGCAATTGATCAAAAAACGACTTCTAATAACCCTCGTTCAACAGTAGGAACTGTAACAGAAATCTTTGATTATTTGCGATTATTATATGCAAGAATTGGAAAAGCATATTGTCCTAACCATGGTATTGTCATTGAGTCACAAACTATTAAACAAATGGCAGATACAATTGATAAATATCCAGATGGATCAAAATTGCAGGTTTTAGCTCGGGTAGTTAAAAATCGTAAAGGAACTTTCAAAGATTTATTTGAAGATTTGTTGAAAGATGGTTATATCAGAGTACAAGTCGATGGTGAAGTTATGCTTCTTGATGAAGAAATTAAACTTGATAAAAACAAAAATCATAATATTGATGTTGTAATTGATAGAATTGTAAAAAAAGAAGGCTATCGTAGTCGTTTAATAGATTCTTTAGAAGTCGGTTTGAAATTAACCGGTGGTGAGGTTATTGTTGCCAATTTAAGTGAAGGAACAGAAAATTTATTTTCAGAACATCTTGCATGTCCTGAATGTGGGTTTAGTGTTCCTAAATTAGAACCACGCTTATTTTCTTTCAATAATCCTTTAGGAGCTTGTCCTGACTGTCGTGGGTTAGGAATTAAAAATGAAGTTGATGAGGATTTATTGATTCCTGATTGGAATTTGAGTATTAATCAAGGTGGAATTCGGTTTTTTAAGTCATCAGTAGGAACTGAACGAATTGAATGGCAGCGTTTTTTAGTTTTATGTCGTCATTATAAAATTGATTTAGATAAGCCGTTAAAAGATTTTACAAAAAAAGAATTAAAGGTTATTTTTGAAGGTTCAGATAAACCAATTTCATATGAGATTGTTTCAAGTAGCGGTAATGTTTCTAAAACAACTCGTCCAATTGAAGGGGTAAAAAAATTAATTGAACGTCGTTATGAAGAAACAACTTCTTCATGGTCAAAAGAATGGTATGCCTCATTTATGGCTGAACATACTTGCCCAACATGTAAAGGACGTCGTTTAAATGAACAGGTTTTAAGTGTTCGTGTTGGTGGTTTAAATATCAGTGAGTTTACTGATATGTCAATTGAAAAAGCATTAGATTTTGTTAATAATTTAAAATTGAACGAATATGAAGCTAAAATCGCTAATCTGGTTTTAAAAGAAATAAAAGATCGTCTAACATTTTTAAATGATGTTGGTTTAGGGTATTTAACGTTATCAAGAAAAGCTGGTGGTTTATCAGGTGGAGAAGCGCAGCGTATTAGATTAGCAACTCAAATCGGTTCACGCCTAACTGGGGTATTATATGTATTAGATGAACCATCAATTGGATTGCATCAACGTGATAACGATAAATTGATTGCAACATTGCAAAATATTCGTGATCTTGGTAATAGTGTATTAGTAGTTGAACATGATGAAGATACAATGAAAGCAAGTGATTTTATTGTTGATATTGGTCCTGGAGCTGGTGTTCATGGTGGTCAGGTAATTGTTGCTGGAACGCCACAAGAGGTGATGGACTGTCCTAAATCGATTACTGGTCAATATTTATCAGGACGGCTTAAAATACCAGTACCTAAAAAACGTCGTAAAGGCAATGGTAACTTTATTCAAATTAAAGGTGCTCGTGAAAACAACTTAAAAAATATCAATGTTAAATTCCCGCTAGGAACGTTAACCGTTGTTACAGGTGTTTCTGGTAGTGGTAAAAGTACCCTTGTCAATGAAATTATGGGTAAAGCAATGATGGCTAAAATCTATCATTCTAAAGAAAAACCAGGAAAACATCGTGAAATCTTAGGATTAGAAAATATTGATAAAGTAATTGAAGTTAGTCAAGATCCAATTGGAAGAACACCACGTTCTAATCCAGTTACTTATACAGGTGTTTTTGATGACATTCGTGATTTATTTGCGCAAACTAATGAAGCTAAAATGCGTGGATATGATAAAGGAAGATTTAGTTTCAACGTTAAAGGTGGTCGCTGTGAAGCTTGTCAAGGTGATGGGCTAAAGAGAATTTCAATGCATTTTTTACCTGATGTATATGTTCCATGTGAACAATGTGGTGGAAAACGTTATAACGAAGAAACTTTACAAGTTACATATAAAGATAAAAATATTTATGATGTTTTAGAAATGACAGTCGAGGATGCAGTTGAATTCTTTGGTAATTTACCAAAAATTAAAACTAAGATGAAAACATTAGAAGATGTTGGATTAGGTTATATAAAATTAGGACAAAGTGCAACTACTTTATCAGGTGGAGAAGCACAACGTGTCAAACTAGCAAGTGAATTACAGAAAAAACCAACTGGCAAAACTGTTTATATTTTAGATGAGCCGACTACTGGTTTACATAGTAGTGATGTTGCCAAATTGATTGAAGTTTTACAAAGAATTGTTGATCAGGGTGATACAGTTATAATAATTGAACATAATTTAGATGTTATTAAAGTAGCTGATTATATTGTTGACCTTGGTCCAGAAGGTGGCGATGGTGGTGGAACTGTTGTAGTTTCCGGTACTCCAGAAAAAGTCGCTAAGTGTGAAAAAAGTTATACTGGAATGTTTTTAAAGAAAATGTTATAGGGAGGAAGCATAATGCCAAAGTCAATTACTGTAGGTGAATTATTAAATAATGATCATTATGTTCAAGTAACTGGTGATGAAAAATCTTTAGAACGGCCGATATTTGTAGCTGAAATTAATCGTCCTGGTTTTGAGTTGGCAGGATTTTTTAAACATAGTGATTTTCGAAGAATTATTATTTTTGGTGATAAAGAATCAGCCTTTATTAATGAAATGTCTGAAGAAAGACAACGTGAAATATTTCCATTTTTAATTAATGATGAGGTTCCATGTATTATTGTCGCTAAAGGAAATGAATGTCCAGCTATTTTAATTGAGATCGCTCGTAAGAAAAATTTTCCTATTTTCGTAACTGAGTCAGCTACTGGGCGAGTTTCAATTGAATTAACTAATATTCTTGATGAAGTCTTAGCACCAGAAACACTTATTCATGGAGTTTTCTTAAATATTTATGGTAAGGGTGTAATTATAAAAGGTGATAGTGGAATTGGTAAATCAGAAATCGCTTTAGAGTTAATCAAAAGAGGCCATTTATTAGTTGCTGATGATGCTGTTGAATTATATCACTTAGGACAAAGTATCGTCGGTAAAGCACCTGAAGTTCTAGCAAATTTATTGGAAATTAGAGGAATTGGTGTTATTGATGTATCTAAAATGTTTGGAATTAGCTCAATTTTAGATAAAGATGAAGTTAACTTAATTATTCAATTAGACCGTTGGGTACCATCACGTGAATATACACGGGTTGGTGTTGAAGAAAATGAAGCTACTGAAGAAATTCTAGGTGTTAAAATTCCTAAAGTAGTTGTACCTGTTTCAAGTGGACGTAGTATGTCAGTGATTATTGAAGCTGCAGTTATGAATATGCGTTTACGCGAATACGGTGTTGATTCTAGTAAAGAATTTGTTGATAGAATTTTGAAAAATATTGATAAAAATAAGGGGTAGAGTATGACTTTTTTTCCTGATGCAAAAACGTTCGTACAAATAGGATCGCTTTCAATTGCCTGGTATGCAGTTTTTATTATCACAGGAGCGTTTATTGCTTATAAACTTGGACAACATAATTTTAAAAAAATAGGCTATGATCCAGAAGTTTTATCAGATTACTTTTTTGGGGTAATGATTACTGGTATCTTAGGAGCCAGGTTATGGTATGTTATTTTTATGTGGGATGAGATTTATGCTCAAAACCCATTAGAAATTATCATGTTCCGTCATGGTGGTCTGGCAATTCAAGGCGGGTTGATAGCTGGAATTGCTTTTAGCTTATGGTATTTTAAAAAACATAATATTGATTATATGGTTGCTGGTGATGCAATTATGCCTGGGGTTTTAATAGCTCAAGCTTTTGGACGTTGGGGAAATTTCTTTAACCAAGAAGCTTATGGAAGTGCTGTAAGTTTAGATTTTCTACAATCACTTCACTTACCAGATTTTATCATTAATGGTATGCATATTAATGGTGTATATTATCAGCCAACGTTTTTGTATGAATCAGTAGCGAATGTTATTGGATTCTTGTTGATATTTTTTGTTATTCGTAAAATTCAAACTAAGCAGGGCGAACAGTTTTTCTCTTATTTTATCTGGTATGGTATTATAAGATTCTTTATTGAAGGTTTACGTACCGATAGTTTATATGTGATGGGATTTAGAACTGCCCAGTTAGTATCAATTGCGTTTGTTATTGTTGGAGTAATTGGCTTTATTTATTGTAAAAAACGAGGCAAACCAGTTATTAAAGAAATGAAAGCTTAAATTAATTACACTCTATAATTTAGAAATGGATTATAGGGTGTATTTTTTTATTTTGAAAAACGTTGAATAAATCTAAATATTTTTATCTTGGAAGATATTTTTCAAAAAAATAATGATTTTTAAAAAAATAATAATACTTTTTATCAATCAATTAAAAATCATATTTATTTTGATAAAAATAACTATAATAAAAGATATGTGGGAGGCGATATAAATGATAAAAGCTAATCTATTAAAAGCTGGGGAAGAATTATGATGGATGAATTTTTAAAAGATATTCATACTGAAATATTTTATTATTGGATATTGAATCAAAAAAATAGGTTATATCGTTGCTTTCAAGATCCTGATAATCATCAGATTATTATTTTAGAAAATGAAGATAGTCAAGGAATTATTACTTTCAATAAATATAATATTATTGAATTAACAGTAGTTAATAAAATAAAGCATAAAAACAGAATTTTATCTTCATTTTCAAATGAAAAATCTTCATCACGCAAAACATCTTTTTGAAGAAATGGTAAAAACAATTAAAAAAATTTCAACTACGCCATCAACTAAGATACTTCTTTGTTGTTCAGGAGGATTAACAACAGGTTATTTTGCTGAAAAAATTAATGAAATATCAAGACTATTAGATTTAGATATTGAAGCTAGGGCAACACGATATCTTGATGTCTATGAAAAAGGGCTTAATTATGATTATGTCTTATTAGCACCCCAGATATCATATCTTTGTGCTAATATTCAAAAAGTATTGAAAGAACAAAAGGTTCTTAAAATACCACCTAAAGTTTTTGCTAAATATGATGTATTAAACTTAATCAGATTTATTAGTAATTATAATAATAAAACAAATATAATAAATAAAGATAGTGATCGATTATTAATTAAAAGAAATGTTGAATTAGACACAATGATATTATGCTTATCAGTTTATAAAAATAGTGGCAAAGTATATATTGATTATCGTATTTATGATAAGAATAAAAAAATTATTTATCAAAATGAAATTATAAAACAAACAATTGCTATCGAAGATATTTACGATGTATTAGATATTGTTTTAGTTAATTATGATAAAATTGAAAAGATTGCAATTTCATTACCTGGAGTAGTAGATTCAGGAAAAGTTGTTAGTACATTTGTTGTAAATGCTAATAATATTGATTTAGCAAAAGAGTTAAAGCGAAAGTACCAAAAAGAATTTATTATTGCTAATGATATAAATGCAGCTGCAATTGGATATTATGGTGTACAGGATATTTATGATTCTTTTTGTTTTTTATTTCAGCCAATTGGTTTGGATGCTGGTTTAGGAACAGTAATTAATGGTGAGTTAATTCAAGGTAATTTTCATCTGGCTGGTGAAGTTAAATTTCTGCCACTAGAACTATCTGAGAATAAAGCTGAGTTAAATAAAACTCCTGAAGGAATCAATGAGTTAGTTTATAAAATGATCGTTACAATCTCATGTATAATCGCACCAGAAGTGTTTGTTATTTATAGTGATATGGTTAATGATGTGGATTTAATAAAAACTAAAGTTGAACAAAGATTTAATAAAGATGTTGCAAATTTTACAGTTAAGATCGTTAAAGTGGAACATCTACAAGAGTATATATTAGCTGGCTTGATGATATTAGGGGCAAGAGATTATAATAAACAAAAATTATAGTCTTTTTATTGTTAGTTATATCGATTTTATCTATATAAAATAGGCACTAGTGTAGTTACAAACACTAATGCCTATTAATTTTAATATAAAATTAGTTTGTATTTACTTGTTTTAAAATATCTAAAGCATATTTTTTAGCGTTATCTAAATCGCTTTGATCAGGATGACTTAAGGCAGCATCAAAATTATCAAGACTAACTTGTAGCCTTTTATCTTCAGGATGTTCTTGAATCATTTTGACATAACGTTCTCTTGTTGCAAGAGGCATCTTACCTTGGCAGAAAAAATGTCCTAAAATCTGATTGCTAGAATCAACAGTAGTATCAAAACGAGCTGCTAGTTTATCATAATATTCTTGACTACCACCAAATCCAGCGGTTGCAAAAAAAGCAATCTTTTTATTTTTTAATGATTTTAAAATCTCTTGGATTTTATGACTACAATTTCCTTTATCAATCCAGGTACCTAAAAAAATCAAATCAGCATCATCAATACTTTCAATTAATTCTATATTTTGCTCTTGGCATGTTTCTTGAATACATGAGGCAATTTGTTTGGTATTGCCAGTATTACTATCAAAAATAATCGTAACTTTCATAAATTTTCACCTCTTAGATATAGTATAAACTTAATTGGCTAAATAATAAAGCATATTGTTTATTGCTTTTAAAATGGTATGTTATACTAAAAGGGAAAATAAGGGGTAATATTAAATATAAAATAGGAGTGAATCAAATGGAAGATTTAATTATTATTGGAGCTGGACCGGCAGGAATGAGTGCTTGTTTATATGCTACTAGAGCTGGTGCTAGTGTTTTAATGTTAGATGCTGGAGCACCAGGAGGAAAACTTAACGTTAGTGCTGAAATTGAAAACTATCCAGGTCAAAAAAAGAAAACAGGACCTGAATTAGCTTATGAAATGTACGAACATTCATTATCATTTGGTGGAAAACAAGTTTTTGGAGAAGTAACTAAAATAATAGATCATGGTGACTATAAAGAAGTAGTAACTACTGATAATACTTATCAGGCAAAAGCAGTATTAATTGCTACTGGAACTAAAGAAAGAAAAATGGGAATTGAAAATGAAGAAGAACTGACAGGACATGGTGTTTCTTATTGTGCTGTTTGTGATGGACCATTTTTTAAAGATGAAGAAGTAGCTGTTGTCGGTGGTGGAAACTCAGCGTTAGAAGAAGCCATCTATTTAACAAAGTTTGCTTCTAAAGTTCATTTAATTGTCCGCCGTGATGTATTTAGAGCTGATAAAATTATTCAAGATCATGTAAAAGCTAATGATAAAATTGAAATTCATTTTCTAAAAAAACCACATCATTTAATTGCTAAAGATAACAAAGTTGATAAATTAGCGTTAGAAGATTCTGTTACTGGTGAAATTAGTGAATTAGAAGTTAAGGGAGTTTTCCCATTTGTAGGATTAGATCCTGTAACTGATTTTGTTAAAGACTTAGGAATTACTGATGAAAATGGTTATATTATTACTAATGAATTAATGGAAACTAAAATTGATGGTATTTATGCTGCTGGTGATGTTCGTCAAAAAGTATTGCGTCAGGTTGTTACAGCAACAAATGATGGGGCAATCGTTGGTCAGCAAGTAGGGCAAAAATTAAGCAGATAATCATACACAGGTCTTTTGCGACCTGTGTTTTAGTAAGCTATGAAAGATTTTGATCAGTTAATGCAGGCAATACGCAAATGTCGTTATTGTAAAGATGATTTCAATCATGAATTTCATCCCGTAGTCTGGGGTCATCAAAATGCTAAGATCATGCAAATTGGACAAGCCCCTTCATATAAAGTAAATCAAAGTTTAGTTCCATTTAGCGATTTAAGTGGTAAACGGTTATTGCAATGGTACCAGATTAGTCAAGAAACTTTTTATAATCAAGATATTTTTTATCTAACGTCTTTAGCGCATTGTTATCCAGGAAAAGCAGCTAGTGGTGGTGATCGTCGACCACCAAAATGCTGTTATCAAAAATGGTTACATCAAGAAATGCAACTAGTTAATAATGAGATTTATATTATTATTGGCAGCTATAGTGCTAAACTATTTTTTCCTGATCAAAAGCTTAGCGACCTGGTTTTTGAAAATCAAAAAATAAGTGATAAACTAGCAATTGTTTTACCACATCCATCGCCTTTAAATATGCGTTGGTTTAAAGCAAATCCTGAGTTTGAAAATAGGTTGGTAGAAATTCGGAAAATAATCGCTTTTTATTGTAATTGCAATTAATAAAGGTTTCTAGTAAAATAAGTTCAATAGTTTGGAGGGATTTTAATGGTAGATAACGAAATGTTTGCGACATTAAATCAAGATTTAGTGATTAAGGGAAAATTTTATGACAAAGAAAATTTACCTAGTCAAATTAGTAATGCCATTTATAGTTTTGGTAGTTTTGATGTTTTTGAAATATTGGCTTTTATTGATATCAGTGATGAATTAGATGGTAGTAAGGGAATGATAATAACACCAGAGGCTATATATTTTAAGTTTGGTCAAGCTGGATGTTTTAAATATCAAGATATTATTGCACTTTCGTTAGAAAAACATCGTCATGATCCCGTTATAAAAGCGGTTATTAAAACCAATGATAAAAATTATGCTTTTTCTAATAAAACGATTGATCCTGAAATTTTTGTTAATTTGTTATCAAAGATTACTGATTTAGATATAGAAATGATTATGACTAATCATGAAAAGGTTGCTTATTATGTACCAATTGTTTTACAGGATTTAGAAAATGATGAGTATGAAGATATTGAATTAACGTTAATACAAAAAAATAAAATTCAGGAATTTTATCAGGATTTATCAATGATTGAACAATTAGATGATGAAAATTATCAATATGAGTTAGTGAATTTATGTCATCAAGCCCTTGCTTTTTTTGATGATCTAGGTCTTGATAGTGATGAAATTGATGAACTTGAAAAAGTAGAAGCAGTATTTAATCAAGCTGATCTAGAAGAAGAACAGAAAATTGAAAATGCCAAGAAATTTTATGATGATATGATGGATAAGTATCGTCACGGTGATAGTGAAATGTATGATCGAGTTAAAGGGATAATGAATCAATTTGGTATTGATGAAAATGAGTTGGCTGGTAAATCTACTGAAGAGATTGAAGATATTTTATGTAGTAAATTTGGAATTTCTAAAAGTATGATGGAAAAATTAGTACGTAAATTTAATGGTCAATAATGTTTATAATAAGTTCTAAGAAAATATTTTCTTAGAACTTATTTTTACCAATTAATGTAAATAAGTTGTGAAAATAGTGAAAATAAAATACACTTATAGATGTATTTTTGATAAAATATAAATAGAAAGTGAAGTGATATTATGGATCAAGTTGAAATTATAATTGTAACAGGGATGTCTGGTGCTGGAAAGACAAGTGCTATGGCTTGTTTTGAAAACTTAGCATATCGCTGTATTGATAATTATCCGGTAGCATTGTTAACGGAGTTTGCAGAATTAGTACAGGACAATTCTAAATATCAAAGAGTTGCCATGGCAGTAAGTCTTGATGATGCTTTAAAAGCAATTCGTTTGTTATCTAATATTGATTGGATTCACTTAACTGTAGTATTTTTGGATTGTGATGATGAAGTTTTGGTTAAAAGATATAAGGAAACAAGAAGAACACATCCATTATTAATTTCTAATAAAGCATCTTCTTTAATAGAAGCAATCGAATTTGAAAGAAGATTAGCAGAACCGATTTCTAGATTGGCTAATTTATTAATAGATACTACAAAATTAAAAGGAGCTAGATTCCAGGATTTATTAGAAGATTATTTTAGTAAAGGAAAAGTAGATCCATTTAGAATTACATTTGTTTCTTTCGGGTATAAACATGGAGTACCTAAAGATGCTGATTTATTATTTGATGTTCGTTTTTTACCTAATCCTTTTTATGTAGAAGAATTACGTAATTTAACAGGCAATGATAAAGCAGTTTATGATTATGTAATTGAAAAAGAAGAGACCCAGATATTTATTAAGAAAATGCTGGATTTATTAGATTATTTATTAAATGAATATGATAAAGAAGGAAAAATGCATTTAATTGTTGGAATTGGCTGTACTGGCGGGCAACATCGTTCAGTTTCTTTGACTAACTATTTTGCTGATCATTATAGTAAATATTATCAGGTGCATCGTTTGCATCGCGATGCTGATCATTAATAAAAATGGTATCTTTTTCACGAGTTGTCAAAGAGGAAGTTGTATTTAATGATTTTGAATCGTGTTGTCAAAGGGCAATGCTTTGTGCAGTTATTAAAATAAATGGTGTTTTATCTTTATCAAATAGTGGGCTTTCTTTAACGATTAGAACAGAAAATGCTAAAATTGCTTCAAAAATTCATAAGATGTTAAAAGAAGAATACGATCCGCAAATTGAGTTTTTGGTATCTCGAAAGATGAAACTAAAGAAAAATAATGTTTATATTTTAAGAGTTACTAAAGCAAGGGAGATACTGGATGATTTATCTTTACTACAAGGATTAGGTTTTAGTCAAATACCTAATCCTAAAATAATTAAAAAAGATTGCTGTAAACGAGCATATTTAGCAGGAGCTTTTTTATCATGTGGTAGTGTAAATAACCCTGAAACTTCTAATTATCATCTAGAAATGAGTTTTAATGAAGAAGATTATGCTAAGTTTATTGCTGATTTGATTAATTCCTATGAATTAAACGCAAAGGTTATTAAACGTCGTAATAAGTATGTTGTATATTTAAAATCATCAGAAAAGATTGGAGATTTTTTAAGAGCTATTGGTGCTAGTCAATCAGTAATGAATTTTGAAAGTACTAGAATAGATCGGAATATGTCAAATACAGTAAATCGCTGGAATAATTGTGATATAGCTAATGAGGTAAAAACATTAGCTACGGCTAATCGTCAGTTACAAGATATTGAAATAATTGAGATGTTTTCTGGGTTAGATATGTTAGATGAAAAAACTAGAAATGTAGCAATGATAAGAAAAGAAAATCCGGAGTATTCTTTAAATGAATTAACGGAAGCTTATTATGAAAAAACTGGAGAAACAATTAGTAAATCTGGTTTGCATCATCGATTTAAAAAAATTAGTGATGAAGCCAAAAGGTTGATCCAGATGGAGAGTGATTAAATGGATAAAATAGAAGTAAGATTTGGTCATCGAATCAAAGAATTACGTGTAAAACAAGGAATTTCTCAAGAAGAGTTAGCTTTTCGGTGCGGTTTATCAAAAAACTATATTTCTGATGTTGAGCGTGGTACACGTAATATTTCTTTAAAATCAATTGAAAAAATTTCCAAGGGTTTTTCAGTTAATATCAAAGAATTATTTGATTTTAAATAATAAATATGTATGATATAGATGTAAAGGAGTTGATTTGATTGCCAATATATTATGCGATTTTAATAATTTTGATTATCTTTGTAATATTAAGTTTAATCTTTAATATATTAACTAGTCCGATTACCTGGATAATTATTGCTGCTTTATTAATTTATTCGGCAATAAAAAAGCGTACATATGCTAAAAAAGTTGAAAAATATCAAGAAGAATTAAAAAGAAAAGCTGAAGAACAAGAAAAGGCATATTATAGCCAACAGCAATATCGTCGTGGTAGTGAAGATATTATTGATGTTGACTACAAAGAATTTGAGGATGACTAAGATCATCCTTTTTTATAAACAAAAAATCTACCAATTGGTAGATTTATTGATAACTCTTAAATTCTTTTTTTAATAATAACCAGGCAATTATACTAGCAATTGTTTCAGCGATAACAAAAGTAGCCCATACCCCATTTAAACCAACTAACTGTAATAAAACGTATGATAATGGTAAAGTAATGATAAATTGTCTTAATAGTGAGATAGTTAAAGAGTTGCGGCCATTACCTAATGCTTCAAATACCCCAGAAATAACAACGCCAATAGTTGATACAATAAAACTAAATGAAATTATTCTTAAACCACTAATACCAATTTTCAATAATTCATCAGTTGCACTAAACCATGATAAAATTGGTTCTGGGAAAACAAAGAAGAAGACTGTTCCTAAAGATAAAATAATGCCATTACAAATAATTGAAACTTTGATAATTTCTTTAACCCGATTAAGGTGATTAGCACCAAAGTTATAACTGATTAGTGGTCGCATTCCTTGAATTAAACCGTTTGCTGGCATATAAATAAATGATTGTAGTTTATAATAAACTCCAAAAAAGGCAATTGCACTTTGAGATACGGTTGCTAAAATACCATTTAATAAAGAAACTAATAATGATGGTAATCCTTGCATTATTCCAGAAGGAATACCAATAGAATAGATTTTAATGATCGTTTGTTTATTTAACTTAAAATTCTTAAATGAAATTTTTAAATCCGATGTTTTAATAAATAAAATAATAGCTAGTAAACAAGCGGTCATTTGACCGATTATTGTAGCAATTGCAGCTCCAGCAACACCCATTTCAAAATAACCATTAATACCAAAAATTAAAATTGGATCAAGAATTATATTAATGATAGCTCCAATTCCTTGAAGAAACATAGGGATAATCATATTACCAGTAGCCTGGAACATCTTTTCAATGGTAATGTGAATTATTGAACCGAAAGTAAAAGTAATAACAATACTTCCATAAGTGATACCATATTGTAAAACTAATGGGTCATTAGTAAATAACATAAAGAACGGTTTCATCAAAAAGATACCCATTAGGACAAATAGTAAAGAATGGAATAAAGCTAAAACAATACCATGATCACAGATATTATTGGCTTCATTATTTTGCTTGGCACCTAGGTTTTTAGCAATCAAGGCATTAATAGCAACTCCAATACCGACTGAACAGGCTAGTGATAGATTTTGCAGGGGATAGGCAAGTGATAAAGCAGTTAAAGCTTCTTCACCTATTTTAGCGACAAAAATACTATCAACAATGTTATACAAAGATTGGATCAGCATGGAAATCATCGGTGGGATTGCCATTTTCATCAATAATGGAAAAACGGGTTTACTCGCCATTTCATTATATGTTTGATTCATAAAATTCCTCCTAAAAAAAGAGCTATAGTTCTCGTTTAATAATCAGAAACGAGAAAATCTATAGCTCTAAAAGTTTTATTCTTTCAATAGCTATCATATATTATCTTAATCTTATTTACTTGTCAATAAGTTATCTTTTTTTAAACAGCTTATTAGTGCGTTTATAATTTGCTTATCATAATGAGTTAATTCAAATTGTTTTAAAATTGTGATAGCTTCATTAACTTCCATACTGCCACAATATGGCCGGCTAGTAACTAAGGCATCATAAGCGTCTGCTACAGCAATAATTTTAGCTCCTAAATTTATTTTATCACCAGCAAGTCCTTGGGGATAACCGCTGCCATCGATTCTTTCATGGTGTTGGAAAACCATTTGACTAGCTTCGTTACTAAGAATATCTTTGATCATTTGATATGATATTTGAGGATGTTTTTTAATAATTTCTTTTTCTTGATCGTTTAAAGGACCGGGTTTTAATAAAATTTCAGTTGGAATAGCTATTTTTCCTACGTCATGAAAACAAGCGGCATAAAATAAATCAGATAATAAATTATTATGAATATTTAATTCATCAGCAATTTTCATTGTTAATTGCTGGACTCGTAAACAATGCTCTTTAGTTTTGACATCTTTTTGATGCAGTTTTGTAAGAATATTGGATAATTGTTCTAATTGATCCATTTTTTGATTAAAACCTTGATAATTACAAATAACTAAGATAACAGTATCTTCAATTGCTTTAAAAAGATGATTATTGCTTTTATTTGTTAAAGTTAAAGTATCATTATTAGATAATATTAACGGCTTTTCTTGATAATAATCAACAGCTATTTTACCAGTTAAAATAAAAATATTTTTAACACTTTCTGATTTATAAACAGGTTTAATGATATCAAAAGTATTAGCCTTTAAATTTCCTTTAATAATTTCTAAATTAGGGTTTGAATATAATAGTTCAAAACTATTACCATTAAAAATAGTTTTTTTTGGTTGAATATTATTATTTTTTATTTCCATAATGTGTTCCTCTTAACAGTAAATTGTAACTAATGAATTTTATGATGTCAATTTATAACCTTTTATTTTATGGTTGTTATCGTTATAATTAACAATAGGGACTGTTGTTTTGATGGAACTGTTATTGTATGATAGTCACATATTTTAAAGTAGTTGAAGGAGGATTAGTAATTTAAATAAAGTTATGAAAAAGATAAAAGAAATTGTTGTAGTTGAAGGAAAAACAGATACGGCTTTATTAAAAGAGTTATTTGAAGTTGATACAATTGAAACTCATGGATTAGCTTTAGATGATAAGACAATGGCATTAATTAAAGAAGCTAGTAAAAAAAGAGGGATTATTGTACTTACTGATCCTGATTTTCCTGGTAAAAAGATTCGTGATCAAATTCAAAAAGAAATTCCTGAATGCAAACATGCTTTTGTTGCTAAAAAAGATGCTGTAGGTAAAAAGAAGTTAGGGATTGCTGAAGCTAAAAAAGAAGCAGTTATTGCAGCGATTGAAAATGTAGTAACATTTGATGCTAATAAAGAAAGTATTACTTGGAAAGAGTTTATTGATTTAGATATTATTGGTAATAAACAAAGAAGATTAGCAGTATATGATTTGTTTAATTTAGGATATGGGAATGTAAAGACGTTATTTAAACGATTAAATATGGTAGGAATTACTAAAGAAGAGATATTAAGGAGATTAGCAGATGAAAATTGCAAGTCATAATGGATTTGATTTTGTTGTTAGTGATGTATTTAAAGGGGAATATTTAAATGCACTTATTGATAACTTAAAAGTTAAATATCAAAATAACTTTGATGACTATAATGAAGTATATCATTGTAATGAGTTAATTCATAAACTACAAAAAGATCCTGATATAAAAGTAGAATATCATCTTATGTATAAAGATAAGCAATGCTTGGGAATAGCAATGATTTCGTCAGGAAAGATTGATTCAATAAAATTTTTTGATCAGGAATTTTTCAAAACTAATGATAATGATATTGTTTTAAATTATTTTCATATTTCGCCATTAGGACGTGGAAATGGTACTTATTGGTTAAAAGAAATCATCTTACCATATTATCAAAATAAAGAATATATGTATTTAAAATCATCACATCCTCAGGCTTTTAGTTTATATCAGCGCTTAGGGCAAGAAATCGGCAGTTATACAACAGTAAGCGATAATGGTGATTTTAAAAGAAATGGTAAAATTTTTAGAATAAGGGTATAAAGTAAAAATGAAAGATATTGCAACTATAGCTACAACAAAAGAAATATTAGAAAAATATCAATTAGGAGCATTAAAGAAATTTGGTCAAAACTTTTTAATCGATATCAATATTATTGATAAGATCATAACAAGTGTGGATATCAATAAAAAAACAGCAGTTATCGAAGTTGGTCCAGGAATAGGGGCATTAACACAAAGATTAGCTTTACAAAGTGGCAAAGTAATTAGCTTTGAAATCGATGAACGTTTTAAACCAGTTTATCGTGATTATTTGAATTTTGATAATTTGAATATTATTTTTGGTGATTTTATGGAACAGGATATTGCCAAAGTTGTTTTAGATTTGAGAGAGGAATTTGACCAAGTATATTTAATTGCTAATTTGCCATATTATATTACTACTCCGATTATTGAAAAAGTTCTTTTGAGTAATTGTAAAATTGATAAAATTGTTGTAATGATTCAAAAAGAAGTGGCTTTAAAAATGACAGGATCATTAAAAAATCCTCTAATGATGATGATCGAAGATATGGGATCAATTGATTATTTATTTACAGTTAGTAAAAACGTTTTTATCCCGGCACCACACGTTGATTCAGCAGTTATTGCCATTGATATAAAAAAAGAAGCTGATTTAAAGTTGTATGAAGTATTAAAGGTTTGTTTTAAACAAAGAAGAAAGACAATTTTAAATAATTTAAAACAACATTATGATAATGCCCAGGAGATTTTAGATAATGCTAAGATAGAAAGCAGTAAAAGAAGTGAAGAATTAGCGTTGGAAGATTTTAAAAATATCACCAAATTTATTTAATTTCATATAATAAAGTGGTGATTATAGATGAAAATAGGTGATATTGTTTGTCGAAAAAAATATGGAAAAGATATTTGTTTTCGAATTACAGATATAAAAGATGGAATCTATTATTTAACGGGGATTGAATATCGCTTAATAGCTGATAGTGAAGAAAGTGATTTGGAGTTAAGTGATTTTAGTAGTGAGAAAAATGATATTTTAGTTGAAAATAAACCATGTTTAAAAGGTAGTGTTTTACACATTGATGGGGATAAAGATTATTTAAAAATGTGTTTAAAGAAGTATAAAGAATTTAATATTAATGTTCATGGTTATTATATGAAAGAAACTGAAATTAAAGAAAAAATCATTCCTTTACTAGAAAAACATCGCCCTAATTTGTTAGTTATTACTGGACATGATGCGATGAAGAAAAATGGTAATCGTCATGATATTAATTGTTATTTACATTCAAAAGATTTTGTTGAGGCAATTAGACAAGCACGTTTGTATGAAGATGATAAAGATAGTTTAATTATTTTTGCAGGTGCTTGTCAGTCATATTATGAATTATTATTAGCTAGCGGCGCCAATTTTGCTTCAAGTCCTAGTCGCAAAAATATTCATGCTTTAGATCCAGTATTTGTTGTTAGCCAAATAGCTAATGCAAGTATAAAAAACTATGTTGATTTAGAAAAAATTGTGGCTAAAACATCTAATAAGCAATTAGGTATTGGTGGTATTGATACTAGAGGAGTGGCACGTAAAATTTATCCAGCAAGCAGGTGAAGTAATGAAAATAAGAGCATATGCAAAAATTAATTTAGCGTTAGATGTAATTAGAAAAAGAGAAGATGGTTATCATGAATTAGAAATGATAATGGCACCAATTACACTACATGATTTAATTTATATTAATATTATTGATAGTGGTATTGAAATAGCTTCGAATAGTAAAATTATGCCAACTGATAATCGGAATATTATGTATAAAGTGGCCGCTTTGATGAAAGAACGTTATCAGATAAAAAAAGGTGTTAAGATTTTTGTTTATAAACATATTCCAACTCAAGCCGGATTGGCTGGAGGAAGCAGTGATGGCGCAGCAGTAATTAAAGCGATGAATCAATTATTTCATTTAAATTTAACATTGGAGCAAATGGCATCATTAGGTAAAGAAGTAGGGGCTGATATTCCATTTTGTATTTATCAAAAAATTGCTTTTGTTCAAGGAATTGGAGAGCGATTAGAATTTATAGAACATCCATTTAATTGTAAAGTATTATTAGTAAAACCTAAACGAGGTGTTTCTACTAAAAAATGTTTTAATAGTCTTGATTTAACAAAAGCCAGCCATCAAGATTGTCGTTTGATGATCAAAGGAATTGAAGAAGATGATTATCAGACAGTAATTGATAATCTTCAAAATACATTAGAGGCTCCTTCAATTGATATGGTGCCAGAAATTGAACAAATAAAAAAAGAATTAATGGAATTAGGTTTTGATGGAGCTTTAATGTCGGGAAGCGGATCGACTGTTTTTGGTTTAACTCGTGATGAAGAAATACTAGAAAATGGCTATAATTTTTTTAGAGGAAAGTATTATTTTGTCAGAAAAACTGAAATATTAAATGAATTATAAACTAAATATTAGAAAAGAGATACAATTTATCGCTAGTTTTTAGCTTTTTTCCTTTAACTAATGTTAATTTTTTGTTATTATGTTGTTGAAAAAAGAGGTGTGAAAATGAGAACATATGCGGTAGTAATGGCAGCTGGTAAAGGAACCAGAATGAAATCTGATAAACCTAAAGTTGTTCATGAGGTTTTGTATAAGCCAATGATCAATCATATTGTTGATGAATTGAAACAGGTTGGCGTAGATGAGATTTATGTTATCGTTGGTCATAAAGCAAATGAAGTTGAAAAATTATTAGATGATGTCAATATTATTTATCAACATCAGCAGTTAGGAACTGGACATGCATTAATGCAATGTAAAGAAGCTTTAGCCAATAAAGAAGGAACTACAGTTGTTTTAAATGGAGATGCTCCACTTATTACTAGTAAAACATTACAAGATTTAATTGCTTATCATAATGATAATCATTTAAAGGGAACTATTATGACTTGTGATTGTGATTTAGATAAAAAATTTGGTCGTGTAATTCGTGAAAATGATCAGGTTAAAGGTATTGTAGAATTTAAAGATTGTACTCCTGAACAAATTCAAATTAGTGAGATGAATTGTGGAGAATACTGTTTTGACAACCAGGCTTTATTCCAGGCATTAGAAAAAGTTACTAACAACAATGCTCAAAACGAATATTATATTACTGATGTTATCGAAATTATGAATAACGACAACTTAAAAGTTGGTGGTTATAAAATTGCTGATTTAGCTGAAGTCGGTGGTATTAATGATCGCGTTGAATTAGCTGAGGCTACTAAAACATTACAGTTAAAAGTAAACAAACAGCATTTATTAAATGGTGTTAATATTATCGATATTAATAATACTTATATTGGTGTTGATGTTGAAATCGGTAGTGATACAACAATTGAACCAGGATGTATTATTAAAGGTAGAACAAAGATTGGCAATAATTGTCATATAGGTCCTTATTGTGAATTTGATAATGTTGAAATCAAAGATAATGTTGAGATTAAATTCTCAGTTATTTCTGATTCTATTATTGAAAATGGCGTTGATATTGGACCATTTGCAAGACTTAGAACAAATTGTCATATTATGGAAAATGCTCATATGGGTAACTTTGTAGAAATGAAAAAAGCTGTTTTTGGAAAAGGAAGCAAGGCTTCACATTTAACATATGTTGGCGATGCAACAGTTGGAAGCAACGTTAACATGGGTTGTGGAACTATAACATCTAATTATGATGGTAAAAATAAATATCAAACTATTATCGGTGATAATGCATTTATTGGATGTAATAGTAATCTAGTGGCACCAGTATCAGTTGGTGCAAATGCTTATGTCGCTGCTGGATCAACAATTACTGATCAAGTAAATGACGACGCTATGGCAATCGCTAGAGCAAGACAAGTAAATAAAGAAGGTTACGCTAAGGTATTAGAAGAAAAGAGAAATCAAAAAGGAAAATAGGAGAATAAGATGAAGAACAAAATTACTGTTTTTTCGTTATCAGCTAGTAAAGAATTAGCTAATGATATTGCAGAAAAATTAGGAACTAAAGTAGGAAAAAGTAAAGTACATCATTTTGCAGATGGTGAAATTTTGGTTGAAATTGATGAATCAGTACGTGGAAAAGATGTTTTTATTGTTCAATCAACTTCAAATCCAGTTACTGAAAATTTAATGGAAATCTTAGTTTTAGTTGATGCTTTAAAAAGAGCTTCAGCTAAAGAAATTACAGCTATTATTCCATATTTTGGATATGCAAGACAAGATCGTAAAGCTAAACCAAGACAACCAATTACTTCAAAATTAGTTGCTGATTTATTAACGGTAGCAGGGGTAACACGTGTTGTTACTGTTGATTTACATGCAGCTCAAATTCAGGGATTCTTTGATATTCCTGTTGATGAAATGCAAGCATTACCATTAATTTCTAATTATTTTAAAAGAAAAAATATGGAAGATATTTGTGTTGTTTCTCCAGATCATGGTGGAGCAACTCGCGCTCGTAAATTAGCAGTAGCTTTAGATGCACCAGTAGCTATTATTGATAAAAGAAGACCTAAACCAAATGTAGCAGAAATCATGGGGGTATTAGGTGATGTATCAGGTAAAAACTGTATCATGATTGATGATATGATTGATACAGGTGGTACAATTGTTGCGGGAATTGAAATGTTAAAAGAAAAAGGTGCTAAATCAATTTCTGTAGCTTGTACGCATCCAGTTTTCTCTGGGCCAGCAGTTGAAAGACTACAAAACTCATCTGCTGATGAAGTAGTTGTTACAGATACAATTAAATTACCAGAAGAAAAAATGTTTTCTAAATTAAAAATCGTTTCTGTAGCTGGGTTACTAGCTAAAACAATCGAAAATATTGAAAACTGCTTACCGGTTTCTGATGTTTTCCAAATGTTTGATTTTGATAAATAAAAAAATTAGCTATTATTTAATCATTGATTAAATAATAGCTTTTTTTACAATTTACTAAATGTTTCAATATTTTTGTTATAGAAACGCTGTACCATATTGATAACCCAGTTTTGCTTATCTTTACGATAATAAGAAATAACATATCCAAGGACGATTAACCCACCAAAGAAAGCACAGATCATATCAGTTAAAGAATCATGAACTCCAGTAGAATAATGATTGATACAATCATTATTAAAGAAAATTAACATGCCATATTCATAGAATTCCCATATAACAGCAACAGATAAATTAACAGCAACAATAAAAATTAAAAAGATAATGTAATCCTGTTTATTGCTAATATGTGTTTGCTTTTTAATAAGAGTAAAAATAAAAACAGCAAAAATACTAGCAAGAATACCGCTGAAAAAATGAACAATTTTATCAAAATATGCGACATGATAGCCACCTAAACAGCTACCAATTAAAGATGCAAAATAGATAAAGACTACGTTCAATATTTTGACTTCATCGGTCATCTTGATCTTTAAAATGTGCATAAGCGCTGGGAAAAGCCACGGTGTTAAACAAGCAACGATTCCCATATAAAAAGCCTGTTGATTACCATTTAGATAATTATAAATAAATGACCCTGCTAAAGTAATAATATAAATACCGGTCATTAAATAAAATACTAATTTGCTACTTGTTTTTTTCATCTGCCCATCTCCTCGTATAATATGTTTTTAATGATGGATTTTCAACTTATTTAAATAGATAATGTATGGTTTATATCATCTTTGATGATTTTGCAAGGTATTAATTATGGTAAGTCATTAACCTATTTTGACAGCTATGATAGCTTTTTTGGTTTAATTTAGTTGAAATAATAAATGGATTATTTTATTGTTCTCTTTTAAGGATAACATACTTTTTAATGTTTATCACGTTAATTATTAATGTTTTAAAGTTGTTATATACGCTAATCATATCTATTTTGCTAAAAAAGTTTATATTTAATTGAAAAATTATCTCTTTTGTTTAGTTGAAACAATTTATTATTGCAATATTAAACTAATAAGGGTAATATAGTTAGCGTAAACTAACTATAATTTATATAAAGGAGCATGACATGCAATTAACAAAAGAAAAACTAACATACTTACTTTTTTTATACGATTATAAGGATAAAGGCTATACGATTACTAGAATTGCTCAGGAAATGAATATATCCAAATCAACAATTAGTCGTGTTTTAAATACTTTTTATCAAGAAGGACTTTTATTAGAAAAAGGGAAAGGAAAACTATCTTGTCAGGGTTGTCAAATGGCAAAAAGATATAAGTACGACATTAATAAGTTATCGAAATGGCTCCAGGATAGTGCTGATTTTAATGAAGAACAAGCGTACCAAGAAGCTTTGTTATTAGTATTGACATTGAGTGATGAAGCTAGGGCAAAATTAGTAAATAATACCAGTAAAGAGAAATTATTCAAATTAATTGCAAATGTTAAAGAAATTAGTGGCGATATGCTTAGTGTTAATCTAGATGACGGTGAATATTCTTTTGCATTTACGGTGTATAAAAAAGATCGTGTGGGGATTTCTATGGCTAATGAAGGTTTTTATCATCCCGGTGTTTTAGAAATTAAACAAGGTTATGGTCAATTGATTCTTAAACCTAAAGAAGTTGAACATGTTTCGTTAAGTGGTAAGATGGTATTGAAAGGGAAATTGGAATCATTGAAATATGAAATTGAAAATCAATTTATATCAAGTCATTTTATTCGTGGTAATTTTGTTATACCGATCTCTAAATTACGGTTTTTTTATAGTAAGGAAGAAAGAATGTTACAAGCATCGTTTAAAATTATAGTTAAAGTAGATGTCGGAATTATTCATATACCAGAAAATGAAGTGATTTTAACAATTATTTTTAAATAATGTTTCGTGGGGTACAACAAATAAATTATTTTAAAACAGTAAGATATTTTGTTATTTTGTTGCAGGATTGAAACAAAAAATGTAGTTGAAATGAGTAGAAATACTGTTAAAATTCCGTTGTGGTTAGTTTTAACTAACTTAAAGAAAATATTTTTTTTGATATTTAAGTTAGAAAAAACTAACAAATATATCTAAGAGGAGGAGAATATGAAAAAAATATTAAAAGTTGCATTAGTTTTAATGATGGCTTTTGGGATTCAATTAGCTTCATTAAATGGAGTTAGCGCTCAAGAAAATGGCACTTTACCCGATGGTAGTTACATAGTATCAACCGTTTTGAAGAATGCCTCAAATATTAATAATGATTCAATGGCAGCAGGAGCATTAGCTGATGAAGGAACTCTAGAAATAATTGATGGTAAATGGTATTTGATTGCTGAATTTAAAACATTAAGTATGTTTGGATTTTTAGGTAATGCCTCAAATATCAAATACTATGAAACAGATACTAATTCATCATTAAACGATGCCGAAGTTATTAGTTATCGAACTGATGCTTCAGGGGCTCAACAGGTTGAAAAAGTAAAAATACCAGTAGCCGTTGATAGTGAAGGTGTCTATATCCAGATGTATGTTGATGTGATGATGATGACAACTAATGCTTATATTCAATTTAATACAGATGGAATTATTATTCCTAAACCAGAACCAGAAAATCCGGTCTATAATTTAGAAAATGGTAAATATGAAGTAGCTGTTGATGTTTTAAAAACGGATAGTGATGATCAATCTATGGCAGCTCAAGCAGTAAAAAGTGCAGTAGTAGAAGCTAATGGTGGCAAATTAGTTGTTACATTGGAAATGGGATCAGTAACGGTTTATGGTCAAACGGCCTATGTTGATAATATGGAATATCAATTAGCTGATGGGACATACAAAACAGCCGAAGTTACAGATTATGATAGTGACGGCAATGTTTCACAAATTAAATTTACATTAGATAAAAATACTAAATATACTAATGTAAAATTCTATTACGGTGGAAGTTCACGTGGTGCTGAGGCTAGATTATCTTTAGGATTAGATAATCCGGTATTGGTTGAAGACGATAAAGAAACTTCAAAATTTAGTAAAGATGGTACATATAATGTCAAAGTTGCATTGTGGAATGCGACTCAGGATAAAGCTTCAATGGCAGCAGAAGCAGTTGATGAAATGGCAACTGTTGTGGTTAAAGATGGTGTAAAAACAATGTATTTAACAACTAAAAAAATGTCATTTGCAAGTTTAGAAGCAGCATTACAAGAATTATATATTGGTTCTACTAGCGATAGTAATTATAAAGACAATATGGCTACTGTAGAAGCAAGAGACAATGAAGGTAATCCAGTATTATGGTCATTTGCTTTACCTAGTGAAGAAGAATTTTTCAATGTTGTTGTTAATCCCCATGTAGCAATGATGGGTAATGGGGATATTGATGCTCGTATTAAAGTGGATTATTCAACTTTAACATATGTATCTGCTTCAACTGAAGCACCAGTTGTAAAGGGTGATGATAATCAACCGACTACTGATGATTCTAAAACAGATACAACAGTACCTGCAACAGATAATAATACAACTAGTTCAAATAGCACAGCTGTAAAAACTGGTGATAATACAAGTATAGAATTAATGGGAGGATTATTAATTGTATCACTTGTAACTATGGGTTATTTAGTTAGAAGAAAATTATGGCAATAAAAAAGATTGTTTTAACACTGATTACAATTTTGACATTAGTAATCACGATTAAACCAGCTTTTGCCCTTGACGATGGAGCGTACTTAGTTGGACGCTCCACGTCTTATGTTAATCCTCATACTGGTTCACCAGAAGATGGTGGAACTAATATTGCGCTTGGCGAAAGCATGTGTTCAAATATTATTAGTAGTCAATTGTTATTAGAACAAACAGGTGGAAAATATTATCTTACTTTTGAAATTAATTTAGCTGATAATATTTCTAATTACAGCTTTAAAATTATGAATAGTAGTGGGAGTTTTCGTAATGCTAGTGCTAGTGAATTAAGCACTAGTACATCAAATGCAAAACGTTTTAGAATCCAGGTAAACTCACCAAGTGAATATATTAGCCCGATTATTTATGTTGTACCAATGGGAAGAAATGTACAGTTTTTCTTTCAGGCCGATGTAAATTCAGCGACGCCTGGTACAGGGATGTATGAAAGTCAAATGGTTCCGGCAACTTCAAATAGTAATAGTACAAGTAATAACACTACAACTTCAAATTCTAGTACTGATCAAAATAATGAATCTAGTAGTAATGAAGAGAATGTAAGTCAAGAAACTGTTGTTACAAATACAACCGAAAACCAACAGGTTGGGACAATTAACAAAGAGTCATTGATGGAAAATGTTACAGGATTATCAAATTATATTATTGATGATGATGGTAAGGTGGATAAAGACGCCAAATTAACAGTTAAAAATCTAAAAAAAGATAGTGGGGAAATAAAAGAACAAACTAATAATTTACCAATGATAATTGGTGGAGTAGTGATGGTTGTTTTAATAGCTGTAGCAGGAGGAATATATTATGTTAAAAAAGTTAAAAAGTAGTTTATTAGCTTTAATATTAACTTTATCATTTGTTGGCTGTGTTGATCAAAGTGGTGCTAGCAATAATAATGATAAATTAACAATAGCAGCAACTTCTGTAGCAGTGACTGAAATTTTAGAAGCTTTAGAGATATCGGCTGATCAGGTTATTGGAATTCCTACAACTGAAGCTTATTCAGTACCTAAAAAATATCAAAATGCAACCGAATTAGGGACTGCAATGGCACCAGATATGGAAACATTATCAACTTTAAAACCAGATTTGATATTAAGTCCTAATTCATTAGAAGGTGATTTGGCAGCTAAGTATGAAAAAATTGGTATTAGTTCATCATTTCTGAATTTAAAAAGTGTTTCTGGAATGTTTAAAAGTATTGAAGAATTAGGAAAGTTATTAGATAAAGAAGATAAAGCAGCTAAACTTGTAAATGAATTTGTTGATTATATGGTAGCATTTAGAGAAAAATATCAAAATCAAACTAGTCCCCGAGTTTTAATATTAATGGGGTTGCCAGGTGGTAGCTATGTTGTAGCAACAGAATCTAGTTATGTTGGTGATTTAGTAAGACTAGCAGGTGGGACTAATATTTATGGTAATGGTGATGGCCAGGATTTTGTAAATGTAAATGTTGAAGATATGTTACAACAAAATCCGGATATCATCTTAAGAACAAGTCATGCCTTGCCTGAGGAAGTAATGGAGTATTTTAAAAAAGAATTTCAAGAAAATGCTATCTGGTCACAATTTAGTGCCGTCCAAAATGGTCGTGTTTATGATTTAGATAATAATTATTTTGGGATGAGTGCTAATTTTAATTACCAAAAGGGATTAGAAAATCTAGAGGGAATTTTATATGGCACAGATTAAAAAACATCCTAAATTATTTATTTTAGTACTAATAGTAATATTATTTGTGAGTTTTTTTGTTGCTATTAATCTAGGAAGTATTCAGGTTTCCATACCACAGTTATTTAAAGGATTATTTATTGAATATGATAGTGAGGTAGCGAGTGTTTATACGATTCGGTTTCCACGGGTAATTGTAATGATGTTGGCCGGTGGAGCTCTGGCTTTATCGGGATTATTATTCCAAGTGGTTTTAAAAAATCCTTTAGCTGATCCCGGAATTATTGGTATTAGTAATGGTGCTAATCTTGCCAGTATTTTAGCGGGGTTATTATTACCGCAGCTTTATAGTATTAACTGGTTAATAGCTTTTTTAGGTGGACTTATTACATTTGCAATTATTTATAGTTTGTCGTGGAAATCAGGATTTAAGACAACTAGAATTATTTTAATTGGTGTCGCAATAAATTATACGATCAGCGCGCTAGTGTCCTTAGTTGAAAGTTCATCAGCATCTTTGACAAGTCAGGCAACGGGAACGGTAGCTTTATATACTTGGCAAAATGTAACTGTTTTACTAGTTTGTTTATTACCAGTAGTGTTAGTTACTATGTTCATGGCTAAGGCTTGTAATTTATTAGCTCTTGAAGACAGGACTTTAACGACATTAGGAGTAAATGTTAATTTTTATCGATTTGGTTTGTCATTATTAGCAGTATTATTATGCAGCATTTCGGTTTCGGTTGTTGGGGTGATTGGTTTTATCGCTTTGTTAGTTCCTCATGTTTCTAGATTATTAGTAGGTTTAGAACATAAATATTTATTACCGGTTAGTTTTTTGATTGGGATGATTGTTTTATTGATTACTGATACGATTGGACGGGTTATCATGGCTCCTTATGAAATAGCACCAGCGATAATTATGGCTGTTATTGGAGGACCGTTGTTTATTATTTTATTGAAACGGAGTATTGATGTAAATGGAAGTTAATAATATTAGATTTAGTTATCATAATAAGCCATTTATTGATGATTTATCGGTAGTTTTTCAAGAAAATAAAATTACTTCAATCATTGGACCAAATGGCAGTGGTAAATCGACATTATTAATGTTATTGAGCCGGATTTATAAAAGCAATGAGGGTGTAATTAAGCTAAATGGCAAAAATATCTGGGATTATAAATTGAAAAATTTTGCTAAAAAAGTAGCAGTAGTTCATCAAAAGAATCAAATATATGGGGATTTAGATGTTAAGACAATTGTTGGTTATGGTCGATTACCATATCTTAGCTATCATCAAAGTTTGGGTGAAAAAGATTATCAAATCATTGATTGGGCTTTAGAAATAACTAATTTAAAAAAATATCAAGACCACCAATTGGCTAAATTATCCGGTGGTCAACAACAACGAGTTTGGCTTGCAGTTGCATTGTGTCAAAAAACACCAATTTTGTTATTAGATGAACCTACAACTTATTTAGATGTAAAGTATCAAATAGAAATATTAAATTTAATTAAAAAAATTAATCATGATTATAAAATGACTATTATTATGGTTCACCATGATATTAATCAGGCAATTAATTATAGTGATGAAATAGTAGCAATGAAAGATGGAAAGATTTTATTTCAAGGAAAACCTAATGATGTTATTAATCCTAAATCTCTAAAGCAGCTATATGACTATAAATTAGAAGTAATAGATCATGGTAATCAAAAAATAGTTTTAAACTATCAATAAAATAATTTAATCATTTCTAAACCATAATTTACCATTATTTAAAGATATTCTTATAAAATCATGACTAAATTGAACGAAAATTATAGCTTATACTAACAGTGTAGTCAAAAATAATATGTTTTTTTCAATCCTTTCTCAAAAAAAGACTACTACTCTTTGGATATCTTTTCCCTGATATCTATAAAACAGGCAGTGTAAACTGTCTGTTTTTTTTTGAATAATAGTAGCAGAATTGTCAAAAATTAGTTTATAAAATCGATTTACATTTTATAACTATTCTTGCTATAAATGGATTAAATATCCAAAAAATTTATGATTTGGCTAAAAAGTTTTGTTTGATTAAGGTTTAAAAAGAGAACTCAGTTATAAAAGTGTCGATTTTATCGTTGCTTTTTTAGCTGTGTTATGAAAATATCATTTAGATATTTGACAAATCTATATGATTTTGTTAATATACAGCGGAGGTGAATTTATGTACTTTGATACTCATTGTCACTTAAATAGTGAAGAATTATTTGAAAATCATGATATGTTTATTCAAAAAGCTTTGGATAATCAAGTGAATAATATGGTCGTTGTTGGCTATACACTAGAGTCTTCTAAAAAAGCTGTTGAACTTGCAAAACAATATGATTTTATATATGCGGCAGTTGGTATTGGACCAAATGACTGCTTAGATACAACTAAAGAAGATATGGACGAGTTGGAAGAGTACCTAAAAGAGCCTTGTGTTGTAGCTTTAGGTGAAATCGGACTTGATTATTATTGGGATACTGTTAGTAAAGAAAAACAGTTAGAGGTTTTTAATTGGCAAATGGAATTAGTAAAAAAATACCAAAAGCCAGTAGTAATTCATTGTCGTGATGCTTATGAAGACACCTATCAAGTTTTAAAACGCAATGGACATCCAGGAATAATGCATTGTTATAGTGGATCGGTAGAAATGGCCAAACGCTTTATTGATATTGGTTTTTACATTTCGTTGGCAGGACCGGTAACCTTTAAAAATGCCCGAGTTCCTAAAGATGTGGCAGCAAATATTGATTTAGAGCATTTATTAATTGAAACTGACTGTCCTTATTTGACTCCTCACCCATATCGAGGTAAGTTGAATGAGCCTGCAAATGTTGTGTATATTGCCCAGGAAATAGCTAAGCTAAAAAACATGGAAATAGAAAACGTTGCAAGGGCGACAACGTTTAATGCCAAAAAAGTTTTTGGTATTAAATAGGAGGAAAAATAATGAACAAAATTAAAGAGGCTGTTATTAAAGCAGACCCCCGTATGAAGGGGTTAGTTGTTGTAATGATTGCCTATATCGGGATCATGTTCGCTGTATTTAATGTTGGTGCGACTGATCAAATTGATAACTATGTGGAAACAATTGATGTAACTGTTGAAGATGGTAATACGGGACAAAAAGGATATTTAGTTAGACAAAACTCAGTATCTGATGTTCTTGATGAATTAGGTATTGTTGTTAATCCACAAGATATCGTGAATTTAGATTTGAATTATGTAGTTAATGATGGTGATTTGATTCAAATTACCCGCGTAAACGAAGCAAATATAGAAGAAGTAGTTGCTGTTAAATCCAATACAATAAATACAACAGGATTAGAATTGTTTACGACTAAAGTTGCTCAACAAGGGCAAGATGGCCAAGTAAAAAATACTTATCGAGTAACTTATCAAAACGGAAATGAAGTAAGCAGACAGCTTATTGGTAGCGAGGTGATAAGTCCAGCTACTGATACAATAATTGAAACAGGTACTTTACAGGAGGGAGCTTACTTTACAGGACGATTAACTACTTATGGTGGTGATTGTGCTGGAGGTAATGGAACTTCTTCTAGTGGTATTAAGTTAAGTCCAATTTCTGGAGTACAAGGATCTAATAGTGCCAAATTAACATATAATGGGCGCTCATATTATTGCTTAGCAGCCGATCCATCAATTCCATTTGGAACAATTATTGAGATTTCTAATCATAATTTAAGTATTGAATCAACAGCCTATGGTATTGTTGTTGATAGAGGTGGAGCTATTAAAGGTAATAAAATTGATATCTTTAATGGAACTGAAGCTGGTAAATATTTCAGCGGTGGAACCTCAAATAATACTCAGTTTAAAATTATTTCAGTTGGAAGTGGCAAAAACTTCTGGAAATAGAAAGGTCAGCTATGTCTGATCTTTTTTTATTTCGATGATTTGGTAAATAAAATCTTTATAGTTTTAAAAATAGCGATTTTGTAGTACAATAGTAGACGACTTAAAGGAGGGAAAAATCGTGTATGATATAATTGTTGTAGGTGGTGGGCATGCCGGTATTGAAGCAGCTTTAGCACCAGCAAGAATGAAACAAAAAACAGTTTTAGTAACATCTAATTTTGATAATGTTGGCAGCCTTCCTTGTAATACCTCAATTGGAGGACCGGCAAAAGGAATTATTGTCCGGGAAATAGATGCTCTAGGAGGGCAAATGGCAGTAACTGCTGATAAAACATATTTACAAATGAAAATGTTAAATACAGCAAAAGGCCCAGGAGTTCAATCTTTACGTGGTCAAGCTGATAAAATAAAATATCCTCGCTATATGCAAAAAGTATTAAAAGAACAAGAAAACTTGGATATAGTAGAAGGAATGGTCGAAGATTTAATTGTAGAAGATAACACAGTTAAAGGTGTAATTTTAGATGATGGTCAAAAAATTATGGGTAAGATGGTCATCTTAACGACTGGAACTTATTTAAAAGCAGAAATTTTATGTGGTCATCAAAAACATCCTAGTGGACCTGATCAACAAAAAGAATCTAAATATTTATCAACTCGTTTAGCTAAGCTTGGTTTTAGAATTCAACGATTGAAAACAGGAACTCCACCACGAGTGGATATTAATAGTGTTGATTATTCAAAAACAACGTTACAACCAGGAACTGATGCTAAATTGGCTTTTAGTTTTAGAACAAAAGAATTTGTACCAATTGACCAACAAGTACCATGTTATTTAACATATACAAATGAAAAAACACATCAAATAATACGAGATAATTTACACAAATCAAGTATGTATGGTGGTATCGTAAAAGGAGTTGGACCACGCTATTGTCCATCAATTGAAGATAAGATTGTAAAATTTGCTGATAAAAAACAACATCAGATTTTTTTAGAACCAGAATCTAGAGAAATGAATACTATTTATGTTCAAGGTTTTTCTAGTTCGTTACCTCATGATGTTCAAGAGGAAATGATTAGAACGATACCTGGTCTAGAAAATTGTAAGATTTTAAAATATGCTTATGCTATTGAATATGATGCTATTGATCCTTTACAATTATGGCCTTCATTAGAAACTAAAGTAATTAAAAATTTATTTACTGCTGGTCAAATCAATGGAACTAGCGGTTATGAAGAAGCAGCTGGACAAGGATTGATCGCCGGAATTAATGCTAGTTTAAAATTACAAGGAAAAGCACCATTAGTTTTAAAACGTGATGAAGCTTATATTGGTGTTATGATTGATGACTTAGTAACTAAAGGAACAGATGAGCCATATCGAATGTTAACTAGTCGTGCTGAGTATCGTTTATTAATTCGTCATGATAATGCTGATGAACGTTTAATGAAATATGGCCATGATGTAGGTTTAATCAATGATGAGGTTTATGATGAATATTTAGCAAAAATGAAAGGTATTTTTGATGAAATTGAACGTTTGGATACAATTCGTTTTACACCAAAACATGAAATAAACGATTTATTAGAACAGTATAATTCAGCTCGTTTAACAGAAGGAATTAGTGCTAAGGAATTAATTAAACGCCCTGAATTAACATATGATATGATTTTGCCATTTGTTGAAGGTCCAGAATTAAGTGAAGAACAACGTCGTCGTGTTACTATTTTGATTAAATATAAGGGCTATATAGATAAGGCAAAACGTCAAGCTGAAAAACAAACAAAGATGGAAGAAAAGAAAATTCCATCAGATATTGACTATGATCAAGTTAAGAATTTAGCTTTAGAAGCAAGACAAAAATTAAATAAAATTCGTCCTTTAACAATTGGACAAGCTACGCGGATCTCTGGTATTAATCCTGCTGATATTTCAGTGTTATTGAT
Organism: Erysipelatoclostridium sp. An173; assembly: GCF_963931465.1. Taxonomy (GTDB): domain Bacteria; phylum Bacillota_I; class Bacilli_A; order Erysipelotrichales; family Coprobacillaceae; genus Thomasclavelia; species Thomasclavelia merdavium. The sequence continues at coordinate 2,639,650 of NZ_OZ007017.1, read as the reverse complement.
TTATTTAAAACAAAAATATAATGAGGAATAGATATGAACGAACAAGAATTTATTAATCAACTGAAACAGCAGGGAATTGAATTAACTGCGTTGCAGATTGAACAGTTTAAAAAATATTATGAACTTTTAGTTGAATGGAATCAAAAAATGAATTTAACGGCAATTACTGATCAAGAAGGGGTTTATTTAAAACATTTTTATGATTCACTAACAATTGCATTTAATTTTAAATTTAATAATCAAAAGATAATTGATGTTGGTGCTGGGGCTGGCTTTCCTAGTATTCCTCTTAAAATAGTGTATCCTGATTTAAAGGTTACTATTGTTGATTCACTTACAAAAAGAATAACTTTTTTAAATCATTTATTTAAAGAATTAAAGTTGACAGATTGTCAGGCAATAAGTGCTCGTGCTGAAGAATATGCTAAAGATCATCGTCAGGAAGCCGATATTGTTATGGCAAGAGCTGTTGCTAGATTAAATATTCTTGATGAACTTTGCTTACCACTGGTAAAAGTAAATGGCTATTTTTTAGCTCTTAAAGGATTAAAAGCTAAAGAAGAATTAAAAGAGGCAAGTAATGGGATAAAAATATTGGGTGGTCGTGTTGACGAAGTAATCGATTTTACGTTAACTAATGATGATCATCGAAGCAATATAATTATCAAAAAAGTTAAAGCTACTCCAGGTAAATATCCTCGAATGTTTAGTAAGATTAAAAAACAGCCTTTATAGGAGAGAATATGTTAGAGAAAGTATATAAACAAATAGATATTGAAAAAATCAAAGCTAATGAAAATCAACCAAGAACAATTTTTGATGATGAAAAAATTGCTGAATTGGCTACGTCAATTAAAGAAAATGGTTTGATTCAGCCATTGATTGTTAGAAAATACAATCGAAATTATCAAATTATTGCCGGTGAACGTCGTTATCGTGCATGTAAACTAGCTGGTTTAAAGACAGTACCATGTATTATTAAAGATATTGATGATAAACAAATGGATACTTATGCAATTATTGAAAACATCCAACGAGAAGATTTAACACCAATTGAAGAAGCTAATGCTTATAAAACATTAATCGATACTTATGGTATGAGCCAAACTGAACTAGCTAATAAAGTTGGTAAAAAACAATCAACGATTGCTAATAAACTTAGATTATTAAAATTAAGTGATGAAGTAAAAGATGCTTTAAAATCTAAACAGATTACTGAACGTCATGCTCGAGCAATGTTAAGTTTACAGCCAGAAAAACAAGAAGAAGTCTTACATGAAGTTATTGATAAATCATTAAATGTAAAGCAAACAGAGACTTTAATTAATAAACCGCCAAAAATTAAGAAAAAAAATAAAGGAACTGTTAAAGCTGTTTCACGAAATTTTAAGATTGCTATTAATACGATCAATCAAGCAACTGATTTAATTTTAAAATCAGGGGTCGAAGTAACTAGTGAAACAGAAGAAAATGATGATGAATATGTTATTATCTTACGTGTAAAAAAATAAACTTTGTTGGGATGGGGGAATTTGATGATTAGAGTTTATACTACACCAGCTAGCCAATCTTGTCGAAAGGTGATTGCCTGGTTAAAGGAACATAATCTCAGCTTCATTGAAAAAAATATTTTTTCATCTGATTTACATACTAGTGAGATAAAAGAGATATTAGAACGTTGTGAAAATGGAACCGATGATATTATTTCTAAAAATAGTAAAGTTTTTAAATCAGCAACTGTTGATTTAGAAAGTATGAAGATGGAAGAGTTGATTGCTTTTATTAAAGCTAATCCTTCTATTTTAAAAAGGCCGATTATTATGGACGAACACCGTTTTCAAGTAGGGTATAATGAAGAAGAAATAAGAACTTTTATTCCTAGAAGGTTAAGGAAGTAAGCTTAAGGAGTATTAGAAAATGAAAAATATTTATATTATTGGCGGGACAATGGGGGTTGGTAAAACAACTATTTGTCAAAAGCTAAAACTAAAGTTGGCCAATAGTGTTTTTTTAGATGGTGATTGGTGTTGGGATATGAATCCATTTCAAGTCACTGAAGAAACTAAAAAAATGGTAATTGATAATATTTGTTATCAGTTAAATAATTTTATTGGCTGTTCAGTATATGAGAATATTATTTTTTGCTGGGTAATGCATGAACAAAGTATTATTGATCAATTGCTTGCAAGAATTAATACAGATAATTTAAATGTTAAAGTTATTTCGTTAGTTTGCAATGAAAAGGCACTAATTAAAAGATTACAAAAAGATATTGATCAAGGTATTAGAACAGAAGATGTATTAACGAGAAGTCTGGCTCGAATTAAGCTTTATGAAAAGCTGGATACGATAAAAATAGATGTCTCTAATTTATCAGTGGATGAAGTAGCTGCTAAAATTTGTGCATTATAAAACAGGATTTTTCAATCCTGTTTTTAGTTTGCAGCAATAAAATTAACAACACTACGAATCATTGCCCCAGTTGCTCCGGTACCGTCATTATCAGCAGTTCCGGCAATATCTAAATGGATCCATTTAACATCATCGTTTACAAAAGCGGCTAAAAAGTTCGCAGCAACACTAGCACCTGCACCAGGTTTACCAACTGAATTTTTAAAATCAGCACTATTAGATTTTAATTTATCAAAATATTCTTTAGCGATTGGTAAACGCCAAGCTTTTTCATCACTTTGTTTAGCGCATTGAGCAAATTTTTCATAAAAATCATCATCATTACTAAAGACACCAGTATATAAATCACCTAAAGCAGCAACGCAAGCCCCAGTAAGAGTAGCTAAATCAATTAATTTAGTTGCACCTAATTGTTGAGCGTAAGTAATAGCATCAGCTAGTATTAAGCGACCTTCAGCATCAGTACTAACAATTTCGACAGTCTTTTTAGCAAGAGTTGTAATGACATCTTGAGGTTTATAGGCCCCACCATTAATTAAGTTTTCTGTTGTTGGTATAATGCCATAAACATTGGCTTTAACATGGTTGGCAGCAAGAATTTGCATGATTCCCAAAACATCAGCACCACCACACATATCATATTTCATACCATAACTATTCTTTTTTATATTATAACCGCCAGAATCAAATGTAATTCCTTTACCAATTACAGCACTATATGGTCCTGTACCATTTGTGTATTTTAAACAGATTAAGTAGGCTGGAATATCACTACCTTTATTTACTGATAATATTCCACCAGCATTCATTTTTTCAAGATCATCTTTATCTAAGATTGTACATTCCATGTTGTATTGTTGTGCTAATTTTTTAGCTTCTTTAACTAAATCATATGGAGTCATTAAATTAGATGGTAAATCACTAATTTTACGAGCATAGTTAATACCATTTCCTAAGTTAACTCCCTTATTGATTGCTTCTTTAAGATCATTTTGACTATAAATGATATCAATTGGTGAAATTTTATGTGGTTCATGACCAATTTTTTGTTCTTGATATGCTTCGATTAAGTAGCTTTCAATAAATGTTGTAGTAATAGTATTAATATCTAGTTTTGAAGTTTCAATTTCTTCAAGATAAATTACAGATGGTTTATCAGTTTTAATTTTTTTAGCAACATCTCTGATTGTTTGAGTAGTTACTTTATCTTTACTACCTAAAGAAATAAATGTAATTGTGTCAAAATTAAAATTATTTAAAGTGTGAATAGTTGTAGTTTTTAAGTATTCTTTGTTAATAATACTATTAAGATTACAGTTTAATGTATCCGTTATTTGAACATTGATTTCTTGTTCTAAGTAGATTGGATAGATTAGATTTTTATCTAATGATTTTAAATTAATATTTTTAATTTGTTCCATATTATACCTCCATATCAATAGCCTATCACTTTTAAAAGTTAAAGTAAAATATTTATTGTTCAAGTTCGATCGTTATACGGGTTAAATAATTATCGGGTGAGGCTTCACTAATATCAAATATTATATATTCTTCATAAGCATATTTACCAAGTTTGATTTGATGAGCATCAGCATATTGAATGATACGTTGATATGAGTCATTTAATCCATCATAATTACCATGATGATAGCCGCATAAATAATTACCTGCTTTTTTTTCAAAAGTATTAGGACCTAAGTGGCTTGTTGTAGTAAATAAATAAGAATAATTAGCGGTTTGATTTTTATAAATATTTTCAATTTTAGTCATTATCCCTACAAATTCGCCGGTCATTACCTGATTATTTTCAATAAATGATGTGTAATCATTCATAAAACCAGCAAAGTCTTTTGAAGTACTGTTTTCTAAATTAGCTGATAAAATTAGATTACTTTTATTAAAATGAACTATTTTAATTTCATCATAATCAACTGTTAATGCTTCATTGGTGTATTGCTTAAATCTGGTAATCATTTCATGAATATGTTTTAGTTCTTCGATTGATTGCAGTAATTTTGCTTCTTGCTGGGTTAATAATTCGGTAAACAAAATAGGGTTTCGTTGATCTAAGTATATTTGAATATCTTTTAGTGACATTCCTATTTTTTTTAAAGCAATAATAACTTTAAATGTATCATATTGACGATAGGAATAAAATCGATAACCCTTTTCATTAATGTAGATTGGTTTAAATAAACCAATTTCATCATAATGAAATAAAACATGTTTTTCGACACCACAGATTTTTGCAAAAGCACCACAGGTAAAGAGTTTTTCTTTCATTGTTATTCTCCTCTTGACTATAAGGTTACCTTATAGTTTATCATATTGTTATCTCTAGCACAATATCAGGAAAGGAGAAGGAAATGCGATTAATATTAAAGTATTTAAAGAATTATAAACTATTATTCTTTTTTAATGTGATTTCTGTATTTGGATTTGTATTGGTTGAACTAGGCATACCTACAATTGTTGCGACAATGATTGATGTTGGTGTATCTAACCGTGATTTAAATTACATTTATATGATGGGAGGATGTATTTTACTTGTATCAATTATTGGTGTTGCAGGGACAATTGCTTTAGGTTATTGCTGTGCTAAAATATCGACTTCGATTACTAGGGATATGCGAAATGATATTTTTAAAAAAGTACAACAATTTACAGCTAATGAATTTAATCAATATGGGATTTCATCAATGATTACTAGAACTAATAATGATGCTTTTCAAATTCAACAGTTTGTAAATGTATTACTTAGAACGGCATTGATGACGCCAATAATGTTTATTTTTAGTTTTATTATGACTGCAAGAGCATCATTACCTCTTTCATATATAATTGCCGGAACGATTCCTTTAATTATTTTAGGGGTATTTGCTGTTGCCAAAGTTACTAAACCGATTTCTGAAAATCAACAACGTTCTTTAGATGATTTAAATCGAATTTCAAGGGAAAATTTAAGCGGGATAAGAGTAATTAGAGCTTTTGACAATGATCAATATGAACAAGAACGGTTTGATAGAACTAATCATAATTTTACAAAGTTTTCTAAAAAATTATTTAAAATTATGACAATGACACAGCCAATATTTTTTATGTTGATGAATATCGCTGGCTTATTAATATATTGGGTAGCGGCGCATTTAATTGCTAATGGTAACTTAGAAATAGGGCAATTAGTGGCATTTATGGATTATTTATTTCATGCGATGTTTTCTATTATGTTATTTTGCACTGTGTTTATGATGTACCCACGGGCTGAAGTTTCTGCTAAGCGTATTGAACAGATTTTTGAAACTGATTCTTTGATTAAAAATAATCCCCAAGATGATAAAGAGGAAGATGATGTTAGCATTGAATTTGATAATGTTACCTTTGTTTATCCAGATGGTGAAGAACCAGTTTTATCAGATATTAACTTTAAAGCTAAAAAAGGTGAGATGGTTGCTTTTATAGGAAGTACCGGTTCGGGAAAAAGTACGTTAGTAAATCTGATACCACGGTTTTATGATGTTACTAATGGGGCAATAAAGATCAATAATAAAGATATTAGAGATTATGATCTTTTAGATTTACGTGATCATTTAGGGGTTATTCCACAAAAGGCAATTTTATTTAGTGGTACTATTAAAGATAATATCCGATTTGGTAAAAAAGATGCAACTGATGATGAAATTGAACATGCAGTTAAAATTGCTCAAGCTTATGATTTTATCATGGCTAAAGAACATGGTTTTGATGAAGAAATCAGTGAAGGGGCAACAAATGTTTCTGGTGGGCAAAAGCAAAGATTAAGTATTGCTCGGGCTTTGGTTCGTAAAGCTCCAATTTATATTTTTGATGACTCTTTTTCAGCGTTGGATTTTAAAACTGATGCTATTTTAAGAAAAGAGTTAAAAAAGGAAATGAGTAATTCAATCATGCTTGTAGTAGCCCAAAGAATTTCCAGTATTATGGATGCTGATCAAATCATTGTTTTAAATGAAGGAAAGGTTGTTGGACATGGTACCCATCAACAGTTATTAAAAGAATGTAAGATATATTATGAGATTGCAATTTCTCAATTAAGTGAGGAGGAATTGGCACATGAATAAAAAATATGGTTTTAAAAAGACGATAATGGGATTAGTGCCATTTATTAAACCATATAAGTGGCAATTTATTATCGCTATTTTAATGATTTTGGTATTTAATATATCAATGGTTTTAGCACCAAGTTTTGAAGGGATGATTACTACACAGTTAGCTAATGATGTTGCTAAAAGTAGTGGCTTAGCTAATATTGCTATCGATTTTGGTGCGGTATTAGAAATTGTTGTTTGTTTATTAATAATTTATGCTTGTAAAACAATTTCTCAGATTATTTCTGTTATCTTTTTGACTAATGCCATTCAAAATGCAATGCAGGATTTAAGAAATGCTTTACAAAATAAGATTAGAAAGTTGCCAGTTCGTTATTTTGATAATCATCATTTTGGTGATGTTTTAAGTAGAATTACAAATGACGTTGATGCTATTTCTAATGCCTTACAACAAAGTTTTACTCAGATAGTTAGCGGTGTTTTAACAGTGACACTTGCTTTATCAATGATGTATATGATCAATGTCAAAATGGCATTAATTGGAACATTGATAATTCCTTTATCACTATTAGTTACTAAATTAGTAGTTGGTAAAAGTCAAAAATTATTTAAAAAACAACAAAATGCTTTAGGTGATTTAAATAGTGCTATTACAGAAATGTACACTGGATATAATGAAATATTGCTATTTAATCAACAAGAAGAATCAATTGATAAATTTAAACAAATTAACGAGAACTTAAGAACTAATGCTTTTAAAGCCCAGTTTGTTTCTTCAACGATTGCGCCATTAAATTCTTTAGTTACATATTTATCAATTGGGGTAATTGCTATCATGGGAACAGCTAACGTAATTGCTGGAACTTTTATGGTTGGGCAATTACAAGCATTTATCCGTTATATTTGGCAAATCAATGATCCATTATCACAAATTTCCAATTTATCAGCTCAAATTCAAGCTGCATTTGCTGCTTTAGGTAGGGTCATTGAATTATTAAATGAACAAGAAGAAGTACCAGAAGCTAATCCACCTAAACATATTGAAAATGTTCAAGGTAATGTGACTTTTGAACATGTTAAATTTGGATATTATGATAATTTATTGATCAAAGATTTTAATGTAGAAGTAAAAAGTGGCCAAATGGTTGCCATTGTAGGTCCTACTGGAGCTGGAAAGACAACAATTATCAATTTATTATTACGTTTCTATGATGTTAAAGGCGGAAGCATTAAAATTGATGGTGTTGATATTCGTGATTTAAAACGTGGCGAACTACGTTCAATGTTTGGAATGGTATTACAAGATACTTGGTTATATTCAGGAAGTATTTATGATAATATTCGTTATGGTCGTTTAGATGCGCGAAAAGATGAAGTTATTAACGCTGCCAAAATGGCTAATGTTCATCATTTCATTAGAACTTTACCAGATGGTTATGATTCAATGATCAATGAAGAGGCTAATAATATTTCCCAAGGTGAAAAGCAGTTATTAACGATTGCTAGAGCTATTTTAAAAGATCCACAAATTTTAATTTTAGATGAAGCAACTTCATCAGTAGATACCCGATTAGAAAAAATGCTTCAAGAAGCAATGCACCGTGTTATGGAAGGGAGAACAAGTTTTGTTATTGCCCATCGTTTATCAACAATTAAAAGTGCTGATTTAATTTTGGTAATAAATAATGGTGATATTGTAGAAAAAGGTACTCATGAAGAATTGTTGGCAAAAAAAGGCGCTTATGAAAAGCTATACAATTCGCAATTTAATCATGAATAATTTTTGTACGATTCTTAAAAGTAGGTGTTATCTACTAATAAGAATCGTTTTTTTTGTTGTGGAAAAAACAACTAAAAATTCTGATTGTCCGCTAAAATACTGTACTTATCAGCACATCAGTATTGAAAAGATTAAAATTGAACATCACAAGTAGATAATGGAATGTCGATATTGTCGTTCTTTTTCTATTTCCAGCCGTTTAGAAATAGACGGTTTTTTCTATATCCAAACGAAAGGAGAATTATAAAAGCTATGAAAAAGATATTGAAGCGATTAATCACATGCTTCCTTGTGATTGCTCTAGTCGCTGTCGGGCTGACGTTCAATGCTTTTGGTGTCAAGGACATGTTGTTGCAACTGTTCAACAATTATCGAAGTGTAAGAAATAATGCATTGCTGTTGTGCGGACAATTGTGTATAATAAAGAAAAAGATACGCACGCGAAAGGAGTGTTGTTATAATGGCAAAGTCAGCAAATTTATATGTGAGAATAGAGCCTGAAATCAAAGAGCAGGCTGAAAAAATCCTCTCCACACTGGGTATTCCTGCTTCTAATGCTATCAATATGTTTTATAAACAGATTATCTTACAGCGAGGACTTCCCTTTGAATTAAAAATCCCAGATAGAACGCCCGCAGACATAAGTACGTTGGAAACAGATAAATTGCACGCAGAGCTGAAGAAAGGGTATGCGGATATGAAAGCTGGTCGAACCAAAGACGCAAAAACGGTTTTTGCTGATATTCGCAAAGATTATGGTTTATGATTTTTAATGTAGTTACATCCATATAGGCTGAGGAAGATTTACGAGGGATATTTTAATATATCGCTTTTGAACTTTTATCGCCGGAAAACGCAGAAAAGCAACTGGAACGTCTGGGAAGGCAGATATTAAGTTTAGATGAAATGCCGGAACGCTTTCCGAGATATGGAAAAGAACCGTGGCATAGCCGTGGATTACATTTTGTTGCGGTAGATAACTATATTGTGTTTTATATTTTAGATATAGAAGAACAGGTGGTAACAATTCTACGTGTCATGTACAGCGAACGCAATATTGAAGAACAGCTAAGTGTTCATACAAAGCAATAAACAATTTCATATGCCACATACAAAGCGGTTACTCCATTGTAGATCAACCGCTTTTCTATACTCAAATTTAAGATTGGAGTGATTGATTGAACAATATTTTTACGGATATGCAGTCAAAAATCGGGTGTCCGTATTTTTTCGACCTACTCTATTACAAGCGTGCGGTCTGGTTTGAGATGAAACGCCTTTGCCTGTCTGACTATCCTAAGAAAACGTTAGAAGATTTTACTTGCTATGTATTCGGTGTGCCTTACGCCATCATACTGGAAGCATTGAAAAGAGAGGACGTAATGAAACATGGAAGAACTGCTAGGGATTGATATAAATACAGAGTATTACTATATCACGAGCAAGGAGCGTATAAAAGTTAAAATAAGATTACCCAAATTGTTGCAGATAAGTGGTTACGCTTTGTATCAATTAAGATAATTTTTTATATGTATAAATGTCAATATAATTTTGTACAAAAATGATCATTTATGATGTACAATTGTGTTCCTTCTCAATATAATCAAGAGCATTTTTAAGTATTAGGATTCCTCTTCATTTGGCTTCATTTGATCTTTTAATCGATAGGATTTACCCGTTATAGTTACCACGTGCGCGTGATGAAGGATTCTGTCTAAAATAGCGTTTGCCATGACCACATCACAGAAGACTTCATCCCACTCACTAAAATTGATATTTGTAGTTAATATCGTGCTTCTTTTTTCATAACGTCTATCTATCAATTGAAAAAACAATTTCGCATCATCTTTATTAATCGGAAGATAGCCAAGTTCATCTATGATCAGTACTTTATATTTGGTAAAATGGCGAAGTCTATCTTCCAATCTGTTCTCGTTATTTGCTTTCTTCAATTGTTGAATAAGATTATGACATTTGATGAAATATGTACTATTTCTACGCTTTGCCGCGGCAATGCCTATACTTACAGCCAGGTGTGTTTTACCTACGCCACTATTACCCAGAAATACGATGTTTTCACAATTCTCGATGAATCTGAGTGTCTCAAAATCCAATATCTGCTGTTTGTTTATTGATGACTGAAAATCAAAATCAAAATCCCTTAATTCTTTATGATGAGGAAATGCCCCTACCTTAACCATTGACTTGACCATATTCTTTTCTCTATGATCGATTTCTATCTGCGTCAATTTGATCAATCCTTCTGTAAAAGATAGATTGTTTCTGGTTATATAATCCAACATCTCATCTAAATTTTCATTCATTTGACTTAACTTCAAGTAATTCAGGTTATTTTTCAATTGCATATATGTACTACTCATTGTATATTTCTCCTATCAAATTTAAATTTGCCTTGGCTAATTGTTTGATTTCATCCGAACTGTCTTTAAAACTTACTTCATATATTTTTTGATAATGTTCTTCATGATAATTATATTTTGATTGAGATATTTGATGAATTGTTATAAGTCTTGTGTTAGAATACACATGTATATAATCATCAAATATCTGTAGTTTCACTGTTTTACCAATATATTCTGGTGGTGCGGAATATTTATTACCTTTATAGGAAAACAAACTCTGTGAATCTACTTTTACTGGTCTAATGGTGATTTTATACTGATTTCTTATCTTTTCTTGTGGTAAAGGGGATAAGAAATCTTTTTCTTTTTGGATATGAAGTTTCGGAATTTTTCCTATTTCACTGTGCACCTAGCAATTATTTCTTTCATTGATTTCCTTTACTTTTTCATTCAGTTGTGCATAGTTCAGCTTCCCATTATAAGCATATAGTTCATCCCATAATTTCATTGGCGCTTCAACCTTCCCTTTACTCCATGGTTTTCCGGCAATACAAGGTTTCACTATAAAGCCATAATCATCCGCAAACTGTTGAAACTTTGCATTGACCTTTCCACTCGAATATTCTGTTCTTGCCTCATCCATGACTGTTTTCATATTATCGGTTTTTAAGATGTCAGGCACACCACCAGCTGCTTCAAATGCCTGATCAAGATAATGAAACAGAGCACCCTGCTTTTTTGTAAGTGAGATGAAATTAATCCTATATCTTGAATAGGAATATACAAGTGCAAAGATATTTAATTCAATAACCTCACCTGTGCTTAAGGTATAATGCATATTTTCTTTCCAATCCAATTGTGCCTCAACTCCCATACCAGTCTCTCTTTTGATTGACCGATGATTTGTCATATTGTTTCTAATTTTACCATTTACTGTCCTGTTTGTTCTGCCATTAAAGTATTTATCAAATTCCTCATGCTGGCTGATCCACTTTCTAAAATGGGAAGCTGAGCACTCTAATCCATGATTATCTTTTAGATATTGCCATAAAACTCTTTTATAAAAGAAAACCAGAGTATTTTGATTGATCAGCAAGTCATATATTATTTGATAAAAATTATCTAACTTACTTTTTCTTTCTCTTTTCTTTGGCTTAGTATAACCATTCATATATTTATCAATCAATCTTCTATCTACACCAAGCTCTCGGGCAATTTGTGATTTATTTATTTTCAATTTTAACTCCTCTACTAATACTTTCAATTTTGGTAAATCAAGTAAACAATTAATCTCAATACTTGAACTAACTGTTAAATTCATAATCATAATATAACCTCCAATAAAAACTGAATTATTATATTATGTTGAATTGATTTTGTACATTTTTATATGATCGTTTTTGTACATATTAATAGTAGCATTTATAGTTAGAAGATTTTACTTGCTATGTATTCGGTGTGCCTTACGCCATCATACTGGAAGCATTGAAAAGAGAGGACGTAATGAAACATGGAAGAACTGCTAGGGATTGATATAAATACAGACTATTACTATATCACGGGCAAGGAGCGTATAAAAGTTAAAATAAGATTACCCAAATTGTTGCAGATAAGTGGTTACGCTTTGTATCAATTAAGATAATTTTTTATATGAATGTTTTGTAGAAAGTGATAGCTAAAGAAGAAAGATTAAAAGCTTTTAATGTAACCATTGACATTACATTAAGCTGGTGTTATATTATAGATGTAATGATAAAAGTTACATTAAATAAGAAATGGAGGAAATAACAATGAAAATTGCAGTAGTATGTGCTAACGGGAAAGCCGGTAAATTAATTGTTAAAGAAGCAGTAGAAAGAGGTTTAGATGTAACAGCAGTTGTAAGAGGTGAAAATCAATCTGTTGCTACAAAAGTAATTCAAAAAGATTTATATGATCTTACAAAAGATGATTTAAAAGATTTTGACGTTGTTGTTGATGCCTTTGGTGCCTGGGCTGAAGAAGATTTACCACAACACAGTACATCATTAAAACATCTGTGTGATATTTTATCAGGAACAGATATTAGATTATGTATTGTTGGTGGAGCTGGAAGCTTATATGTTAATCCAGAACATACTTTATGTGTTGCTGATGGAACAGATTTCCCGGATATCTTTAAGCCATTAGCTTCAGCAATGGCTAAAGCTTTAAAAGAATTAAGAAAACGTTATGATGTAAAATGGACTTATGTTTCACCAGCTGGAGATTTCCAAGCTGAAGGTGAAAGAACTGGAGCTTATATTTTAGGTGGCGAAGAATTAACATTGAATGAAAAAGGTGAAAGTGTTATTTCATATGCTGACTATGCAATTGCTATGGTAGATGAAATTGTAAGTGGAAATCATCTTCAAGAAAGAATAAGTGTTGTTCGAAAATAAAGTTAAATATGAATAAAAGTTCACTGGATTAAATATCGAGTGAACTTTTATTTTTAAACATTTATTCTTTTTAACAAAATCTAATACTATTTAATCTTTTCGATACTGTAATCATCAAATTCAGTTTTTAAACTATCTTCAACACCATCAGCAGTAGTTAAGTAATTTCTTTGACTATCATCTAATACAGTATAATGCCAGTAATGACTGTTATCATCATCTAAATAAGCTGAGTTAATTTCGGTACTTGTATAGAATGCATAATAGTAAGTATTTTGAGTTACTTCATTGTTCCAAGAAGATGTTCTAGTGGCATCTACTTTATAAACAGCAATAGCACCATCATAGTCGTCACCTTTAGCGAACCACATTGAATCTAATGAGTAGTTATAAGTTGTTGAATAACCATCATCAAATTGATCTTCAGCTTCATCGTTTGCTTCAGATTCTAATTCTTCAATTAAATCATCAGGTAATGCTGCTGCATTTTTATATCTTTCGATTAACCCTTTTACTTTAAAAGTTTTAGAATCATTAGTAACTTTAATTTTGCTTGCTTTTGCAGTTTCTTCTGAATATTTAACAGTAATTGTTACTTCATCACCGTTTGAAAGATCATAGCTTGTTTCATAATCAAGCCTTGTATCGTTGACAAATGCAGCTAATTGTTGGTTGTTTTTATCATAATCAATGTCATTTTTGACATCAGTGATATATCCTTCACCATCTTTACCAGCAAATTCACAAGTAATATTTTTAGCTAAATCAATTTCAGTATAGTTAAAGAAATTATCATAAATTTGATAACCAATAAAGGCAACCAAAGCAACAGCAATTACACCAACAGTAATTTTACCATTTTTTGATTTGATAAATGCTTTAAAATCAAAACTTGATTTAGGTGCATTTTGATAACCACCAGAATTATTTGCACTATTACCAGTATAATTACCAGAGTTAGAACCGTTATTTGTTCCTTGATATGAGTAATTATTTATATATGGACCTTCTTCTAAAGAATATTGGAAGTTATTGATATGAATAACATTTTTAATGATTAGAAGGACAACCATATTTAAAATAAATACAGCAATTGATACATAAAGATAATATTCAAGATTTGTTGCCATACTAGTAAGTGACGAAAGAGCAGAAGCATCACTAATACCACTAAGGGCACTTATATCTTGATTAAGATAAGCTCTTATAGCTTTACAAACCAAGTTTACACCAGACATTGATAATAAAAGTAGTATTGAACTAATGCATGATGCAATGAATTCCCCCAACATAATGTAATCTTGTTTGTCTTTTTTAAAGAAATAAAAAGCACTCAAGATTGCAGTAACAATAGCTACAATTAATAGTGCATAGAAAACAATTTGAATCAATGTGATCATAGTTCCAATTGTTGATAATGCATCAAGGCTATCGTACCCACTGCTAGAGCCACCACCAATTCCAAGTTTTGAAAGTAGCCATAATACGGTAATAAAACCTGATGAAACTGTTGCTAAAAGATAAACAGTTTTCTTTTTTGAATATTTATTTAAAATATCCATACTATTCCCTCCTTATTAAAATACATAGATATAATAACAAAATTAGTCATAAAATACCATTATTTTAACATTATAAATACAAAAAATACCGTATTTTTACGAACTTTTTTGATATTTTAATAAATTATTTAAAGAAAAACAAAAAATCTCATGTTTATAACATGAGATTGAAACTATTTAGTTGTTGAACCAAAACCACCATTACGAATAGCATCGCTATCATCATCTTCGACAATACCAAATGGCATAAAGATACCTTGTCCAAAACCTTGACCAGCAGTTAAAGAAACTGTTTTATCTTCGTTACTATCATTAGTAATTTTGATAAAAATATGACCTTCATTATCACTATGATAATAATCACTATCAATTATTCCTACTGTATTATTAAGTTGTAAACGATATTTAAAACCTAATCCACTACGAGGGAAAATAGCTAAAAACCATCCTTCATTAATAATAACTCTAATACCAGTAGGAATTTTAATTGTTTCATGTGGTTTTAAAGTAAAATCAATAGGTGTATAAAAATCATAACCAGCAGAGCCAACCGTAGCTCTTTTTGGTAATTTTAAATTATCATAAATTTTTTCAATTTCTTCGATATCATAGTTTGTGAAACTATCTTGAAAATCGTTAATAAATTGTTGTTTTGATACTTTTTCAAATTTTGCAACTACTTGCATGTCATTCTCCTTTTCTTTGATTTGCAACTATTATACACTAATTACTTTATTAAAGGAAAGGTAATTATAATAGTAAAGTAACTTTTATCATCAATAATAGTCAAATTACCATCATGAATTTTCATCATTTGTTTAACACTCTTTAATCCAATGCAATTACTCTCAATATAATCAACAGTATGAATTTTAGTATTTTTAACAGTAAATTTTAAATTATTATCATCAGTAATTAATTCAATATTAATAGGCTCATTTTTATTAGCATATTTAGAAACATTAGAGAAGATATTATTAATAATTCGTTTAAGAAGATTAATATTGCCAAAGATGAAATTATCACTATGTTCGATTTGTTTTAATACTGTAAACTCATTTTCTTCTAAAACAGCAATATTTTCAATAATATATTCATAAATAACGCCTAATGATATTTTAGTAAGTTCGGTATCTTGTTCTTTACTAAAAACTAAAAAGTATTCAAACATTTTATTAGCTAGTTCATTAATTTGATTAACTTTATCAATTGAATTATTTAAATATAGATTATACTGCTGTTCATTTTTATATTTTTTAAATCTAATAATATCTAGATATCCCATTAAAGAAGTTAGTGGTGTTCTAAGGTCGTGAGATAAAGCAGTAACTAGTTCATAGTTAGCACGCCGATTAGTTTCTTCGGTTATAAAATTATTTTTTAAAGTGATTCTAAGATCATTAATTTGTTTTGATAATTCGGCGATTTCAGTATTACCGTTAATGGTAATTGGATGATCTAAATCGCCTTGAGACATAATTGTTACTTCGTCTTTAAGTTTAACGATATAATTTACTTCTCGTTTAATAAAAAGGAAGGTTGGAAATATAAAGATAATCAACGAAATAATAGCAGCAAAGCTAATATAAGGAATTACCGATTTTGCTAGTGCATATGAGTAAGTGTATATTTCGATAGAACCATCCTTTAATTCCAAAATACTATAATATGGTTCGACATCATAGATAGACTTAGATTCATAGATTGTAGTACTAATAATAAAATCTTCAAGAATTGTTGCATAAGAACCGGTTATATAAAGATTATCATCTGCATTATAAATAGAGACACTATATATTTCACTAGATCCTAAAATTTCATCAATAGCATTAATATCATTGATAGAAACATTGTTATCAATTAGTTTGTTTTCAATTTTGGTAGCATAAGTTTCCGTATTGTCAGAAATAATACCTAAATCTAAAACAAAGTTAAAGAAATAATCTTTATTATAATATAGAAAACTAAAAGTAAGGAGAGCTAAAGCGCCAAAAAGGATAATTACTGCTGAAATCTGGATACTTAGTTTATTTAAACAATTTTTTTTAATCACAGCGATACCCCTTACCCCAGATCGTCTTGATTATTTTAGGATTTTGAGGGTCTGCTTCAATTTTTTTACGTAAGTTTCGAATATGGACCATGATCGTATTGTTAGCACTATAATAATATGGTTCATTCCAAATACTTTCATATAAAGCTTGAGTTGAAAATATTCGTTTACGATTACTTACTAATAAATAAAGGATTTGATATTCCAGATATGTAAGTTCAACAGGTTTCCCATCTAATAATACTGTTTCATTATTTGGATTGATGACAATATTTTCATAAACAATATTATCATCTTGTTTTTCTTGGTGTTCAGCTTTTCCTTGATATACATAATAACGACGTAATAACGCTTTAACCCTAGTCGTTAATTCATTATAAGAAAAAGGTTTAGAAAGATAATCATCACCACCACTAGAAAAACCTAGGGTTTTATCACTTTCTTGCCCTTTAGCAGTTAAAAACAAGATTGGAGCATTAGACTTTTTTCTAATTTCAACACAAGCCTGATAACCATTAACAATAGGCATCATAATATCTAAAATATAAAGATCAATATCTTCGTTAGCTTTATCAATTGCTTCTTGGCCATCTTTAGCCTCAATAACTTCATATCCCTCACTAGAAAGTAAAACATTAAGGACCTCTCTAATTTCTGGATTATCATCAACGATTAATATTTTATTATTTGTCATAAATTCACCAACTTTCGTATCTATTATACATCATAATAAAGATGAAAAATTTGTTTAAGGTAAATTTAAGAAATATTTAGATATTATTAAGCAGATTCTTAAGCAATGTATGCAATAATTTTTTGCGGAAGGGTGATAGTAATGAAAAAAAAGCAGTTAGTATGTTCAATTATATTTTTATTCTTTTTAACAATTGTGATGGTTATGATCATCACGCCTTCTTCATATCTTTTTGGCTCAAATACCGATTGGCTTAGTCAGCATGTAAATTTGGCTGATTATTTGCGTCATACTATGATAGAAAACAAAACACTTTTCCCCGATTTTGCTTTCAATATTGGCGCCGGAGTAAATATTTATAATCTATCTTATTATGGTTTGTTTCGACCAGATGTCTTGATTGGCTGTTTGATTCCTAGCGCAGCTATGAAAGACATAATAATTATATATATGGTTATCAATCTAATATTAAGTGTTAATTTGCTCTATATTTGGCTAAAAAGTAAAAATTTTAATAATAGCTTATGTATTATTGGAGCTATTTTGTTACTATGCTCTTCCGTTTTATTTCATAGTCATCGACAAATTATGTTTGTTGATTATATGCCATGGCTGATTATGGCATTAATAGCAATAGATCGTTATTTGAAAAATAGTCGAAGTTTAATGTTAATTATTGCGATTGTTTTAATGATTGTTAATAGCTATTTTTTCAGTGTTGCAGGCATAGTGGTCGTATTTAGTTATTATTGTTATTGTGTAAAGAAGATTAATTTTAAAAATATATGGGCATTTATTAAACCGGTAATGATAGGTATTTTAATATGTAGTGTTTTATTATTACCTACGGCATATGTGATGCTTGAAAATCATCAAAGTAAAGGAAGTAGTATTAATTTTTTATCTTTATTTATACCACGTTTAAATATGGAAGGGTTACTTTATGATAATTATGGTTGTGGATTAACTTATTTAAGCTGGATTGGTTTGGTTTTAAGTTTAAAACTAAAAGAAATTAGGAAATTAAGTATTTGGTTATTATTGTTGATTTTTATACCAGTATTTTGTTTTGGATTAAATGGATTTTTATATTCACGACCTAAAATATTGATACCATTTATTCCGTTATTAATTTATGTGACAATATATTCTTTAAGTAAGTTCGAAGAATTAATGATAAAAATCGATTATCGACTATGGATATTGATTTTATTACCAGTAGTTATTTTTTATCAAAAACCACTAGTGATTTTTGATATTGTTTTTGCTATTTTTAGCGTATGTTTATATTTAAGATTTAATAAAAAAGCGCTTTATTTAATGATGATCATGCCATTAGTCTTGAGTTTTAATATTAATAAACAGGAAGAATTTGTATCATCTGACACTTATCAACAAGTTTCTAGTATAAATGGTATTAAAGTAGATAACGGTACTAGATATGATATTTTTAAACAATCATTAAATACTAGTAATCTTGCTAATAATAATGAACTACGGACATCAATTTATAGTTCGGTTAATAACAGTTTATACAACCATTTTTATTACGATATTATTAACAATCCGATTTCAATAAGGAATCGAGTTGCTTCACTGTCTAATTCTAATATTTTCTTTCAAGGAATGATGGGGGTTAAAACAATTTATAGTGAAGAAATTGTACCTATTGGATATCAAAAAATTGGTAATAATTTATATGAAAATAATGATGTTTTACCAATTATTTATGCTACAAGTGATACTTATAGTGAAGAAAAGTTTGATGAGCTGGCTTTTCCAGCTACGTTAGATACTATTTATAATAATGTTGTTGTTGCAAATGGTGATAATCAATATCAAAGTCAAATAAAAGAATTAAAATTAGATTATCTGATTAACAAGCAAAGTTCTAATTTACATATAACAGCTTTAAAAAGTGGTTATCGGGTCAATACTAAGGGCAAAGGTGTATTGCAATTAGATCTTAATCAAAATTTTGAAAATCAAATTATGATTATTGAATTTGATATTGATAAAGTGAAATATTTAAAAACTAGGGATACTTCAATTACTATTAATGGTATTAAAAATAAATTATCAAGTTCATCAGCTGCTTATCCAAACGGAAATAATCATTTTACATATGTAATAAGTCAAAATGAACCTTTAAGTGATTTACAAATAGAGTTTAGTTCCGGACGGTATGATGTTTTAAATATTAAATTATATAGTCTTGATTATAATGTGATTAAAAATCGTAATAGTCAAATTGATAAATTAAACGGTGTTTATAATCAAGATGATAAGATTGTTAAAGGCAGTATTGATGTAAGTAAAGATGGTTACCTGGTCACTTCTTTACCTTATCAAAACGGTTATATTATTACTATTGATGGTAAAAAGGTTGATTCATTTTGTGTAAATAAAGCATTTTTAGGAAGTAAAATATCTAGTGGAAAGCATCAAATAGAAATTACGTTTAAAGCACCAGCTAAAAATATTAGTTTATTTGGTAGTGGAATAGGGTTGGTTTTATTATTATTGCATGGAAGAAGGGAAAGAAATGAGGAAAGATTTAAAAGAATTAATTAGTTATATCTTTGTAGGTGGTTGCACAACCCTAGTTAATTTTATTATTTATTATATAGCTATTCAATGGCTAAATATAGGCTGGTTAATTGCTAATATCTTATCATGGTATGGTGCTGTTATTTTTGCTTATTGGGCTAATCGTCAATATGTTTTTAAAAGTTCTAATGATACTAAAAAAGAAGCTTATCAGTTTTTTGTATTACGTTTAATGACGTTAGCTGTTGAAAGTAGTTTATTGTTTATTTTTATTCAACTGTTAGGAATAAATGAAATGGTAGCTAAAGTGTTTGTTAGTGTTATCACAGTAGTTTCTAACTATGGACTATGCAAATTCAAGATTTTTTCATCTAAAGGAGAACATGGATATGGACAAAATTAGTGTAATAGTTCCTTGCTATAATGAAGAAGAAGTTTTACCGATGTTTCACCAGGAAGTTACTAAGGAATTAAGAAAAATTGAAAATATTGATTATGAGATCATTTTTATTGATGATGGAAGTAATGATCGAACAATTCAATTATTAAAAATGATTAGTGCTAAAGATAAACGATGTGATTATTATTCTTTTTCAAGAAATTTTGGTAAAGAAGCAGCAATGTTGGCGGGATTGGAAAAATCAACCGGTAATTATTGTGTCATTATGGATGCGGATTTACAACATCCTCCTAAATTGTTAGCACCGATGTATCAGGCTGTGAGTAAAGAAGGTTATGATTGTTGTGCTGGTAAGCGAATTGATCGTGAAGGTGAAGGGAAAATCAGGAATTTTTTAAGTCGAACATTTTATAAAATTATGCAAAAAATATCAAAGCTCGATATGAGTGATGGAGCTGGCGATTTTAGAATGATGAGTCGTTTAATGGTTAATTCAATAATTGAAATGCGTGAATATAATCGCTATATGAAAGGCTTGTTTTCATATGTTGGTTTTGAAACTAAGTGGCTGCCATTTCATAATGTTGAACGGGCAGCTGGTAAAACAAAATGGAATTTTAAAAGTTTGTTTTCTTATGCTTTAGAAGGAATGTTTTCTTTTTCGACAGCACCGCTTAAAATTGCTGGAATATTTGGGATTGTTTTATTTGTCGCTTCAATAATATTGGCATTATATACAGCTATCTCTACTTTATTATTTGGAAATAGTGTCGGGGGTTATACTACTATTGTTTGTTTAATTTTATTTTTAAGTGGAACGCAGATGTTGTTAATTGCGATACTAGGAGAGTATGTATCAAAAGATTATATGGAAAATAAAGCCCGACCAATTTATATAGTTAAAGATAGTAATCGTAAAGAAGCGTTAAGTAAGTAGCAATAAAATTTTGACTTGGATTAATAGAGCTATTATAATGAAGTTATCAAGGAAGTGATAACATGAAAAAATTTGTTAGTGTAGTATTAGCAATCATAATGGTTGGTTTGGTTGTTTTGCTTTGTATTAATATATCAATAAAATCAATGGCTGCTAAAACTGTATCTAATGCAGTTGTAGCTAATGAAACAACTGATCAAATTCAACAAGTAATAACGGAAAATTTTCCTAACGTTACAGATGATCAGATTCAACAGATTCAAGAAGTTATTTCTACTAGCAGTTCTATAAACTCATTTACGGATGATCTATTAAATCAAATTACTGAAGCAACGTTAAATGGTGAACAAGTAGATACTGTTTCAATTATGAATCAATTATCACAGGTGTTTGTTGATAATGTTGCTCAAATTGAACAAGTAATTGATCAGGATATTACTGATGAGCAAATTCAAATTGTTCAAGAACGGTTAACTGATCAAAATGGAGCTCTTCAAACTAAAATTAATGAAGTAGTTGATTCTGTTCAAAGTGGTTCTACTAGTACCACTGAGTTCTTACAAACTTATCAAACAGTTAGTAGTATGGCAGTTAGAATTGGCTGTATAATTGGAATAATTGTTTGTATTGTATTAATTGGTTTATTAAATCGTTCATTATATGACTGGTCAATCTATGCCGGTGTAGCCGCAATTGTTTCAGCAATAATAATTGGGCTTTTTGCACCACTAGTAGTAAATGCAATTGAATTTACAATTGGACTACGGGTTTTAAATATGAGTATTGATATTCCAGTATCAATGTTAAGAGTAGAAGGAATCGTACTAGGAGTTATTGGAATTATTTTAATTGTTGCTTATATTATTTTAAGCCGTAAGTTCCCTAAGTATGAAAGAAGTTATTATTAATATTGTTTTAGTAATTTGATAATTGAATAGAATAAGGATAGAAATTATAGTAATTTTGATTTCTATCTTTTTTATTATTTATATATTTTTTAATTATTAAAAGAAAAAACCGCTTTTGTAAATGTATATAAATAACAAAGGAGGTTTTTTATGAAAGAAACTGGTAAGAAGATTTATGATTTTAAAAGTGATGTTCTTTTTAAATATTCTTTAGCCAATGATCAAGATCATGACTCTCTTTATTTATTAAAACTGTTTATTGAAGGTATTTTAAAGATCGAATGTCATGATATTAAAGTATTAAATCCCGATTTAAGCCGTAACCATGTTGAAGATAAAGATATGATCTTAGATATTAGAGTAACCGTAGCCTCAGGTAAACAGATTGATATTGAAATGCAAAATTCAATCTTTACCACAACCCAGCGCCATCGTTTTCAGTTATATGGAGCTAAACTACTAAGCCAGCAGGAAAAAAAGGGAGACCGTTATCAAAACATCAATCCAGTCTATCAGATAATCTTTATCAATGATGTTGATAGTGATAATCTAACATTATATGATACATATCAAAGCCGAAATGAAAAAGGGAAGCTAGAAAAGAACAATCTAACGACGAGAGTCTATGTCCAATTACCATACATCAATGTAATTAAACAGTATCAGGGATTAGATAAGTTCAACGAACTGGAGCTGGCGCTCTATATCTTTGCAAATGGAATAACAGATGATATAATGGGGCTAGAGAAGATGAAGGTGATCGGGATAATGAAAGACAAGATGGAAAGATTCAATCAGGATGAAGAATTAAGGCTGGCAGCATATAATCGGGAATTAAACATTCAAGCCAAAAATAGTGAAATGAAAGCTAATTATTTGCGTGGCAAAGAAGAAGGAATAGAAATCGGTAAAGAAGAAGGAATTGAGCTTGGTAAAGATGAAGGGATAGAAATTGGAAAAGAGCTTGGAAAAAAAGAAGAAAAGAGAAATCTAACTAACCAATTATTTAAATCGAGATACCCAAATGAAGACAGTAGTATTTTAAATGATTTAGAAACAGAAGTTTATGATCTTATTTTTAAAATGTTATTAGAAGAACAATCACTAGAAAAAATCAAGAATGTAATTAAAAAGAGTTAAATAGCAGTTTTTAATTTATTTTAGAAAGCATTTTGATGATTGAATACAGGATAGAAATTATAGTAATTTTGATTTCTATCTTTTTTATTTATATATTTTTTAATTAATAAAAGTAAAAACCGCTTTTGTAAATGTATATAAATAACAAAGGAGGTTTTTATGAAAGATAATAAGATTTATGATTTTAAAAGTGATGTTCTTTTTAAATATTCTTTAGCCAATGATCAAGATCATGACTCTCTTTATTTATTAAAACTGTTTATTGAAGGTATTTTAAAGATCGACTGTCATGATATTAAAGTATTAAATCCTGATTTAAGCCGTAACCATCTTGAAGATAAAGATATGATCTTAGATATTAGAGTAACCGTAGCCTCAGGTAAACAGATTGATATTGAAATGCAAAATTCAATCTTTACCACAACCCAGCGCCATCGTTTTCAATTATATGGAGCTAAACTGTTAAGCCAGCAGGAAAAAAAGGGAGACCGTTATCAAAACATCAATCCAGTCTATCAGATAATCTTTATCAATGATGTTGATAGTGATAATCTAACCCTATATGATACATATCAAAGCCGAAATAAAAAAGGAAAACTGGAAAAGAACAATCTAACGACGAGAGTCTATGTCCAATTACCATATATCAATGTAATTAAACAGTATCAGGGATTAGATAAGTTCAACGAACTGGAGCTGGCGCTCTATATCTTTGCAAATGGAATAACAGATGATATAATGGGGCTAGAGAAGATGAAGGTGATCGGGATAATGAAAGACAAGATGGAAAGATTCAATCAGGATGAAGAATTAAGGCTGGCAGCATATAATCGGGAATTAAACATTCAAGCCAAAAATAGTGAAATGAAAGCTAATTATTTGCGTGGCAAAGAAGAAGGAATAGAAATCGGTAAAGAAGAAGGGATAGAAATTGGTAAAGATGAAGGAATAAAGATTGGAAAAAAAGAAGAAAAGAGAAATCTAACTAACCAATTATTTAAATCGAGATACCCAAATGAAGACAGTAGCATTTTAAATGATTTAGAAACAGAAGTTTACGATCTTATTTTTAAAATGTTATTAGAAGAACAATCACTAGAAAAAATCAAGAATGTAATTAAAAAGAGTTAAATAGCAGTTTTTAATTTATTTTGTTGTAGCTTTGACAATTGTTTATTTATAGTAGTTAAGTGGAAGGAAAAATTGTTAAGATAATTACGATCAAGAAGTGCTGGTTTATAATATTAAATTATTAGATAAAAAGTGTTGTTCTATAATTGCGATTAATTAATAAAAAATGACAGCTATCACTCAGCTGCCATTTTTTGTAACACAATAAAACCCCCAGCTAGGCTGGGGGTGTATAAAAGCTTTAGTGGAGTGATAATGAAAAACCTCCATGTTATAATATACTTGTGGCTACCAACTGCAAATAAAATAACACGGAGGAATGACAAATGAATAAACAATATTCAGATGACTTACATAGTTTATCACACACAAAATGGAGATGCAAATATCATGTAGTATTTGCACCAAAGTATAGAAGAAAAGCATTTTATGATGAAAGAAGAGTCGCAATAGGGGCGATATTAAGACAATTATGCGAATGGAAGGGAGTAAATATAATAGAAGCGGAAGTATGTATAGATCATGTACATATGCTGATAGAAATACCACCAAAATATAGTATTTCAGGATTTATGGGATTTCTAAAAGGGAAAAGTAGCCAAATCATATTTGAAAGATGGGCGAATGCAAGATATAAGTATAGACATCGAGAATTTTGGTGCTGAGGATATTATGTAGATACAGTGGGGAAAAATACAAAAAAAAATTAGGGAGTATATCTCAAATCAGTTGAAAGAGGATCAAGAAGGGGAACAACTAACTCTGGATTTTGAAGACCCTTTTAAGGGTAAATAACGACAAGGTGCATGCGGTAGCCGTAAGGCATAAGGAATGTCTTCAGACATGCGCTTTGGGAGCAGGGCTATGCCCGCATAAGTAAAACCACCGGCTAGGCCGGTGGATATTTATTTAATTATCTTTATCATCTTTTAAGATCGTAGCAATTTCATAATCTTTAATACTTCTTATATTTATTAAAAGCATTACCAGATAAATAATATTCAATACTATAATAACACCAGCATTAATTTCAATTTCTCGATTTCCTATCAACAATAAATAAAGTAAACTTTCACCCATTAAAACAATATCAATAATAATTAACTCTTTGAACTTTTCTTTTATATAACTGCTTTTAATCTTTGACAGTGGTACTAAACAACTAGCTATAATCGCTAAATTTCCTGATACTTGTCGCCATTGTTTTTTCAAAGAATAAATCGTATAAATAAGCAAAGTTGTAAAAATTACAATTACTACAGCTTTAAATACTAATTCAAAAATTCCCATCTCATTATTAATTCTTTCCATATTTTCAACAAATAAATTCGTAGTTTCTAACTGTGTATTTTTTGAAAACCGGTAATAATCATTTTCGATGTTTTTAGAATCACTATGATAAACATAATAATCCATATCTTCACTAATACTACGAGTCTGTTTAAAATAATCATTTGAATAATATACCTGTAATACATTTTGAACATCATCTTCATAGACAATTCCCGCAATCTCAAAAGTATCTTCATTACTAAAGAAATCAATTTTATAACTTAAATTCATTTCCTGACCAATCAGTTTTTCTTTTGATACGCCCTGACTATCCATTAAGATTTTAGCAACATTTTGATTGATTATAATCTCATTACCGTTTATTTCCTTTTGACCATAAAATTCTAATTCTTCATTACTAGTAACTATAGGTACTACATTTATCCGATATTTACGTCCATCAAGAATAATATTATCAAACTTAACGATTCTTTCACCAGGAACCCTGACTGGATTTTCTTCATCATCATTATTTACTTCAATATATATTTCATAACTGTTTAAAATTTCTAATGATTCTATCGGTTTAAAAATTGTAAAATAGGTTTGCAATGAAACTAATGCTGTTAAAGCAATTACTAGAATAATAAATAGCTGAACTATCGAACTGTGATGTAGAACTTTTCTGATTATCTTTTTTAAATATTTTTGATCTGGTTTAGGCAACAAAACATCTTTAGCTTCTACTACTTCATTGTCTATTTCATCATTGCTTTGGAGTTTTTTATCAATTATTTCATAAACAGCCGGTTGATATTTTTCAATCAGTTCTGTTTCATGACTTGCTAACAAAACTATCTTTTCTTTTGCAAGCGTCGTTAAAAGTTCCATTACATTTTGTTTATTTTCCATATCTAAAGATTCAGTCGGTTCATCACAAATGATGATTTCTGGATCCATCATTAAGGCTCGAACAATTCCAATACGCTGTTTTTGACCACCAGAACATTCATCAGGATAATGATCCATAATATCTTGTAAACCTAAAATTTCGATAATCTCCTGTTTTTTATCAAAAGTTATATGATAAAGATTTTCAAACAGATCAATATTTTCAGCTACCGTCAAATTATTAATCAGCTCATAAGTTTGAAAAATATAAGCAATCTTAGTTCCTTTTTTTATTACTCTTTTACCACCATCAAAATCTTCATATCCAGCAATAATATTCAATAATGTTGTTTTACCGTTGCCGCTTTTACCGATAATAAATGTCAAACCAACAGTATTTAAAGTAAAATTTAAATCTTTTAAAATGTGAACATCATTTAATTTATTATGATATGTTTTGTTGATATTATCTAATCGCATCCTTCTCCCTCCCTATAAAAAGCAAAAAGAAATTTGCGGTTTGACCAACAAATTTCCTTTTTAATACAACCAAAAAATAAATAATTACTGATTAATAAACAATTACTGAATAAATACTTATATAAATTATAAAATATTACCATACTCCATGACATCACTAATAATCGGAAAATCAATAATGCCAAAATAAACTAAAGTACTAGTGATTCCCGTAAATAATATTACGAGTACTAAAAAAGATATTAGAAATCGGATTGTGTACTTTTTTAATTTTTGCTTTGATTTACTTATTGCTTGTTTATCACAATTAGGGCATAATTCCTTCTTATTTAATTTAGCACCACATTTACCACAATATTTTTTCATGTCTATCCCCTCATTAATATAATTTTTATCTATTTTAACATGTTTATTTCAATGATAAAAGTAAGCGCTTTATTTATTATAGTTTAAGTAATCAATACTTATTTTTAATCGCTCTAAGCCTTCTAATAATTTATCTTTACTACAGCCAACGCACATTCTTAAATAACCATCTTCAAAATAAGTATTGCCAGGCATAATTCCCACTTTACCAATGTTTACTAGGGCATGTTGTAGCTGTTTGCTGGTAAATGGTAATTGGCGACAGTCGATCCAGGCCAAGTAAGTTGCTTCTGGTTTGATAAATTTTAATGGTGAACAATTATTATTAATATATTCTTCAATTATGTTCATATTTTCATTTAAGTAGGCAACTAGCTGTTGGCGATAATCGTTGGCTTCATTGTAGGAACTAATCAATGCCATCATCCCCATATAATTAGCTGAGTTTACAAAATCACGATGTTTAGTTATTGTTAAAAAGTTATTTTTAATCTCAGGATCACTAATAAAAGCATAACTACCACCAAGACTTGGATAATTGTAGGTTTTAGAACCAGAAGAGACTAGATATAATTGTGAATATTGATCTAAAAAAGAAACAATTGGATAATGCGTTTTATGATAAACGATGTCCATATGTATTTCATCAGAGATGATTTTTACATCATATTTTTTAGCTAATTCAATTATTTTTAATAATTCATCTTTGTCCCAAACTCGGCCAGTAGGATTATGAGGTGAACATAGTAAGAAGACTTTACATTTTTTAAAAGCATCTTCTACGGCTTTAAAATCGATGGTATAATAACCGCCATTATTATTTAATTTAATACGAACTGGCTGTAAATGATGATTAATAATCGCATCTTCAAAATCAGGGTACATTGGTGAAAAGGTCGCAACATAGTCGTTTGGGTTAGTAAGCAAAGACATTAATAATGATAAACTATACATAACCGATGGACTATAAATGATCCAGTCAGGATTAATTAAAGTATTAAAATGTTTTTTAAAATAATTACAAATTGCATTTTTAAAGTCATCGTGATTCCAACGCGTATAACCAAAAATTTCCATTTTGGTAGCTTCTTTTAAAGCATTTGTAACTGGTTTAGGGATGATAAAATCAGTATCCGAGATAGAAAAGGGTAAAATATCATCACGACCAAATCGATCAGCGATATAATCCCATTGGCTGCTGTAAGTATTTTTTCGATTGACTAGTTGATCAAAGTTATATTTCATGTTTAATTCTCCCTATATAAAAATTTCCAAAATAGTAATGATCCACCAATTTGGATCAGATTAACAATGATGCTTCGATAATCAAAGTTAACTAAAAAGCCCTCAATAAAAATACCTAGATATGGGGCATCAAAAATAGGCTTGTTTAAATAGCCTAATGCCATTAAAACAAATGGAAAACTGCCAAGGATCGTGCCACCAATAACAAATGGTAAAAAAGCTTTTTTGTTTTTTGTTACTGGCAAGCCAAAAATAACATTTTCATTTACACCAAACCAGGCTGCTTTTAAACTGCCTGGAGCTAATTTTTTTGATAATAAGATAATACCAATAGTAACCCCAGTACCAGACATATTTGCAAAAGCTGACATCGTTCCATGAGTAAATAAATGTTCTAATGGTAAATTAAGTAAAGCGGCCTGAATATTTTCGCTTAAAAATAATAATTGAATCGGACCAAGAAAAGCTAATAATAAAGCTGGATGATAACCAAAATAAAAAAGCAGGCAGTAAAGAAAAATGATTAGGATACAAGTGATCGGTAAATCGAATAAAGATAGCCAATCTAAGTTTATTTTGATTTGTAAGGCGATAAAAGTGATTACAATAAAGCTTAATATTAAGATAATCTTTTTAACTGAATCCTCAACAAATTTTGGTAAATCTTTAATAAAATGATAATTAAGCAAATATTTTTCAAAAATATAGTTTAGATAATATAATACTATAGCGATAAGATAGGCACTAATGATGTTGTTTTGTTTAGTGATAATTAAGATGATAAAAGCAAATAGACAATATTCAATTCTATTAGTTAGATAGAAACTTAATACAACTGCTATAAAACAAGGTAGGAGAGTAATAATCAACAAACATATTTTACTAGCAAGTAAAGATGAAGAGAAATTATTTATTAATAGACAAATTGAAGCTAGATTTAAAGCTAAAAAAAGAGCAGGAAATGAATTGTTGATAGATTGAATAATATGACTGTTAGTTATTTTTTCGATCTTCATAAAAATCCTCCTTTAAATAAGTATAGTAAATATTTTTGCAAAAGTAAAAAGGATTAGTACCATTCCTGGTAACTAATCCAATTCTCGTATGCATTCATATGTTGTAAATGCTGACAAACTTTATCTTGCGACGAATATATTGAGAGTAATTGATTTTTTTGTTTCAACAATTCTTCATTAAAAGTAGGTTTCATTGACAACATTGGACTAGTTTTTTTGTAATATTTTCCAAAATAATATAAACAATTAGTTTTGTTTAATTCTTTGGCAATATTTGTAACAATAGAACTAGTCATTTTATGATGCTGATGACCATATTCACCACTAGGGTTATGAGTTACAATTTTTGAAAATGTCTGTTTTTGTAACAAATAGTTAAGATCGTTTTTAATATTTTTTTGTGAGTTTTTCCAATCGTCCCGTTTACCGTTTGTTTTATCAGGATAGTCAAGAATAATTCCCGTACCCTTAGTTTGTTTAATTACATCATTAAACTCCTTAGCACGAGTTTTATTGTCACCATTAGTTAAACAGATTACTAAATATTTATCCTTGATAAGATGCATACCGCCCCAGATTGTTTCATCATCAGGATGGGCAACGATCATAATGTTTTGATAACTGTTTATATCAATTTGATCGAATAAATCTTGATGAATAGCATTACTATGATTAGTATTGCTACAAGCAGTAAAAAGGATTAAAGATATAATAATAATTAATTTTTTCATGATTCTATTTTAACATAGTGAGTTATTAATGAAATTAAAGGTTTCTAAACAATAATTAAGTATTACTTAATTATTTATAAAGTTAGTTTAACCTGTTTTTAAAAGGATATACTTTAAGATGGTAAGAAAAATTAAATATAAAAAAGTAGTGATTTAAACAAGATAATATGTTATAGTTGGGATTTGTTGAGGTTTAAATTTTTTATTTATGTTATAGATTGGATTAAGTTTTGGTTAAAAAATTTCTAAGTAAAGGAGCATATCATTATCAAAATGATTTTTTTAATGATAAGATAGGATTTGTAATTTTAGGAGGGAACATGATGAGAGTAATAAAAAGAAACGGCCACACTGTTGATTTTGATGCAACAAAAATAGAAAACGCTATTTTAAAAGCAATGAAATGCGGTAGTGGAATTATTGATGAACAATGTGCTAAAGATATTGCAAGAGAAATTGAAGAATGGCATCGCTATAGCGATGGTGATATTTCAATTTATCGTATTGAAGGACAAGTGTTCGAAAAATTAATTGAAAAAGGGCAGATCTTAACTGCTAAAGCTTATGAAGGATATCGAAAAGTTAGAGAGTTTCAACGAGAAACCAACACTATCGATAATGAAATTTATGGCATCGTAAATCAAACTAATAAAGAAGCTATGGAAGAGAATTCTAATAAAGATGCGACCGTTTTAGCTACTCAAAGAGATTTGATTGCTGGTGAGTTTTCAAAAGATTATTGTCGAAGATTGTTATTACCACCAAAAATCGTTCAAGCTCATGATGATGGAATCATTCATTTCCATGATATGGATTACTATATTCAAAAAATGCATAATTGCGACTTAGTTAATTTAAAAGATATGTTCGCTCAAGGTACAGTAATAAATGATAAATTAATTGAAACACCAAAATCATTACAAACTGCTTGTACGGTAGCTACTCAAATAGTCCAACAAGTAGCAAACGGGCAATATGGTGGG
Organism: Erysipelatoclostridium sp. An173; assembly: GCF_963931465.1. GTDB lineage: Bacteria > Bacillota_I > Bacilli_A > Erysipelotrichales > Coprobacillaceae > Thomasclavelia > Thomasclavelia merdavium. The sequence goes on along the minus strand of NZ_OZ007017.1, from coordinate 2,608,231 downwards.
CAAACAATCTCATTAGCGCACTTATCACCATATGTAAGAATTAGTTATGAAAAACATAAAAAGAACGTTATCAATGAAGGTAAAATGATTGGTATTGATTATAGCGATGAACAAATTGAAAAAATAGCTAAATCTAGATTAAAAGATGAAATCAAAGCTGGTATTCAAACAATTCAATATCAAATCAATACTTTTTCAACAACTAATGGACAAGCACCATTTTTATCTGTCTTTATGTATTTAAAAGAAGAACCCGAATATATTGAAGAAACAGCAATGTTAATTGAAGAAACACTTAGACAACGCTATGTAGGAATGAAAAACCCAGTTGGGGCATATGTAACACCAGCTTTTCCAAAGCTATTATATGTATTAGATGATAATAATGTTCCTCAAGACAGTAAATATCGTTATTTAACTGATTTAGCTGTTAAATGTGTTGCTAAAAGAATGATGCCTGATTTTATTTCAGCTAAAATCATGCGTGAAAATTATGAAGGTCAAGTATTCCCTTGTATGGGGTGCCGTAGCTTTTTATCACCATGGAAAGATGAAAATGGTGAATATAAATGGTATGGACGCTTCAACCAAGGTGTCGTTACTTTAAACTTAGCTGATGCTGGTTTATCTGCAGATCACAATCTTGATAATTTTTGGAAAATTCTTGATGAAAGATTGGAATTATGTAAAGAAGCATTATTGTTACGTCATGAAAGCTTAAAAGGAACAATTGCTGATGTAAGTCCGATTCATTGGCGTTATGGAGCTCTTGCAAGATTAAAATCTGGAGAAAAAATTGATAAATTATTAGAAAATGGTTATTCAACTATCTCACTTGGATATATTGGATTATATGAATGTGTTGTTGCTTTAATTGGTCAAACTCATACTTCAAAAGAAGGAAATGAATTAGCAACAAAAATCATGGAACGTTTAAGAGAAGCTTGTGATAGCTGGAAAGAAGAAACTGGTTTAGGTTTTGGTTTATATGGTACTCCAGCTGAATCAACTACTTATACTTTTGCTAGAGCATTGAAAAAACGTTTTGGAATTGTTCCAGGAGTAACTGATAAGGATTACTTAACAAATTCATATCATGTTAATGTTCGTGAACATATTGACGCCTTTAGTAAATTAGAAGTAGAAGCTAAATTCCAGAAATTATCTTCTGGTGGTGCTATCAGTTATGTTGAAGTTACTAACATGTCACAAAATTTAGATGCCTTATCAGCATTAATAGATTATATGTATGAAACAATTCAATATGCTGAAATTAATACAAAATCAGATTATTGTCAGGAATGTGGTTTTGACGGTGAAATTTTATTAGATGAAAATCGTGAATGGTATTGTCCAAACTGTGGCAATAGAAATCATAAAACATTAAATGTTTGTCGTAGAACATGTGGATATCTAGGTGATAACTTCTGGAATCAAGGAAGAACTCAGGAAATTGCAGAACGTTTCGTTCATTTAGATAATCATTTATATGGAGAATAATTGTGAGGTACGCACAAATAAGACAAATTGATATAGCTAATGGCGAAGGTATTCGAGTTTCGTTGTATGTTCAAGGGTGTCATCAGCATTGTTTAAACTGCTTTAATCCTGAAACATGGGATTTTTGTGGTGGAAAGGAATTTGATCAACAGATTGCTGATGAGTTAATTAAGCTGATTAATCAGCCCCATATTAATGGTGTTACTATCTTAGGTGGTGAGCCTTTAGAAAAGGAAAATCGCTATGATGTTGCTGATTTATTAAAAAGAATAAAAAAAGAATGTCCTGATCGAACAGTTTGGCTATATTCAGCATTTCTATATGAAAAAATTCAAGAATTTGATGTTTTGATTTTACCTTATATCGATGTTTTGGTTGATGGACCATATGTTGATCATTTAAGTGATCGAAAACTTAGATTTCGTGGTTCATCTAATCAAAGAATTATTGATGTTCAAACTTCGCTTAAACAAAATAAGGTTGTATTATATCAGCCAAGTCGTTATTATCGATAAGCAGTTTACTTTAAGTAGACTGCTTATTTTAATGAAAAGTTAGCGATAAAAATTTTTTATCTAAGATGGTAAATGATATTTTTTATGATATAATGACTCCTTGAGGTTAATATAATTGAGTTTAAATAGTAACTATTCTTTTTTAATATGAATAAAAATGTGGTAGAATCGACTGTTTTTGGTTGATTAGGATTTAAACTTTGATATAATAGAAACCTAAATTTAGCTTAATTTTGTATCGTATTATTTAAATATGTGCTATACTGTTTTTGTTGAAATTTTTTATTAGGGAGCAGGAAAAATGATCGGATATTATAGTTATACGGTTATTCTTACATATTTATCACTGGTTTTTGCAATGGCAGGAATCCATTTATCATTTAATGGTATGTATCAGTGGGCTTTTATTTGTTTAATAATGTGTGGGATTTGTGACACTTTTGATGGAATGGTAGCACGAAGTAAGAAAAATCGTACAGAAGAGGAAAAACGTTTTGGAATCCAGATAGATTCTTTATGTGATTTAGTTGCTTTTGGAGTTTTCCCGGCAATTTTAGGATATAATGTAGGCTTGAGTTCTATTGGCTGGCTAGCAATTGAAATTTTCTATGTTTTAGCTGCTGTAATTAGATTGGCTTATTTTAATGTTCAAGAGGAAACACGTCAAAAAGAAACAAATGAAAAAAGAAAATATTATCAAGGTTTACCAGTAACAACATCATCATTTATCTTACCGATGGCTTATGCACTTCGCTATGTTGTATTTAGTCTGGATTATCTTTATGGTGCATTGATGTTGATTACCGGAATTTTGTTTATTGTTGATTTTAAAGTTCCAAAAGTGCAATCAAAAGGATTAGCGGCTTTAGGGGTATTAGTAATCGTGGAATTGATTCAAATAATGGTGGTAAAATGATAGTAGTTGATCGTTTAGGAAATATTCAAACTAATGGGGAAAGTCAAAATAATTTTTTAAAGAAACTTTATGGCACATTTCTTGGTAGATGTGCTTTAAAAATTCTTGTTTGCCGGTTTGTAAGTAATTTAGGTGGCTGGTATATGAATTCACGTTTTTCTAAATGGCAAATCAAATCATTTATTGAAAAAAACAATATTGATATGTCACAATTTGAAAATCGTCAATTTACTAGTTATAATGATTTTTTTACAAGAAAAATATTACCAGGCAAAAGACCTTATAGCAAAGATGATAATGTTTTAATTAGCCCAGCAGATGCTAAATTAAGTTGTTATTGTATCGATGATAAGTGTCGTGTTACTATTAAAGATACTAGTTATTCATTAGAAGAATTATTAGAAGATAAAGAATTAGCTAATGAATATTTAAACGGTTATTGGCTTGTATTTAGATTGACAGTTGACGATTATCATCGTTATCATTATATTGATGATGGTAAAATTATTGGAAATAAATTTATTAACGGGAAATTTCATACCGTTAATCCAATTGCTAATGATTATTATCCTATTTATAAACAAAATACTCGTAGTTACACAGTTATTGAATCAAAAAATTTTGGTAAAATGGTTCAAATGGAAGTTGGAGCTATGATGGTTGGTAGAATTGTTAATTATCCTAAAAAACAATGTTATCGTGGCGAAGAAAAAGGATATTTTGAATTTGGCGGTTCAACTGTAGTTATATTGTTAAAAGAAAATCAAGCAATTATTGATGAGGATATTGTTAAAAATACTATTAATGACAAAGAAACAGTAGTAAAATTAGGAGAGAGTATAGGTAAGAAGTAATGAAGGAGGCCAAATAATGACAAGAATAATTGCAATTACAAATCAAAAGGGGGGCGTTGGTAAGACAACAACGAGTATTAATTTAGCTGCAGCTTTGGCAAATACTAAATATCGTGTTCTTCTTATTGATATGGACCCTCAGGCAAATGCAACTCAAGGGATTGGAATTGATCGTGATAATATTGAATTATCAACTTATAATATAATTGTTGAAGAATGTGATATGAAAGATGTCATTGTTCCTTCATATATTGCTAACCTTGATGTAGCACCGGCGAGTATTGATTTGGCTGGTGCAGATTTAGAATTGGCTAATGTAAAATCAGGGCGTGAACAACGATTAAGAAACGCTCTTAATAAAGTAAAGAAAAATTATGATTATGTAATCATTGATTGTCCACCGGCACTAGGGTTATTAAATACTAATGCATTAACAGCATGTGATTCGGTATTGATCCCAGTTCAATGCGAATATTATGCTTTGGAAGGTTTAACACAATTATTAAATACAGTATTATTAACACAAAGTGTGTTTAATCCTAAGCTTACAATTGAAGGGATCCTTTTAACAATGTTAGATCAACGAACTAATTTAGGGGTTGAAGTTTCTCAAGAAGTAAGAAAGTATTTTAAAGAAAAAGTATATAAAACTGTTATACCTAGAAATATTAAATTATCTGAAGCGCCATCTGAGGGATTAGCTATCTTTGATTATGATAATAATTCTGAAGGAGCCCGTTCTTATCGAGAATTTGCAAAAGAGGTGTGTAAACGAAATGCCAAATAATACAACAAAAAAGACTAAAAAAACTACAAATACAAATTCTAAAAACAAACGTTTAGGTAAGGGGTTAGATGCTATATTTGGTGGCGATATTACAACTTTAATTGATGATATTGAAAATAATACTCCTGCAAGTAAACAGGTGTTAGTATCGTTAGATGAAATTCGTCCTAATCCATATCAACCAAGAAAATTATTCGATGAAGAAAAGCTTCAAGAATTAGCGGTTTCAATTAAAGAACATGGGGTTTTTCAACCGGTTATTTTAAAAAGTTCTATTCAAGGATATGAAATCGTTGCTGGTGAAAGACGATGTCGTGCGGCGAGAATAGCTGGATTAACAGAAATCCCTGCAATTATTGTTGATTTTACTGATCAGCAAATGATGGAAATTGCTTTGTTGGAAAATATTCAAAGAGAAGACTTAAATTCAATTGAAGAAGCTCGTGCTTATCAACAAATGATGGAAAGACTAGAGCTTACTCAAGAAGAATTAGGTAAGAGAATTGGGAAATCTAGAAGTTATATTGCTAATACTCTTAGATTATTACAATTACCAGATAAAATTCAAAACTACGTTCTTGAAGGTAAAATTACAATGGGGCATGCTCGTTGTTTAATTACGTTATCAAAAGAAAAAGCTGAAAGTATTGCTGATAGATGTATTAATGAAAATTTATCTGTTCGTGATGTTGAAAATATTGTAAAGGGAATTGAATTAGGAAAAACTCGTAAAAATCAACCTAAAGTTGAAAAGCCTAAAGAATATAAATATGTTGAAGATTTATTGCGTAAAAAATTTAGAACAAAAATTAAAGTTGATGATAAAGCTTTAACAATTAAATATACTGACATCAAAGATTTAAATCGAATCTTAGAATTAATGGGTGTTATTGAAGAGAGTTAATATTGGCTAAAACGTGTATCAAATTGGTACACGTTTTAATGTTATAAAATTATTGATTTATTGTATTGCTATTATTAATTAAACTGATTAATAAAGATAAAAAATTTAATTAAAAAAGAAAAAGTTGAAAGAATATTTTAGGACTAAATAAAACATGCTCTTTTATTTATTGAACGTGTTTCTATAACTAGATTTAAATACATAATATATGTCTAAAGATGTATTATTTATTTTTTATAATAATTTATGCTTTGTATTTTTACGAATATTATTACTCCTTTTGAATAATAATATTATTGATCCTAAGTTACCCGCGTGGGCTTAGGACTTTATATTTTTTAATAAGATTCCAATTTTTAGATAATCCCATTTGATTATATATTTCAGATATTGGTATTGTTTTCAATTTTTAGATAGACTTGTTAATCTACCACTAATTTTATTAAACATGGTATTAAATTCTTCAGGAGGTAATAAAATTTTGGATATGATTAGGACTGAAAATATATTATTTTTACCACAAATGTATTGATTCTTATCATTTTTAGGTATTTGTAAATTTTCATGGTAGGGAGTGTTTGAAATCAATTTTTTGCACTTGGCATTATAAATTCTATCATCATGCGCACATAGGTTTCTAAAATAAGCAAGGACTTCAATATATGATGATAAATCTTGTTCCATTATATCCCAATGTTGTGAAATTTCGATACGTTCTTTTTGTTTCATAAGTTTATAAAAGGTAGATAGTCTTGAAAAAGATATGGTGTTAACTAATACCCATAAAGGAACATAACCATGCTTTACTACATAGTGATTTATATAGTCCTTTTTTAAAGTGGCTTGTGCAAGATCCATTTGAATCTTAGAAATTAACTCATTGATATGTTTAGCTCTGTTGCTTACTTTAATTTTTGATGCAGCATCATATTTTATATAATCAAAATTAGAATATCGCATTTAATTTTCAACACCGTGATATTTAGAAAATACATATGAAATTAAGGTCCTCAATGTATTTTCGATTTGTAAAGTGTATTTAAAAATTATAGAACGCAATTCTCTATCAAAGCAATATAGTGCGTATAACTCATCGAAAGTAGTACCATTTATAAATTTTTCGTTATTATTTTCATCTCTACAACAAAATAACTCCTTATAGCCATTTATCACGTTATAATAATTGTGAATGGTCAAAATTTCTTTTGCCATGCTTTCATCATTTATAATCAAATTTCGATTTTTTAAAATTTCAATTTGTTGTTCAAATGTTTTATATTCCCTTACCATAAATATTCTCTTAAAAAATAAAAGTCTCGAGCCCCAACGGGTAACTCGAGATCTTTCGTACTCAAATAATACACTATTAATTGGGGCAATGTCAATAGTTCAATATGATGTATTTTTAGGTGTTTAATGTATTTAAAATATATTGATTTTTAAATAGTTGTTTTCTTATTATACAGATTAGACAAAATTACTGGTTTAATCTTTTTCTTTATTTTAAATTTTTGTAGTAATTCTTGATAGAAAATAAACATAGTTTATAATTAATATATAGAGTTAGGGGAGAAAAAACAATGATTAAAGGAGTTATTTTTGATTTTGATGGTGTAATTGTTGATAGTGAATATATTTCATATGAATGTTATCGTGATTTTTTAAAAACTTATAATATTATTTTTACAAAAGAGGACTATATAAAATATTGCCCAGGAAAACAATTAATCACAACGATGAATTTCTTTAAAGAATTTTATGATTTAGATATTGATATTGATCAGGCTTGTCAGTATTTTAGAAATAGAGAGCAATACTATCTAGATAAAGATGGTGTACCATTAAAAAAAGGAGTTAAAGAATTATTAGATTATCTTGTTAGTAAAAAAATTGCTATCTGTTTGGCCACTTCTAGTGTAGAAAAGCGTGCAATAACAATTTTAGATAATTATCAATTAACAAAATATTTTGATGCTTTTGTTTTTGGGGACGAAGTAAAACGAGGGAAACCATTTCCAGATGTGTTTTTAAAGGCTTGTAAAAAAATTAATGTTCAAAAAAATGAGGCAATAGTAATTGAAGATAGTGAAGCTGGGATCGAGGCAGGTTACAATGCAAAAATTAGAGTGATTTGTATACCAGATATGAAATATCCTGATGATAAATATCAGTTAATGACTTGTAACATTTATAGAGATTTAACAAATATAATAAAATATATTGAAACGGTGGGATAATAATGGATGAGTTTTTAAGAGAAATAAATGCTGCTATTTTTTGGCAGTATATTAGAAATTATCAATATGAAAATAATATGCAGGTTACAGTCACTAATGAAACAATTATTATTAAAACAGCATATAGTTATAGTGAAATCAATGCTTATGATCAGCAAATATTTGAATTTAAAGTATCAAATACATATAGTCATGAAGATGAATTTTATTTGCATTTTCAAATGAAAAATATGAAACATGCCCTCGAATTATTTGAGGAGATGTTAGAAATTATCGGAACATTAGTAAATAAACCAAAAACTAAAGTATTATTGTGTTGTAGTGGCGGTTTAACTACTGGTTTTTTTGCGATGAAATTAAATGAAAGTGTTAAAATATTGCAAAAAGATTATTTATTCGAAGCAGTGGCTTTTGATCAGTTATCGACAGTTGCTAAAGATTATGATGTTATTTTATTAGCGCCACAAATTTCTTACCAGCATGCCACCGTTCAAGAACAGTTTCCTAATAAAATAGTTTTAAAAATACCAACTCGAGTTTTTGCAAAATATGATACTAGTAAAATGTTAAATCTGATTGAAAAAACACAGATTAAAGAATATAGAAAAAAGCATGAAGTTTTAACGTTAGGTGAAATTACTCGTAAACATGGTGAAATCCTTACTTTGGCTTTAATTAGAAATAGTGTTCGAATTCATATTGGATATCGTTTGTTTGGTCGGGATAATGAAATACTAGAAGATGGTGAAATAATTAAAACTTATCTGACAGTTGATGATATCTGTGATGTTATCGACACAATGATGTTAAAACATAAGCACATTGACGCAATTGCAATTGCTACTCCAGGAATTATAAATAATGGAATTGTTGATACTATGAAAATAGAAGGGATGGTTGATGGTACTGATATTAAAGATGCTTTAAATAAACATTATCGCCAAAAAATAATTCTTTGCAATGATGTTAACTCAGTCGCTGTAGGGTATCACGCTTGTCAAAATAATTATCATAATATTTCAGTAATATTTCAACCAGTTGGAACTAATGCAGGGATAGGAAATATTATTAATGATCAGTTACACGTTGGTAATAACTCATTAAGTGGTGAAGTGCAGTTTATGCCATTAAAGTTATCAAAAAGTCGTTTTGAACTTAATAAAACCGCTGAAGGAACAATTGAACTTTTAACCCAGGAAGTACTTTTATGTATTGTTACAGTTGCTCCTGAGTTAATAGTTATTTGTAATGTTCTTTTTGATTTAGATAAATTAAAAAATGAATTGCTTAAATATTTACCAAAAGATTATTGTCCTAAAATAACAAAAATAGACTATTTGCAAGATTATAGTTTTATTGGAAGTTTTATCTTGGCGATTCGCGAGTGTGGTGATGACAAATAATATATCGAATGAAGGTAGCAAATCACTAACATGCTGATTACTACCTTTTTTGTTTATGAAAAATATTTTCTTAATAAATATTAATATAGCTAAGTTGCATATACAGTTGGTGTTAGTTACTTTATAATAGAAATAGGAGGGAATTTTTATGATCGAAGTAATTGATTTATGTAAAAGATATAATAGTTTTAAAGCAGCAGATAATGTTAGTATAGTTGCCAAGCCGGGAAAAATAACTATTTTACTTGGACCTAATGGGGCTGGTAAGTCAACTACGATAAAAAGTATTGCTAATTTATTAGAATTTGATGGGAAAATAAAAATTTGTGGATACTATAACGATACTGTTGAAGCAAAAAGGTGTTTTGGCTATGTTCCAGAAACACCAGTTTTATACGATGTTTTAACAGTTAAAGAACATATTGATTTTATTGGTAATGCTTACCGAATTAATAATTATCAAAAAATAGCGGATTATTATTTAGATTTGTTTGAATTAAGTGAAAAAAAGAATCGTTTAGCTAAAGAGTTATCTAAAGGGATGAAGCAAAAATTAAGTATGCTATTAGCATTGATGATTAAACCCCAAGCTTTATTAGTGGATGAACCAATGGTAGGATTAGATCCTGCAAGTATTGAAACTGTATTAGAAATATTTAAAACACTCAAAGAACAAGGTTGTGCTATTTTGATTAGCACTCATATTATTGATATTATCAACGATATTTATGATGAAGCTTATATTATGGATAAAGGAAAAATTATTAATCATGTTTGTAAAGAAAATTTACATGATGAAACGCTAAAAGAATATTTCTTTGAAGCAACAGATGGTAAACAAGATGAAACCGTTAATTAAATTGAAAATATTAAAAACTAAAGGTTCTATTCGTGAGTTGTTTGAAAATAAAGCGGCTGGTATTATTATTATATTCACTGGATTAATTTATTTATTAGGATTAGGGACAATGATTGGAAATACTAGTGCATCAATGCAAAATAATCCTTTAGTAAATATTATGATTTTAATCTACATTGGTTTTTTAGCTGTTTTGATTTTTTCAACTTTTATGTCATCTAGAAAAGCATTATTTTTTGGTGAAGATGCCTTTTATCTATTTACTGGACCATTTACTAAAACGCAAATCATGACCTATTTAACTTTTCAAAATTTATCTCAATCATTGTATTTAACTTTGATTTGTTTTATGATATTTGTTTTCTTTTCAACGATTGTAACTGTAAGTTTAGGGTTTATGATTTTAACAGCAGTTGTTTCTATGATAGCATTTTTTTGCTTTTTGATATTAAGTGATTATTTATATGTATTATCAATTGGTGATCGTAAATATCGTAAATATTCTAAAATCATCCCAGCAATAATAATAATTCTAGTCCTAGTGGTAGTGGGGCTGGTATATTTACAAACAGGTGATTATAATAATTTATTACTTAATTTGATTAAATCAGATTTATTTTATGTCATTCCAATATTTGGCTGGATCAGATTAATTTTAGTGTCATTTATTGAACAGAATTTTTTAATCACTTTACTAACTTTCTTGTTACTTTTAATTACAACAGTTTTGATTTATTATGCATTTATCAAATATCAAGGTGACTTTTATGAACAAGCCTTACAAGATGGTTTTGAATATTCTAAAGTAATGAAAGCTGCTAAAGAAGGAAATCAAAGATCAATCAGTAATCAAAAAGTAAAAACCAAAATTACTGGTAAATTTAAACAAGGTGCCTGGGCTATCTTGTCAAAAAACTTCTTAATTATGAGAAAAGGAAATGAATTGATAAATAAAAATGATATTGTTACTTTAGGTATATATATTGCAATTACGATATTTTTAAAAGCTGATTTAGAATTATTTATATACTGGGTTATACTTTGGGTATTTACAGCGATTCGACAGTCTGAATTAGCTAGAGATATGAAAAACTATCAAATTTATTTAATTCCTGAAAATCCTTTTAAAAAGCTTCTTGCCGTAACAATACCAACATTTATTAAAGTGTTTGTTTATGCGTTTATTGCCTTTTTAATAGTTGGCATTTATTACCATCATGGGTTAGGTGTTATAATAACATATTTTATGACTATTTTAGGATATACAGGAATTATCATTAGTGGAACTATCTTATCACTTAAGTTTTTTAAAAATCTTTCTTCAAGTTTTTTTGAGACTATCATGACGATAATTTTGATGATGATAGCAGCAATTCCTAGTACTATAATTTTAGCAGTTGTGGTTACTAGTATAGATTCGCAAGTATTGTTAGTACTTGGAAGTTATGTTAGTTTAATTGTGAATTTAGTAATTAGTTTGTTAATACTTTATTATTGTCGTGATATGATGAACGGCTGGGAATTGAATGATAAATAATCTTAATAGATAAACTAAAGACTTGTTGGGTTGATTACTATCTAACAAGTCTTAAATATTATTATAATTATAGTTGTTGATGTATTATAAAAAGCTAGATATAATTAATTATCTATAGGAGGAGTTTTATGCATTTTAAAAATGTTAAGGGAATTTTGTCTTCGACAAATGGCATGAATTTATATCGCGGTTGTTTGCATGGCTGCATATATTGTGATTCAAGAAGTGAGTGTTACTGTATGGATCATGATTTTGAGGATGTTGAAGTTAAGGCAAATGCCCTTGAATTATTGGAAAATAATCTTAAAAGAAAACGTTCAAAATGTATGTTGGCTACCGGATCGATGAGTGATCCTTATATTCCTCTTGAAAATGAATTAAAACATGTTCGAAAAGCATTGGAGTTAGCTTATAAATATGGTTTTGGTTTTACCCTAATAACAAAATCAAATCGCGTATTAAGAGATTTGGATTTATTGACAGCGATTAATAATAAAACCAAATGTGTAGTACAAATGACATTGACAACTTGTGATGAAAATTTATGTAAAAAAATCGAACCCAATGTAAGTACAACTAAAGAGCGAGTTGCAGTGTTAAAAAAATTGCATGAAGCAGGCATTCCGACGGTTGTTTGGCTTTGTCCAATTTTACCATTTATTAATGATACTAAAGAAAATATCAAAGGGATCTTAGATTACTGCATTGAAGCTAAAGTCTATGGCATAATTTGTTTTGGCATGGGAGTTACTCTTCGCAAAGGAAACCGAGAATATTTTTATCAACAGTTAGACCACTTATTTCCTGGTATGAAAGAAAAATATATTAAGACCTATGGGGTGAAATACCAGCTAAATAGCCCTAATAACAATGAATTAATGCAATTATTTCATCAAACGTGTCAGGCTAATGGCATAGTTCATGATAATAATCAAATATTTGATTATTTAAAAAAATATGAAAATAAGCATGAAAATATTCAATTAAGTTTGTTTGATGATATCGAATAAAGAACTTTGTTTATGAAGTTCTTTTAATTAGCAACAATAACATTAATTTTATGCTTTTTACATAATGTTAATAAATTCTCAGGGAGTTCTTGATCTACAATTACGATATCAATATCTTCATAAGAATATACTAAATAATAATTGATTTCATTGAATTTAGTATGATCCATTAATAATACTGTTAAATCAGAACATTTTTGAAATGCTTGTTTTGTTGCAATATCACGTTTAGTCTTTGTTGATACTCCGTTACTATTAAAACCGCTAGCAGAGACAAACAAGATTTCAGCATGTCTTTTAGCTATATAATTAGCAGCATCATTACCAAAAATACTCCCATGTTTATAATTATAAGTGCCACATACCACTTCAACATGATTAGTTTCATCTTTTGATAAGATTTGAGCAATTGAGACATTATTTGTTAAAACGTTCAAATCTTTTTTATTGGCAAGTTCTTGAGCAAGCCAAAGAGTTGTTGAACTAGAATCAATAAAAATATTCATACCATTATCAACTAGCAAGGCGGCTTTTTTTGCTATTTTGATTTTTTCTTCACTATTCCAATTAGTTCGATAGTCAATAGAAGTAATCATGTGGTCTTGACTAATAAAAGAAGCACCACCATGAGTTCTTTTAAGAAAACCATTTTTTTCTAATTCGTTAAGATCACGTCTAATAGTAGCTAAGCTAACATATAGTTTTTTTGATAACTCTTCTACAGAAATATATCCTTTATTATTTAAGGTCTCTAAAATTGCATCTTGTCTTTCCTTAGGAATCATATTTTTCTCCTTTTGATTGTTTTCAATCATATTATAGGCTTAAATATGTTTGTTTTTCGATATTATCGCCAAATATTGAAGGAAAAAAAGCAAATCGTATAATTATTAGTGTAAAAAGATAGCGATGGAGGTTATAAAATGATAAAAGGTGTTATTTTTGATTTTGATGGAGTAATTGTTGATAGTGAGTATATTTCGTATGAATGTTATCGAGATTTTCTTGAAAATTATAATATAAGTTTTTCTAAAGATGATTATATTGAACATTGTCCTGGTAAAACATTGGTGACAACAATGAATCTTTTTAAAAAACATTATAATCTTGAATATGATATTGATAGTGCATGTGCTTTTTTTCGAGAAAGAGAACAATATTATGTTGATAAAGATGGAGTAGCTTTAAAAGCGGGTATAAAAGATTTAATGAATTACTTAAAAAATAAAGATATTTATATTTGTTTAGCTACTTCTAGTGTTAAAAAAAGAGCTTTAACAATTTTAAATGAACATAAGTTGACAGGTTATTTTGATGATTTTGTTTTTGGTGATGAAGTTGAAAGAAGTAAACCATTTCCTGATGTTTTTTTAACTGCTTGTAAAAAAATTAGTATAAATCCCGATGAAGCTCTAGTTATTGAAGATAGTGAAGCTGGAATCGAAGCGGCTCATAATGCAAAAATAAGTGTTATTTGTATACCAGATATGAAACAGCCTGATCATGAACATTGTTTATTAGCTACAAAGATTTATCCTGATTTATCTTGTGTCAAAGATTATATTGAACAGGTCAATGGAAATGGATGAGTTTTTAAAAGAAATTAATGCTGATATTTTTTGGAAATACATTAAAGCCTATGATTTTAATGAAAATATGCAAGTTAAAGTCGAAGATAAATCGGTAATTATTAAAACGGCGTATAGTCATAGTCAAATTAATTACTATAATATGCAGCTTTTTGAATTTAAAGTGTCTAATACATATTTGCATACTGATGAATTTTATCTACATTTTCAAATGAAAAATATGAAACATGCTTTAGAATTATTTAATGAAATGTTAGAAATAATTCAAACTCTTGTAAATCGACCACAAGTAAAAATATTACTTAGTTGTAGTGGTGGATTAACGACTGGTTTTTTTGCCATGAAATGAAATGAGTGTGCTAAACTTCTTGATAAAGACTTTAAATTTGAAGCAGTTGCTTTTAATAAATTAATAGAGACAACAGAGAATTATGATATTATTTTATTGGCACCACAGATTTCATATCAACATGCTTCACTTCAAGAACAGTTATCTAATAAAATTGTATTAAAGATTCCTACACAGGTTTTTGCGAAATATGATGTAAGCAAAATGATTGATTTAATTGAAAAAGTTCAAGTTGCAGAGTATAAAAAAGAACATGAAGTTTTAACATTAGGGGAAATTACTTGTAAACATGGTGAAATATTAACTTTAGTATTGATTAGAAATAGTCTTAGAGTTCATATTGGATATCGTTTATTTGACCGAAATAATAAGGTTCTTGAAGATGGAGAAATAATAAAGAATCATGTTACTATTGAAGATATTTTTGATATTGTCGATACGATGACACTTAAACATACTCATATTGATATTATCTCTATAGCAACGCCAGGAATAATCAATGATGGAATTGTAGATGTTATGAAACTTTCAGGTATGATTGATGGAATTGATCTAAAAAAAGCTTTTGGAAAAAGATATCGCCAAAAGATTATCTTATGTAATGATGTAAATGCTGCAGCTGTAGGGTACCATGCTTGTCAAAATAACTACCATAATATTTCTGTTATTTTTCAACCGGTTAGCACTAATGCTGGAATGGGACATATAGTTAATGGTCGACTGCTTGTTGGTAGTCATTCATTAAGTGGTGAGGTACAATTTATGCCGCTAAAGTTATCAAAAAGCCGTTTTGAACTTAATAAAACTGTTAAAGGGACAATTGAACTTTTAGTACATGAGGTTCTTTTGTGTATAGTTACAATAGCTCCTGAATTAGTAGTTATATGTAATTCTCTTTTAGATTTGGATAAGTTAAAAAATGAATTGATTAAATATTTACCTAAAGATTATTGTCCAAAAATAGTCCGGATTGATTATTTACAAGATTATTGTTTTATTGGCAGTTTCATTCTAGCGATAAGAGAATGTAATTAATTATTTTTGATATAATGTTTAAAATTGATGACTTAGAATAACAGTCTGATAAAATCCTCTAGATAAGTAAAATTCGATTAGTTTCTATATTATATATTAATTTTGTTTCATCTCATGAAATAAACAGGCAAAAAAAATTTGAAATGCTAAGATATATAAGGATAGAAAATAAGGAGGTCAAATAATATGACAAGAAAATTTCCTGATGGATTTTTATGGGGAGGAGCTACTGCTGCTAATCAAGTAGAAGGTGGCTGGAAAGAAGGCGGAAAAGGAATTTCAGTATCAGATTGTGCTCGTTCACATTTGGATATTGATGTTCAAGATTACGCTAAACAAAATGAAATTACTAGTAAGGATATTGAAGAAGCATTAGCTACTGATGATGAATCTTTATATCCAAAACGTCATGGTAGTGATTTTTATCATCATTATAAAGAAGATATTGCAATGTTTGCAAAGATGGGCTTTAAGGTATTTAGATTGTCAATTGCCTGGTCAAGAATTTTTCCTAATGGTGACGATGAAATGCCCAATGAAGAAGGTTTAAAATTTTATGATAATGTATTTGATGAATGTTTAAAATATGGAATCGAACCATTAGTTACAATGTCACATTATGAACCACCACTTAATTTAGTATTGAAATATAATGGCTGGTATAATCGTAAATTAGTTGGATTTTTTGAAAAATTTGTTAAAACAATCTGTACTCGTTACAAAGATAAAGTTAAATATTGGCTAACATTTAATGAAGTCGACAGTATGATTCGTCATCCTTATACAACAGGGGGCTTAGTAAGAGACCGTTTTCCAGAAGATGTGAATTGGAATCAGATTATTTTCCAATCAATGCATCATCAATTTGTAGCTAGTGCCCTTGCGACAAAGATATGTCATGAAATAATTCCTGGTTCAATGGTTGGATGTATGTTGACAAAATTAACTTATTATCCATATTCATGTAAGCCAGAAGATGTATTACAAGCACAACAAGATATGCGTAGTACTTATTGTTATAGTGATACTCAAGTATTTGGAGAATATCCAGCGTATTTATTAGCTAAATTTAAAAACGAAGGGGTCAAAATTGTTAAGGAACCTGGTGATGATGAAATCATGAAAAAATATCCAGTTGATTTCGTGTCATTTAGTTATTATTCAAGCAGTTGTGTTGCTAAAGATGATCAAGGTTTAAAGAAAACAGCAGCTAATACAATGACCGCAATTAAAAACCCCTATATTCCAACTAGTGATTGGGGTTGGCAAATTGATCCAATTGGTTTAAGAATTTCAATGGTTGATTTATATGATCGTTATCGTAAACCGCTATTTATTGTTGAAAATGGTTTAGGAGCTAAAGATGAAGTACTACCTGATGGTACAATTGATGATCAATATCGAATTGATTATTTTGATGCTCATTTTAGAGAAATGTTAAATGCTATTGAAATAGATGGAGTTGAATGTTTAGGATATACGTCTTGGGGATGTATTGATTTGGTATCAGAATCAACTAAACAAATGTCTAAACGTTATGGCTTCATTTATGTTGACGTGGATGATTATGGAAATGGTACCTATAAACGAATTCCTAAAAAAAGTTTTTACTGGTATAAAAAAGTTATTGAGACAAATGGTGCTTGTTTGTTTGAAGATTAGAATATCCTTAGGGGTATTCTTTTTTTGTTGATATTTGCTTATTGATGGTTAATTGATGATAGGAATTGATTGTGATATAATCTTTTAAACTATTATAAAGACTATCGTTATAGTTTAAGGAGGACGAAAATGAATAGTGGCCGAATAAAAATGATGACGCAAGGAGCGATGTTAGCATCGCTATTTGGTGTATTAGGAATTATTAATATGTATACAGGGAGTTTATTTGATGTTCTTTTTACCTATGTAATGGTAGTTATTTTAACTTATTATACGTATATTTATGATTATCAAGCTGGGTTGATTGTCTTGATAACGACATTTTTTGTTTTGTTTTTAGCTGGTGAATTGTTTTTTACTTTTTTTACAAGTTGTACTTTGTTGATGGGAATTTTTTATGGTTATTGTTTAAAACATCAAAAAAGTATTAATTTTAGTAAATATGGTTTAATTTTTATATCAGCTATAAAAAATATAGTTGTTTTTTTTATTCTTAGTGGTCTGCTTGGAATTGATGTTATCAAAGAAGGGCTAGAAATCTATCAAGGAATTATTAATGTGATACCTTTTTTACAGGGAATATTAAACCCGATAGTTATGTTTGTAGTTTTATGGATTTTAATGATTGTTTGTGAATCCTACATTATTAGGGTGTATTCTGGGTTATTGATAGTTAAAATGATGAAAAGAAAATAAAATTCATGTATAATGATATTACTAATAAGGTGGTGGGTTTAGTGACTGTAAAGATGACAAGATTAAAAAATTTTGTAGAAATACTTTTGGTAATTGAAGGTTTTTTTGCATTATTTTTATATGTTTTTGTATCAAATAACTTCTTGCTCTTTTTGATTTATGTTTGGATTAAAAATTTAATAGTTTTTGGATTCATTATTTATGCAACAAGTATTCATAGTGAAAATAATTTAAGTGTTAGTGAGGCGTTAAATGATGAGGCTAAGAATGCATTTATTTTTGGTGGTATTGGTTTAATACAATATGATGAAAATCGTAATATTACATGGATCAGTGATTTATTTATTGAATTGCAATTAAATATTGTTGGTAAAAAATTATTGGAATGGCAACCACTTTTAGCTTCGTTGTTTGAAGATGATGATATAAAAGTTATTGATATAAATTCAAGAAAATATGAGGTATATAATAGTAAGGAAAAAAGGCTGCTATATTTAAAAGATGTTACTGATTATATTACTATTAGTAAAGAATATACTGATCAGCAAATTGCTGTTGCCTATATCACTGTTGATAATTATGAAGAATCTATTGAACAGGCTGATGAACAAACATCGGCATCAATTCAATCAACAACTAGGCAAATAATACTTGATTGGGCTAAAGAAAATGGTGTTGTTTTGAAACGTTATAAAAGTGATGGGTATATTGCAATATTTAATGAAAGAACTTATCGCAAACAGGTAGAAGATAAATTTAAAATTTTGGACGGTTTTAAAAAACAGGCTGAACAGTTGGGTCAAGTAATGACTCTTTCAATTGGAATTGGTCGTGGTAGTAATATATTAAGAGAGTTAGATCAAATGGCTTTTTCAGCACTTTCTCTTTCTTATTCACGTGGTGGCGATCAAGTAACTGTTAAATCTAGCGATGAACCAATCCGTTATTTTGGTGGAAATAGTGAAAGTTATGAAAAATCAAATAAAATTCGGGCTCGAGTTATTGCTCAAACTTTAGCTGGATTAATTAAGCAGGCTGATAATGTATTTATTATGGGACATAAACAATCAGACTTTGATTCATTTGGGGCTTCGATTGGAATGTATGCATTAGCTAAAGCTTATGATAAAGAAACTAGAATAATTATTGACTATGATTCTTTAGAAGAAAAAACTGGTGCTGTTGCTAAAAGCTTACAAAATGTTGAAAAATATCGAGGTGTATTTATTTTGCCACAGCGAGTACACGATTTTATTCATGAAAAGAGTCTATTGATATGTGTTGATAATCATAAACCATCGCTGGCAATTGATAGTGATGTTTTAGATTTGATTCAAAATAAAGTTGTTATCGACCATCACCGTCGTGGTGAAGAATTTATCGATTTGCCACTACTTACATATTTGGAACCATCAGCGTCTTCAACAGTTGAGTTAATTGTTGAATTGTTTGACTATCAAAAAGAAACAGTTCCTGTAACTGAACGTGAAGCAACGATTATGTATACTGGAATGTTAATTGATACTAATTATTTTAAAACACGTGTTGGAACAAGAACTTTCCAGGCAGCTGCTCGTTTAAAAGAAATGCAAGCTAATGTTAGTCAGGCTTATAAATATCTAGAAGATGATTATGATACTACAGTGACAAAATTATCGATCACCCAAACTGCATATCGCTATGGGCAAAATATCTTGATTGCATATGGAAGACAAGATAAAATATATAGTCGTACTTTATTGGCTAAAGCTGGTAATGAGTTGCTTGGTATTAGTGGTATCAAAGCAGTCTTTATTGTAGGTCGAACGGCGAAAGAAGAAGTTTCTATTAGTGCTCGTAGTAGTACTGATATAAATGTTCAGCTAATAATGGAAAAAATGGGTGGCGGAGGTCATTTTTCAATGGCAGCCTGCCAATTAAAATATGAAGATATTACAATTGTAATTAATTTATTAGAAGAAGCAATTAATGAATATTTAGATGAAAGGACGAATGATTAATGAAAGTTATTTTATTACAAGATGTTAGAAAGTTAGGAAAAAAAGGTGATATTGTAAAAGTTGCTGATGGATATGGTCAAAATTATTTGATTAAAAATAAATTAGCAGTATTAGAAACTAATGCAACTCGTAAAGTTGTTGAAAATGAAAAACAATTAGCACACGAAGAAGATTTAAAAAGACAAGATGACGCTAAACAATTAGCAAAAAGATTAGAAGATATAACATTAGAATTTTCTTTAAAATCAGGTAAAGATGGTAAGACTTTTGGTAGTGTTTCAACAAAACAGATTGTTGAGCAACTACGGGAAAAATATGATATTAAAATTGATAAAAGAAAATTCATCGATGCTCATCCAATTGGAGCATTAGGATACACAAAATTAAAAGTTGATTTATATAAAGGTATCATTGCAACAATTACTGTTCATTTAAAAGAACAATAGGAGAAAAATATGGCTGGTCGTGAATATCCTCATGATATTGTAGCAGAAAGATCGCTACTAGGAGTAATGCTGATTTCTAAAGATAAGTGTATTGATATTTTAAATAAAGCAGTTGAAGAGGACTTTTATGAAGATAGTCATCGAGCAATTTTTAAAGCTATGGCAGCTTTAAATGATGCGGGAACAGCTGTTGATGTTACTACTGTGACATCTTATTTATTAGATCATGGCTTACTTGAAAAAAGTGGTGGTGTCGATTATTTATTACGTTTAAGTGAATCGGTTCCTACTGTGTCTCATAGTGATCATTATTTAAAAATTTTGCATAATAAAGCAACGTTACGAAAAATAATTCGAGAAACAACTAGAATTGCTGAAGAAGCTTATGGTGACGTTGATGATATTGATGAATTTATCGATGATACTGAAAAAACAATTTTAAAAGTTACTCAAGAACGTAGTGCCGGGGAATTTAGAGATATTCGCGGTGTAATTAGAAGTGTCACTGATCGTTTGAATTTATTACAAAAAATTGATGGTAATATTTCAGGAGTTAAATCTGGTTTTAGAGACTTGGATAAAATAACCTCAGGATTTCAAAAAGGTGATTTGATAATTTTAGCAGCTCGTCCTGCAATGGGAAAAACAGCTTTTGCTTTAAATATTGCCCATAATGCTGCATTTAAATCAGAAGAACCAGTAGCAATATTTTCACTAGAAATGCCTGCGGAACAGTTAGTACAAAGAATCATCTGTTCAATGGGTGGTATTGAAGGTTCTTCAATTAGAACTGGTGAAATTTTAAAGACTAATGCTAATAAATATTATGCTGCTGCAGAGCGAGTATCTAAATGTAATATGTATATTGATGATAGTCCGGGAATTAAGATCAATGATATTGTAGCTAAAAGTCGAAAATTAAAAAGTGAACATGGTTTAAAATTAATCGTGATCGATTATTTACAGTTAATTACATCATCATCAAAAAATCGTGAAAATAGACAACAAGAAGTATCTGAAATATCACGTACTTTAAAAGCTTTAGCCAGAGAATTAGAAGTACCGGTAATTTCACTTTCACAGTTATCTCGTTCGGTTGAACAACGTCCTAACAAACGGCCAATGATGTCGGATTTAAGAGAGTCTGGGGCAATTGAACAGGATGCTGATATTGTATCTTTTATCTATCGTGAAGATTATTATAAAGATCCAAGTGAACAAACAGAAAATAGCGGGTTAACAGAAATTATTATTGCTAAACATCGTAATGGAGCAACGGGAGAAGTTAATTTAGCGTTTGAAAAGAATTATAGTCGCTTTTCAGATTTAGCACATGTTGGTCCAGATGGTACTAGTGAAGGCGTTCGCGATTTAAGAAGTTAGGAGGAAAATAAATGTATCATTTATATCGAGATGGCTGGATAGAAGTAATTTGCGGATGTATGTTTGCTGGTAAGACTGAAGAATTAATTCGGCGCATTAATGTTTTAAGTTATGCCAAAAAAAACATCATGGTTTTTAAACCTAAAATTGATAATCGCTATTCTGATAGTGAGATTGTTTCTTATTCAGGAGCACATGTCCCTTGTTTAGTAGTTGAAAAAGCCAAAGATATATTAAAAAAGATTACATCTGATGTAGAAGTAGTTGCGATTGATGAAGTTCAATTCTTTGATCAAGATATTATCGAAGTTTGTGAATATTTGGCTGATAAAGGAATTCGAGTAATGGTAGCTGGATTAGACAAAGACTTTAGAGGTGAGTCATTTGGTGTTATGCCCGAGTTGCTTACACGAGCTGAATTTGTAACTAAATTAACAGCAATTTGTGCTAAATGTGGTTCTCCGGCTACTAGAACGCAACGATTAATTAATGGTAAACCAGCTTCTTTTGAAGATCCAATTGTTTTAGTTGGGGCTAAAGACCATTATGAACCACGTTGTCGTCATTGTCATAAGGTTTATGATAAACCACATAAATTTTAGAAATAAAAATATCAGGAAAAATCCTGATATTTTTGATAGCTAAAAATAAAGACAAGTTACGGCGGTAACTTGTCTTTGGTTTCTATGATTAAAGGGAGGGTAGTTTTCTTACTACACCTATATAATAAAATAGCTTAGTGAACTGAATGTGAACAAATAAAAATAATTATTAAAAAAAATAGCGATTGATTCGCATAAATTTATTTTGCTTATTTATAATGTTTATTATATAATAGGATAGGTTTGGAGGTATAAATCATGAATGAAAGCATGTTAGAACGATTAAAAGCAATGGAAAATAGATATGAAGAATTAAGTCATATGTTAATGGATCCTGATATAGGTAGTGATATCAAAAAAATGACTGATGTTACTAAAGAACAAGCCTCACTTCAAAGTGCTTACGATTTATATCAGGAGTATAAAAAAGTTACTACAGGAATCGAAGAAGCTAAGGAATTAGTTAAAGAAAATGATCCTGAAATAAAAGAAATGGCAAAAATGGAATTAGAAGAATTAGAGGGGAAATTACCTGATATTATTCATCGCTTAGAATTAGAATTAATTCCTAAAGATCCAAATGATAATAAAGATGTAATTATGGAAATCCGTGGTGCAGCTGGTGGTGATGAAGGAAATATTTTCGCTGGTGATCTATATCGGATGTATGTTAAGTACGCAGAATCACAAGGTTGGAAAATTGAAGTTATGGAAGCTGATGCTGCTGAAGCTGGTGGTTATTCATTAATTTCATTTATGGTAAAAGGTGAAGATGTTTACGGAAAATTAAAATTTGAATCAGGATCACACCGTGTTCAAAGAGTTCCTAAGACTGAAACGCAAGGACGTGTTCATACATCAACAGCAACTGTATTAGTTATGCCAGAAGTTGAAGAAGTAGATGTTGAAATCAATAAAAATGATTTAAGAATTGATACATATCGTGCAAGTGGTGCTGGTGGACAACATATCAACAAAACTGATTCAGCAGTAAGAATTACCCATATTCCAACAGGAATTGTTGCTGCTAGTCAAGATGGCCGCTCTCAACATGATAATAAAGATAAAGCGATGAAAGCTTTAATTGCTCGTATTTATGATTATTATCAACAACAACAAGATCAACAAGTAGATAGTGAACGTAAAAGTAAAATTGGTACCGGTGATCGTGCTGAAAAGATTAGAACTTATAATTATCCACAAAATCGTGTTACTGACCATCGTATCGGTCTTACTATCCAACAATTGGATCGTATAATGGAAGGTAAATTAGACGATATTATTACAGCTTTAATCAATGAAGATCAACGTTTAAAAATGGAAGGACAACATTAATGGCAACAGTAAAACAATTAATTAATGAAGCAGAAAGTAAACTGGATGCTGAGTATAAAGATGTTAACGTTGCTAAAGTTTTATTTTATCATTTAGCTAATAAAGAACCTCATGAATTATATTTAATGTATGATGAAGAAGTTGATCCTGAATTAGAAGCTAAATTTTTAGCTGGAATGGAAGAGTATTATCAAGGACGACCAATTCAATATATTAAAGGGGTAGAAACATTTTTTGGGCGTGACTTTAAAGTCAATGAGGATGTTTTAATTCCTCGTTATGAAACAGAAGAATTAGTAGAAAATATTTTGTATCATATTGATGATTATTTTAGTGACTATCAAACAATAGATTTATGTGATGTTGGTACTGGTAGTGGCGCCATTGCAATTAGTTTAGCGTTAGAAGAACCACGAACAAATGTTTATGCTAGTGATATTTCTAGTAAAGCTATCGAAGTCGCTAAAGAAAATGCAGCTAATTTAGGCGCAAATGTTAATTTTATGGTTGGAGATTTATTAGAACCATTATTAGAAAAAGAAATTAAAGTTGATATTTTTGTTTCTAATCCGCCATATATTCCTAATAATCAAGATATAGAAGCAATGGTAAAAGATAATGAACCTCATGTGGCTTTATTTGGTGGCAATGATGGATTGTATTTTTATCGCCGAATTTTTAAAGAGGTAAAACCATTATTAAAAGATCGGGCTTTATTAGCATTTGAAATGGGCTTTGATCAACGTGAATTAATGGAAGAAGCTTTACAAACATATTTCCCTGATGATCGCCATGAGATAATTAAAGATATTAATGGTAAAGATCGAATGTTATTTATTTATCATAATTTAAAGTAAACCTATTAGAATCAATTTCTAATAGGTTTTAATTTTATAAATAATTATTTAAAATTCTAATACTTTTTTACTAATATAATCTTCAACATCTTTAATTTGCATATTTAAGCTGGCGGCAATTTCTTCATGGAAAAGATTTTTAGCTAATTGGTAATATTTATTTTCATAACTATGATTTTCTTTTCTTTTTTTACGGATATAAATGGATTTGATGATTTTAATTAAATCAACTTCATCAAAAGTTGCTATTGTTTTTTGATAAATTTCCTGGCGAAAACGATCATTTTCGATTTGTAAAGTTCGAATATAAGGAATACGTTCAATGACTTCATTGATGTTATCAATCGATGGGACTCTTTTTATAATGCTTGTTGAATCAACATTAATTGTATGGGTGTTAATTAATGAAGATAAGATATAGTAGAATTGATTTACTAGCATAACTTGATAAACATGATAATCATTTACGATTACATAATCATGAATTTTATACATTTTTACTTTCCTCGCTATTATTAATTGTATTGATAATAAATGAGACAACCTGGTCTGGTGCAATATTTAAGACTGTTGAAAATTCATCATATAATATTTTTTCACAGGCATCTAAAAATTGTTGGTCTTGAACATGAAAATTCTTGCCGCATTTTTAAAACAGCCTGCTTATTATCAACAGGTATAAAAATAGTAATATGATGGTGGTCCTGGGGAGCAAGGACATAATACTCTTTTTCTTCTCCTTTTATTTTTCGAGTTACTATATCTGTAATAGTGCAAACACCTTCACGGCCATATAAAAAACAATCACCAATTTGATACATTGATAAGTCTCCTTTCAAAATAAAAATGTAGTTTGCAACTGGACTTACGTTCAAACAAACTACACGTTAGCTATTTTAATTTTATCATTTAAAAATAAAAATTTCATATGAAAATTTAAAAAAAGTTTTACTGTAATGGTTGCAAAGTTTTTTTGATGATGTTAAAGTTAGTCTTGTATAACTTTGTTAGATTACTATAACAAAAAGGAGAGAAAGATGAGATATTTATATTTTGGATTAGGAATAGTATTTATGGCATTAGGGATGATTGGAGTAGCTTTACCAATCTTACCAACAACACCTTTTTTATTAGTAGCTTTGTTCTTTTTTACCAAAAGTTCGAAACGAGCTAAGGAGTGGTTTGAAGGAACTAAATTATATCAAAATCATTTAAATGATTTTGTTACAAGTAGAAAAATGACATTGAAAACAAAGGTTATGTTATTAAGCTTTGCAAGTACAATGCTATTAATAGCTTTTTTAATGATGAGTAATATTTATGGAAGGATAACAATTGTTTTATTAGTGATATTTAAATATTATTATTTTATTTTTCGCATTGAAACAATTAAAGAGTTAAGAAATGATTAATAAAAAATTAGTTAGTTATTTAAAAGAAGATAAAAAATATGTATATTTACAGGTTTTAATGCAATGGTTAGCATTGCTATCTCAAATAATTATTGTTGCTATTATGGCAAATATGATTAATGAGCTATTTATTGACCAAAAAATAAATAATCTTGCAATCCAGGTAATTATAATCATTATATTGATTTTTGTTAAAGGATATTTTGGTAGACAGGCTACAATGTATTCTTTTAAAGCCGCTAAAAATATTAAAGGAAAATTACGAGTTGCTGTATATAAAAAGATCTTAGCACTTAATAATCATTATAGTGAAGTATTAAGTATGGCCTCATTAACACAATTGATGAGTGAGGGTGTTGAACAGTTAGAAACATATTTTGGTAAATATCTACCACAGTTTTTTTATAGTATGTTAGCACCGATAACTTTATTTATAGTATTGTGTCAGGTTGATTTTAAAGCAGCCTTGGTTTTATTTATTTGTGTTCCTTTGATTCCGATATCAATTGTTTTAGTACAAAAGTTTGCTAAAAGACTATTAAGCAAATATTGGGGTTTATATGGAAACTTAGCAGAAAGATTTTTAGATAATGTTAGTGGTTTAACAACACTTAAAGGTTATTGTGGCGATGCTAGTAAGCATCAGGAAATGAATGAAGAAGCTCAGCGTTTTCGTAGTATTACGATGAAGGTATTAGTAATGCAATTAAATTCGATTAGTATTATGGATTTAGTAGCTTATGGTGGAGCTGCTTTAGGAATAATTTTTTCATTGCTTAGTTATTATGATAACAAAATTGATTTAGGACAAACGTTTATGATGATCATGTTATCAGCTGAATTTTTTATTCCGCTTAGACTATTAGGTTCATTTTTCCATATTGCTATGAATGGAAATGCGGCTAGTGAAAAAATCTTTAAATTATTAGATACACCAGTTAGTGATAATAAAACATTGGCACTTGGAAAAATTAATGAGATTGAACTTTCTAATTTAACTTTTGCATACAAGCAAGATAATGTACTTGAAAATATCAATTTAAAAATAAATGAACCAGGAATTTATGGAGTAGTGGGAAGTTCAGGTAGTGGTAAAAGTACGATTGCAAAACTATTACTAGGATATTTTGATCATTACCAAGGTAGTTTAACTTATAATGGTCTACAAGTAAAAAAAATTAATCATCATGATTTGATGAAGCAGATAACATTGGTTGAACACAATCCATATATTTTTGCGGGAACAGTGCGTTCTAATTTATTAGATGGCAACTGTTATGCCAGTGATGAACAATTGATGGCAGTATTAGAGAAAGTAAATCTTTTAAATTATTTCAAAGAGCTAGATGGATTAGATAGTGAAATTGAAGAAAGAGGAAATAATTTATCTGGTGGTCAAAAGCAGCGTTTAAGTATTGCTCGGGCCCTATTGCATGATAGTGGTGTTTATATATTTGATGAAGCAACTTCAAATATTGATATTGAAAGTGAAGAAATTATTATGCAGGTTATTGAAGCAATGAAAAAAGATAAAATAGTTATTTTAATCAGTCATCGTCTTGCCAATGTTGTTAATTGTAAATGTAATTATGTTTTTAGTCACGGTAAATTAATTGGAAATGGTAGTCATGATCAATTGATGCAAGAAAATCAGGAATATCATCAGTTAGTTAAGACCCAACAGGAAATTGAAAATTATGGAGGTAAAACGAGTGAAAAGGCGTAGTAATTTAAAAGTTGTAATTAGCTTGATTGCCTTAGTAAAATCAATGCTATTAATAATGTTATTAGCAATATTTTTAGGAGTGTTGGGATACTTAGCAGCAATCTTTTTAACTGTTATTGCTGGTCAGATAATTATTAAAATAATTAATCATCAGGCGTTTACTAGTTTATTTTACCTGCTGGTTATTTGTGGTATTTCAAGAGGTTTTCTACGTTATGGTGAACAATGGTGTAATCATTTTATTGCTTTTAAATTACTAGCAATGATTAGAGATATTGTTTTTGCTAAACTAAGAAAATTAGCGCCGGCTAAGTTAGACGGTAAAGATCATGGTAATTTAGTAGCGATGATTACTAGTGATGTTGAGTTATTAGAGGTATTTTACGCTCATACAATATCGCCAGTTATGATTGCTTTGATTGTTTCTTTAATAATGATCTTTTATCTTGGTAGTTTTCATATTTTATTAGCTTTATTGGGTTTAGTTGCCTATGTAGTTATTGGAATTGTTATACCAATGATTGTTGGAAAGGCTTCTGGAGATAAAGGATTAGAGTATCGTAATGATTATGGGAAATATACTAGTTATGTTTTAGAATCAATTCATGGTTTACGAATTGTTGATCAATTCTCTCGTGGTAAAAAACGCTTAGAAGATATTGATCGTAAAAGTGAGATGCTTAATTATCAAAATGAGGATTTGAAAAAATTAGAAGGTAATTTTAAAATGCTTAGTGATATTTGTGTAAGTATCTTCTCTTTACTGATGTTAATATTAGCTTATTATTTATATAGTCAAAATATGATTACTTTTGATGCTGTTATTTTAAGCACGATTGCTTTAATGTCGTCTTTTGGACCGGTTTTAGCACTATCTTCATTAGCGCATAATTTAGTTATTACTTTTGCAAGTGGTAATCGTGTTTTAGATTTATTAGAAGAAAAACCACAAGTTGAAGAAGTAGTAGACGGTTATAAAGGGGGCTTAGGTGATATTGAAATTAAAAATTTATCGTTTAGTTATCAAGATGAAAAAATCTTAGATAATATTAATTTAACTATTAAGCCTGGCGAAATCATTGGGATTGAAGGAAAAAGTGGTAGTGGTAAAACGACATTATTAAAACTTATAATGCGTTTTTATGATCCAAGTGCGGGTGAAATTTTGATTGATCATCACAATATTAAAGAGTGGAATAGTGAAGCATTAACTAAGTTAATGAGCTATGTAACTCAAGATACTTATATTTTTAATGATAGTATTAAAAATAACATTAAATTAGGAAAAGAAGCTAGTGATCAGGAAGTAATTGAAGCATGTAAAAAAGCCAACTTACATGAATTTATTATAACTTTAAAAGATGGTTATGATACGATGATCGGTAGTCTTTATCAATCACTTTCTGGAGGACAGTTACAAAGATTAGCCTTAGCTAGAGCATTTTTACATGATACACCATTAATTTTGTTAGATGAACCAACAAGTAATTTAGATAGTTTAAATGAAGCTTTGGTTTTAAAAGCTTTAAGTAATAACAGTGCTGGAAAGACGATTATAATGGTTAGTCATCGACCATCATCATTAAAAATTTGTAATCGTATTATTAAAATAGAAAGTGGAAGACAAAGTTAAATGACAATAGAACAAGAAAAAAAGTTAATTACAATAATGATTGAAATATATGAAAAAGGACATGGTGAAGATCTTTCAACACTAAAAGAATATGCTTATAAGCGAATTGATCATTGCCCTCGTAAAGAAGAAAAAACATTTTGTTCAAGTTGTCCTATTCATTGTTATGCTCCTGTTTATCGTCAACAAATTAAAATGGTCATGAAATATGCGGGACCTAGAATGATCTATAAACATCCAGTTATTGCAATTAAGCATATGATAAATACAATTAAAACTAAAATAAAGTAATCTAGTAGTTAAAAAGAGATTTCGAGAATTGTGCAATCTATCAGCAAATAAGAAATCTCTTTTTTATTAATTAGATGAAATTTGATAAAAAGATTGATTAACAGATATTTCTTTAATTATTTATAAGTTGTCTAATAAACAGTATAAACTAATTGTATTAGTTAAAATGTTGGTGTATGATAAAAGAGAATGGAGTGACTTGATGGAAGCGGTAGAAACACAACGGTTATTGATACGGGAATTACAATTAGATGATGCTAAAAGAATGAGTGAATATCGAAATAAAAAAGAAGTAGCTTTTTATCAATCATGGTGGCGTTATCCATATAAAAAAGCAGTGAAAAGAATAGAGTATTGTCTTGAACATCCTTTTAATGGTGATATTGGCAGTTATCAGTTAGCAATAATTTTAAAAGAAACTAATGAAATGATAGGAGATTTCTATTTAGATGTAATGGATTCTTCTTGTGTTACAATTGGATATACGTTTGATAGTTTATACTGGGATCATGGTTATGCGACTGAGACATTAAAGAAAATATTAAAGATTTTGAAAGATGAATATCATTTTCAATTTGTTTTTGCCCATGTATACGATGATAATTATCGTTCAATTCGTTTGTTGAAGAGATTTGATTTTAAACAATATGACAGTTCTCGAATATTAGGGGATATTAGTTTTAAATTAGAATTATAATATTATAACATCAGTTAAAAACTGGTGTTTTTTTGTAAAATAATACATGAATGTGCTATAATAAAATAAATTTTAGGTAAAAGAGGCGGATTTATGGAAAAGAGATGTCAAAATTGCGGTCAACCAATTGACCCAAACGCTCGGTTTTGCAGATATTGTGGACATGAAAATGTAGTTGAAGAAAAAAAGGTTCAATATTGCTTTAGATGTGGAAAGCCATATACTGGCAATGTTGCATTTTGCTCTGGTTGTGGAGCAAGATTAAACAACTATCCAAATAACAATGGGGAGAATATTTTAAAAAAAGGGTTAGACAATTTTACTTCTACAATTAATAGCATGACAGGAGAGCAAGGAAAAGTAGAAATTAAATTGAAAGAGTTGTTTTCAGAGGTATTTAAAAAACACACTGTTGAAGAACGCGAAGAAATGTTTATCAGTGGTACTAAGTATACAACTCCAAGAGAATCACAAATGGTTTCTAGCTGGCCTAAACCATGGCTATATTCTCGAGTGTTTATTATGTTTTTAATTGTCTTTATTGCTTTGTTTGTAATGGTCAATAATTTTTATAATACTAATGCTATTCCAGGGGCGATTTTTATTGGTGCCTTAATGGTTCCATTTTCAGCATTAATATTTTTCTGGGAAGTGAATGTCCCTAGAAATATTAGTATTTTTGACGTTATTACGATGTTTTTTGTTGGTGGTGCTTTATCACTTATCTGTACATTGATTTTATATGAAATAATTAGAGTTGAACAATTAGATTACTTAGGTGCAATTTTAGTTGGAATTGTTGAAGAAGTAGGAAAAATTGCAGTAGTAGTTTTTTATGTATCACGTAAAAATACTAAATATATTTTAAATGGTATGCTTATTGGTGCCTGTGTTGGGGCTGGCTTTGCGGTATTTGAAACTGCTGGTTATGCATTTAATGCTTTTGTTGGTAGTGGTGGCCAAGCAAGTGTAATGTTGGATATTTTGTGGTTACGTTCAATTTTATCATTTGGATGCCATATTACTTGGACAGCAATTGCTGGCGTTGGTTTGATCGTAGCTAAAAAAGAAGAGCAATTAAATAGCAACCATATTTTAAATGGTCAGTTCTTAAAATTCTTATTGTTGGCGATTGTTTTACATGCAATTTGGGATATGCCAATAACATTTGGAAGTGAAATTTATTTAGTTCAATGGGTATTGACATTTATTGCAATTGTAACAGTCCTAGTTTTATTAAATGCTGGATTACGGCAAGTTTCTCAATATGCAAAACTAGCTAGAGAAAAAGAGTTACAAGAAATAAAAAATCAATAAAAATAAAGAAAAAGAATTATTTATCAGCTTTTTTGTTAGCGATAAATAATTCTTTATTTATTTTATTATCATTAAGTAAAAATGAGGCCCAAGGACCTGAGTAATTATCAATTTCATTTTCCCATAATTTTAATGTATTTATATATTGTTCGATTTTATTACAAGCAGCAGCTTCAAAATTATCAATTCCTAATTCTAAAACTAATGCGGTTAAATCATAAAATACAAAACCAATAGCATGGGTTTCAACATGAACGCTAGAACAAGCTTGCCCGATTGCATGACATAAAGCAATATCGATAGGATCATCGATTTCTTTAGCAACCTTATGACAGTCTAAAATTGCTTTTTTAGCAATAGGCATTTTTATTTTACCCATTGCCCATCTAGTTGATTGAACAATAGCATTATTAAATCTTTCTTCATCAGGGTAACGCTTGTTTAAAATATCGGCGGTTTGATTAGCCCACTGTAATATCCACATAACAATTGTTCGATGTTTTTGTTTACAAATTAAAGCTATCAGTTCTTGTAAGCAAAGACTTTCACGTGAAAATAGAATTTTATTTTTTCGTCGATATTTTGCTTTTACATCATCAAAATTCATTTTTTTAACCACCTTTACTTATAATAGATATAGTATAACATCTTATCATTCTTTTTCATAACAACAATATAAATATATTTTATTGATAATTAAAAAAATGACAAATTATTTAACAACCACTCTTTATAATCTTGTTTATGAGGTGAATGAAATGGATTTGACAGTATCGAAGGCAAAAGAAAAAATAAAGAGTAATAAATTGACGTATCTATCAATCTTTGGACTGACCCTCCTTCTAGGTTTAGTAAAAATATACGATACATCACTTTGTTTTGTCCTGCCCATGCTAGTAATATCTTTTGCGTGTGGATATCCTAGTATAATTGCATATATGATAGCAATAGCCCTAATATCATATTTGACAAACGATAATTACATGTTATTGATAGTCTCCCTTACTAGTGTCGTTTTAATGCAAGTGATGATGTATCTAAAATTTATCAAAAGTAAATATTTAGCCCTGATAATTGCTTTGGTAAGTTTAATCTTTCTATATATATATCAGTATAGTTATATTGAAATGTTAGTTATATTATCCTTTACTATCTTACATAGCTTACTTTACCTAGAAGTAATCCCTCTCTTTGTCCATAATACGATAGAGGTTTATACAAACAAAAGAATGATGATTTTATCAGTAATGATAATGTTAGCTATTACTTCTTTAATTGAAGTTAATCAAGTTTATACAATGATATTATTAAGATTTTATTTATTACTTAGTGTTTATTATCTAGGTATAAATAATACAATGCCCACAATTTTATATATATCAATTGTCTTGATGTTTATGAATTCTTTATTAAAAGATGAGATATTATCATTAATCCTTCCCTTTAGTATATTCTTTATGTATAAACCGGAAAATAAGTTAATATGTTCAACAGAGTATTTGTTAAGTCATTTAATATTGCCGTTTTTTATTACCTATGATTATTTTTATCATAGCTTTGTTATTGTTGTCAGTGCAGCGTTGTTTCTATTTATTCCAAGTTTTAAGAAAAAGCCAAAAGTACTAAGCGAGGAGTATAAAAATGTAACTAGTCGCAATAAACTGATTCAAAAAGCCAATACATTCGCCTCTTTGTTTAAACAATTAACTGATATTTTTCAAGAAGCTAATCGTGATGTAAATATTGGTGAGTTTGTGGGATATGTCTATGAAGATGTATGCAGTCGTTGTCCTAGTAGGGATTTATGTTTTTATCGTGATGGAAATGTAAGTAGATTAGGTAAGCTGATCAATAAGGGATTTAAAAGTAGTTATAGTGAAGATGATTTAAAATATATTGAACAAAATTGCATTAATCCTGACCGGTTTATAAGCGCTGTTAATGAATATAAAGAAAGTTATGATAAGATCAAAAGAATTAATCAGGAAAACTTTCATTTAAAAAAAGATTTATTTTATGAATTTTCATTGTTAAGTGATGTTTTTAATAATTTTAGTAGTTCATTAGAACAAACACCATTAAGTGATGATAGTTTAAAAGAACATTTATTAGGCTATCAATTTAATATTACATATTTATATCGTCATCAAATATCGATGCATTGTTATACTTTAGAAATTGGGTTGATGGATATTAGTAAAGAAGAAGTTGTTGAAGAATTGATTCCAATTATTGAAGGATATTTAAATGAAAAACTAGAGGTGGTATCGATTAAAGATACTATGCATTATCTAGGTTACACATCTTTAATTTTAAAACATCAGCAAAATTATTCTTTACAATATGGGATCCAGCAATATTCTTTAGAACCAATGTATTGTGGTGATTCTTTTAGTGTATTTCATCAAAATAATATGCATTATTTAGCTTTAAGTGATGGTATGGGTCAAGGTAAAGTAGCTGCTAGTGAAAGTAAGTTAACGTTGGAAGTTTTATCAAAGCTGATATTAAATGGCATTGGTTTGAAAGATACTATTGATTCGGTTAATTCGTTATTAAAAATAAAAAATCGTAATGATGTTTTTACAACATTAGATTTATGTAATATTAATCTTGCAAATGCTAGAATGAAAATGATTAAATATGGCGCTAATCCAAGTTATCATATTAGAGGTAGCGTGGTAGAAAAAATTACATCTCATACTTTACCGGTGGGAGTAGTATCTAAGTTAAAAATGGTTAGTTATGAAATGCCATTATTTAATAATGATCTGATTATTATGTCTAGTGATGGTGCTGGGAGTAATTTTGAAAAAATTATATCTGATAATATAGCATTATTAGAAAATAAGCATCCTCAAGAAATAGCTACTTACTTAATGGATCAGGTTTTAAATGAAAATAATTTAGATGATATTAGTATAATTGTAATTAAAGTTATTGAAAATGAGGTAGAGTGAAGTGATATTTATTATTGCTTTGAATAATGGTAAAAAAGTTTGGACTTGATAGTTCAGACTTTTTTATATATAGGAAATAAAGTCGAAAAAATTATCTGTTATTAAAATGATAATTTGATATAATGGTAAAGATAATTGAGGTGAAATAATGGATAATTTTAAACGCTTATTATCTAAAGAAAAAAAATATATAGTTGGGGTATCTGGTGGTTGTGATTCAATGGCGTTACTGGATATGTTACGAGTTGCTAAGTATCGTTTAGTAGTCTGTCATGTTAATTATCATTTACGTCATGATAGTGATTTAGATCAAAAAAATGTTTGTGAATATTGTAAAAAGAATCAGATTCCTTTATTTGTTAAAGAAATAGATCCAGCTAATTATGGAAAAGAAAATTTTCAAGAACAAGCTCGGATTTTAAGATATCGTTTTTACTATGAAATAGCTAGTAAGTATCAAACTAATGAAGTTATTTTAGCGCATCATCTTGATGATGTAATTGAAACAATCGTGATGCAAGTACGCCGTAATAATACTCGTGGTTATTTAGGAATCAAAGAAATTAGTAATGTCTTTAATTTAAAGGTTATTAGACCATGTTTAAATGTAAAAAAGGAATTTTTACGTAATTATTGTCATGAACATAATGTTGCATACCGTGATGATTATACTAATTTTGAAACAGAATTTACCCGTGATTATGTTAGAAATGTTGTTTTAAAAGATTATGATGATAAAAAGGTGGATAAACTATTAAAATGGGCCGATAAGCATAATAAAGATTATTTAAACCAATATCAAGATATTCAAAAATATCTAATGATTTATCATCAACAAGAGAAAATTGATTATACGACTATTCCTGATGAGTTATTAGAAAAATTTATTTATGAAGTTGTAAAAGAAAAAGTATATCCGCCATTAATTAGTGAAACCTTAATTAAGGAAATAATTAAACAGATTAAAAGTTCTAAGCCAAATATTGATATGTCATTACCCGTTAATATTAGGTTCATAAAAGAGTATAATAATATACGTGTTGCCAACATAGATAGCGAACAAGGTTATCGTTTTCAATATGATCATTTGCAATTTGATTATCAACAGTATTTTTATTTAAGTGGAGAAGGTCATTTAAATGAAGGTATTTATGTAGATGATCATGAATTTCCGATTGTAATTAGAACAGTACTTCCTGGTGATGTTATTGTTACTGCAGGAGGAACCAAAAAAGTAGCTCGGTTATTTATTGATAACAAAATACCTAAACAGCAAAGAAAAATTTGGCCAGTTGTAGAAAATAACCAAGGTGAGATTATTTTGGTTCCTCATCTTGCAAAAAATATTAGGTATTTATATTTAAAACCTAATTTATATGTGGTAAAATTATGAACATGACTAGGAGTGGAAAAGATGCATAAGGATATAAAAGAAATATTAATAAGTGGCGAAGAAATTAGTGCTAAATGCCAGGAACTGGCAAAACAAATTAATGAAGATTACCAAGGTAAAGAAGTTATCCTGGTAGGATTATTAAAGGGATCAATTCCTTTTTTAGCTGAACTATCAAAATATTTAGATTGTGATGTTCGTTTTGACTATATGTCTGTTAGCAGCTATGATGGTGTTGAGTCAAAAACATTGGTAGTTAAACAAGATTTAAAAGAAGATGTTAGAGGTAAAAATATCTTGATTGTAGAAGATATTTTAGATACAGGTAAAACATTATTCAACGTTAAAGAAATGCTCTTGAAGCGTGAGGCCAATAGTGTTAAGATTGTTACCATGTTAGATAAAGAAGAGGGACGTGTTTTTAACATGAAGGCTGATTATGCAGGGTTTAAGATCCCTAACGCATTTGTAGTTGGATATGGTTTAGATTTTAATGAAAAATATCGTCAATTACCATATGTTGGAATATTAAAAGAGGAATGCTATAAGTAAGGAGAGTATATGAGTAAAAAGAATGGATTAATAAAATCGATTCTTCCGTGGATTGTAGTGTTATGTTTGATTGGCGGTTTTGTTACTTTTATGAATCAAGGTAACAATCAAGAAATTAAATATAATGAATTCGTGGAAGTTATTCAAAATGAGGACGTTAAAGAAGTCGAAATTGTACCATCATCTTTAGTTGTAGATGTTTCTGGTTCTTATGAAACTAAAAAAGATGGTAAAAAAGAAACTGTTGAATTTACAACAACGATTCCAAATACTGAAACTGAAATCCAATCATTAACTTCATTATTGAGTGAAAAGGATATTGAAACTACAGTTGTTGATGCTAATGATCAAGGAATGTTTTTACGAGTAATTTTAAGTATCTTACCTTATGTTTTATTACTTGGAGGTATGTATTTAATCTTCAAGATGATGGGACAAGGTGGTGGAAATGCTAAAGCATTTGACTTTGGAAATTCTCGTGCTAAGTTAGAAAAAAATTCTAAAACTCGTTTCAGTGATGTAGCTGGAGCTGATGAGGAAAAAGAAGAATTACAAGAATTGGTTGAATTCTTGAAAAATCCGAAAAAATTTGCTCAAATGGGAGCAAGAATTCCTAAGGGTGTTTTATTAGTAGGTCCACCAGGAACAGGTAAAACATTATTAGCAAGAGCTGTATCTGGTGAAGCTAGTGTACCATTCTATTCAATTTCTGGTTCTGAATTCGTAGAAATGTTTGTCGGTGTTGGGGCTGGACGTGTTCGTGACATGTTTAAAAAAGCTAAACAAACGGCACCATGTATTATCTTTATCGATGAAATTGATGCCGTTGGACGTCAAAGAGGAACTGGAATGGGTGGAGGACATGACGAAAGAGAACAAACCCTTAACCAGTTATTAGTTGAAATGGATGGATTTAGCGGAAATGAAGGAATTATCATTTTAGCGGCAACTAACCGTGCTGATGTTTTAGATCCAGCTCTGTTACGTCCAGGTCGTTTTGACCGTCAAATTCAAGTTGCAAATCCTGATAAAAATGCTCGTGCTGAAATTTTAAAAGTTCATGCTCGTAACAAAAAATTTGCACCTGATGTTGATTTTAAAAATATTGCTCAAAGAACACCAGGGTTCTCTGGAGCTGAATTAGAAAATGTTTTAAATGAAGCAGCTTTATTAGCAGTACGTGAAAATCATAAAGTCATTTCAATGGCGGATATTGATGAGGCGGTTGACCGTGTTATGGGTGGACCAGCTAAAAAATCACGTAAGTATACAGAAAAAGAACGTCGTTTGGTAGCTTACCATGAAGCAGGTCATGCGGTAATTGGTTTAACATTAGAAGATGCTAATAAAGTACAAAAAGTAACTATTATTCCTCGTGGTCAAGCGGGTGGATATAACTTGATGACACCTAAAGAAGAAACTTATTTCCAAACTAAAACACAATTAGAAGCTAATATTGCTGGTTTTATGGGTGGACGTGTAGCTGAAGAAATTTTCTTTGGTGATGTAAGTTCTGGTGCTCATAACGATATTGAACAAGCAACAAGAATTGCTAGATTAATGGTTACTGAATTAGGTATGTCAGAATTAGGACCTATTAAATATGATTCTGGTCAAGGAAATGTATTCTTAGGTCGTGATTATACACAACATAACAATTCACATTCTGGACAAATTGCTTATGAAATTGATGTTCAAGTTCGTAAGATTATTGATGAATGTTATGATAAAGCTAAAGAAATCATTTTAGCCAATAAAGATAAATTATCTATTATTGCTGAAGCTTTATTAGAACACGAAACTTTAGCTGGTGAACAAATTGAAGCATTGTTCAATACAGGAAAAATGTTAGATCGTCATAATGGTAGTGATGATATTGAAGTGGATGATAATGTTACACCATCTTCACCAAATCAAACTTCATTTGATGACGTAGATGATTTATTAGATGATATGAAATAAAAGCGCTAGTCGCTTTTTTTCATATTAAAAAGAGGTAATAATTAATGAACAGACGTAAAAAAATATTTATATATTTTATTATTTTATGTATGTTAATACCGATGATTTTATCATCGGTTGCGATATTTTTATAAGGAGACAATATGAAAGATTATTTAGTTAGAGGAATTGTTAATAGCAAAAATTGTCGTGTGTTTGCTTGTCAAACAACAAATTTGCTTGAAGAAGCTAGAAAACATCATAATTTTTGGCCAACAGCTTCTGCTGCTATGGGAAGGATGATGTCAGCAACTTTAATGATGGCCAAAATGAATAAAAATGAAGAAAAAATGACAGTTGTTATCAACGGTGGTGGACCAATTGGAACAATGATGTGTGTTACTAAAGGTGATGGCAAAATTAAAGGATTTGTTGCTAATCCAGAAGTTCATTATACTTATAATGATACTGGAAAACTTGCAGTA
This sequence comes from Erysipelatoclostridium sp. An173, assembly GCF_963931465.1. GTDB lineage: Bacteria > Bacillota_I > Bacilli_A > Erysipelotrichales > Coprobacillaceae > Thomasclavelia > Thomasclavelia merdavium. The sequence continues at coordinate 2,569,348 of NZ_OZ007017.1, read as the reverse complement.
GGAGTAGCAGTCGGAAATCAAGGAACGTTACAAGTTATTAGAGATATGGGATTAAAGGAACCTTTTACTGGCTCAGTCCCTTTACAAACTGGTGAAATTGGTGATGACTTTAGTTATTATTTTGCTGTAAGTGAACAAACTCCTTCTGTAGTATCAGTTGGTGTTTTAGTTAATGATACTAATGAAATTTTATCATCAGGTGGTTTTATTATTCAGTTATTACCAGAAGCAACTGAAGAAGATATAGCATATATTGAAGAAGCGGTGAAAAACTGTCCACCTGTTTCTAAATTAATTAATGAGGGAAAAACACCGGAAGAAATATTAAAATTATTGTTTAGTGATGTTGAAATAACAGAACATCAGGATTTATTCTTTGAATGTGATTGTTCTAAAGAAAAAATGGCATCAGCATTAATTACAGTTGGTAAAGATGAATTACAAGCAATGATTGATGAAGATCATGGGGCGCAGTTATGTTGTCAATTTTGTAATGCAAAATATGATTTTAGTGAAAATGAATTAAAAGAACTGTTAAATAAGATTTAAAAGAAGGCAAGTGCCTTCTTTTTTGTACTATAAATCAAATAAATCTGTGATTATTTGCGTTAAAAAATCGTTAAATAATGGTAAAAGTATATTATTTAATGTAAAAAAATGTTATTATTAAAGTATAATATAACACATAAGAAATGAGGGAAAAGAATGAAAAAGTTATTTTTTGTATTTTTATTTGCTACTATGATTACTGGATGTGGTGGCAGTGAAAAAACTACTACTGTTTGTAAAGGGAATATCGATGAATTAACTACTAATACAACAACGATTGAATCTAGTGACGATCAAGTAGAAATTATGAGAGCAGAAGTTGTATATGATGTTACTGATTATGTAACAGATACATTTCCTATTGAATATTGGGAATCACAGCTAAAATCTATTAACGTTGATTATGACTCATTAGATGGTGTAACTGCTAAATGGGATGTTGATGATACTATCATTACTTTAAACGTTGAAATTGATTATACTAAAGCAGATTTTGATCAATTAGCAGATGCTGGTGTAATTACTACAAGTGGTGGGGAAGATGAGATAACATATATTTCACTTGAACAAACAATTAAAGAACAAGAAAATGCAGGACTTACATGTAAAGAACAATAAAAAATATAATAATATAAAAGAGAAAGCACGGTCTTTCTCTTTTTGTAAAAGGAGTATTGATGATGAAATGTAAAAAGTGTGGTTTTGAGGTATCTGAAAATGACTTGTTTTGCGCTAATTGTGGCGCTAAAGTCGAAATTGAACCTAATAAAAAGCCTAATAATAAAATGAAATTAATAATTGCAGCTATTGTTGTTGTAATTTGTGCTGGTGGAATTGGCTTTTTTTTAATGAACAATAATAATGATGAAGATAAAGCTAATAATAAAGAAGTTGTATCTAATCAAGAAGAAGATAATGACAAAGATGATAGTAAATCAGATGACGAAGACGAAAGTTTAGTTATCTGCCAAGGGAATCTTGATGAAATAACTACTAATACGACAACTATTGAGGCAACTAATGATAAAGTAAATGTTATGAAAGCAGAAGTTGTTTATGATGTAACTAATTATGTAAGTGATCAATATTCAATTGATTATTGGCTATCTCAATTGAAATCAATTAATGTCGATTATAATTCATTGCAAGGAGCTAGTGCATCTTGGGATGTTAATGGGACTATAATTACAATGAATGTAGAAATTGATTATGATAAAGCAGATTTTGATGAACTACTTGCAGCGGGTGTTCTTACATCAACTGATGAAAGTAAAAAGATTGTTTATGTTTCATTAGATGAAACAATAAAACAACAGGAAAATAGTGGTCTTGTATGTAAAAAACAATAATAAAAAGAAAGGCGGGGGAAGCCTTTCTTTTTAATTGTTGAAAACCAACATATTTAGGAATATAACTAACTAGATAACTTACATCTATTTTTGGGGAGGAAAATAGCGGGGAAAGTAAGTTACCTATTGATATTATGGTTAAAGATAAATATTTTATACATTTATATTTATTTTTCTTTCAAATATTGTTAAGATAACCGTTGAGGTGGAGAAATGTTTAAAATAGGAAATATAGAAATCGAAAATCCTGTCGTTATGGCACCAATGGCTGGAATTACAAATATGGCTTTTCGACGTATTATTAAAGAGTTTGGTGCAGGATTAGTTTATTCTGAAATGGTCAGTGATAAAGCATTATGTTATGGGAATAATAAAACAATTGAGATGTTACAAATTGATGAAAATGAACATCCTGTAAGTATTCAATTATTTGGTGGTGAGGTAGCAACAATGGTTCAAGCTGCTAAATTTATTGATGAACATTCTAATTGTGATATTATTGATATTAATATGGGGTGCCCAGTTAATAAAGTATTAAAGGCAGATGCTGGAAGTAAACTGTTATTATATCCAGATAAAATATATGAAATTGTAAAAGGAATCGTTGAAAATGTCTCTAAACCAGTTACTGTTAAAATAAGAAGTGGATTTGATCATGATCATATTAATGCGGTTGAAGTAGCAAAATTAATCGAAAAAGCTGGAGCTAGTGCGATTGCGATTCATGGTAGAACTCGTTCACAAATGTATGAAGGTAAAGCAGATTGGGATATTATTAGGCAAGTAAAAGAAGCGGTGAATATTCCTGTAATTGGAAATGGTGATATTCGCAGTGTTGAAGATGCAAAAAGAATGTTTGAGCAAACTAATGTTGATGCAATCATGGTAGGAAGAGCTGCTTTAGGGAATCCTTGGCTGATTAAACAAATAGTAGAATCGTTGAAAACTGGTGAGGTTTTACCAGAACCAACTTATCAAGAAAAGATTGCCCAGTGTTTGGCTCATGGGCGTCGTTTAATGGAAATTGAACCAGAAAAAATTGCGATGTTTCAAATGAGAGGACATGCTCCATGGTATATTAAAGGTCTTAAATCTTCAGCACGTGTAAAAAATGAATTATCAAAAATTGATACTTTTGAACAATTGGAACATATTTTAAAAGAATATAAAGAATATCTCGATACTTGCAACTAGTAGTTATTTTGGTATAATGGTGAGTAATAATCAAAGGGGGTTATTCATATGATTATTGATGGGAAAGAAATTTCAGCAAATATTAAAGAAAAATTAAAAGATGAAGTAGACAAGATCAAGGAAACATATTCACGGGTTCCTAAATTAGCAGTTATTTTAATAGGGGATAATCAAGCTAGTCAAACTTATGTAAGAAATAAAGAACGTGCTTGTAAATATATCGGAATTGATTCGTTAATGTATAAACATGATAGTTCTTTTAGTGAAGATGAATTGTTGTTGGAAATTGAAAAATTAAATTGTGATGATAGTGTAGATGGAATTTTAATCCAATTACCATTACCGGATCATATTGATGAACAACGAGTTATTGAAGCTATTGATCCTGATAAAGATGTTGATGGTTTTCATCCAATCAACATATCTAAATTATTTTTAGGAAAGCATAGTTTAGTTCCTTGTACGCCAAAAGGAATGATGGTTTTGTTAGAAGAAATTAATTATAATCTAGACGGTAAAGAAGTTGTTGTTGTTGGACGAAGTAATATTGTAGGCAAACCTGTGAGTTTACTTTGTTTACATCACAACGCTACGGTAACAATAGCTCATAGTAAAACTAAAAACTTAAAAGAAGTATGTAAACGAGCAGATGTGTTAATAGCAGCTGTGGGCAAAGCTAAATTTTTTAATCATGAATATGTTAAAGATGGTGCTGTTGTCTTAGATGTTGGTATTAATCGTGATGAAAATAATAGGTTATGTGGCGATGTTGATTTTGAAGATGTTAAAGATATTGTTCATGGTATAACACCGGTTCCTGGTGGAATTGGACCAATGACGATTACAATGTTAATGAAAAATACGATTGAAGCATTTTATTTAAGGAATGGTGGAAAAAATGGAATATAAATTAAATGATATAGTAGAAATGAAAAAGCCGCATCCTTGCAAAAAATCAATGCAATGGCAAATTATTAGAATGGGTGCTGATATTAAAATAAAATGTTTAGGTTGTGGAGCGGTAGTAATGTTATCACGTCGTGATTTTGAAAAAAAATTAAAGAAAGTAATTGGTCAATAATATGGATGAGGATGAAATTATTGATGATGATTTAGATAATATTATAGACGTTTATTGGCACGAAAGTGCCTTTTTGTTTATATTCAGTTAATATTTCGCGAATAGTATGAATTATGTTAAAGTGTGTTATCTTACACATATATTTTGTTTTCGTCATATTGCTATGTTACAATGGGTAGAAATAATACAGAGGACTGGTATAAATGTTAAAAAGATTATTAGAATTAGTTACTGTTGAAGAGACAGTAGGAGCAATATTGCTATTTTTAGCGGTATTGATTATTGCTTCGATAAGATGGGGAAATCTTACTTTTTCGGTTAAAACATTAAATCAAATGATTTTTCATGCTAAAGTCCCGATGGATGGTACTGATGATGGAATTTATGCAGATTGGTTTATTCATACTGTTCCTGGCAGCCTTGTAATAACTTTTGCTATTGGCTGGACGCTTTTTCATTTGCCGATTGAAGGATTAAATTTATATCTTCATGAAAATCTAATTACGATTGGGATTTTTGCTGTTGTTTTAGCTTTATTTTATGCGATTTATAATTATCAAATTATTAGTTATGTGTTTGATATGGTCAAAAAGAGTGATTTATATGAGAAATACTATGTTGATCCTAGATATGTAAATATTACGTTTCCTGATAAAAAAAGAAATTTAATTCATTTATATTTAGAATCAGTAGAAACATCATATATGTCTAAAGAATCTGGTGGGGCTCAAAAAGAATCTTATATGCCAGAATTAGAGGTTTTAGCAAATGATAACATAAATTTCTCACATCAAGATAAACTAGGTGGAAGTTATACATTAGAGGGTACTCAATGGACTATTGCATCAATGGTAGCACAAGAATCCGGAATACCATTATTATTGCCGATTACTGCTAAATCATATGATAACGATTCTAGTTTTTTAAGTGGTGTTTATACTATTGGAGAAGTATTAGAAGATAATGGATATGTTAATGAGTTTATTTGTGGTTCTGATGCTGATTTTGGAGGTACCTCTAATTTTTATAAACAGCATGGTAATTATATAATTCGTGATTATAAAAGTTTTGTTGAAAGCGGAGAGATTCCAAAAGACTATTTTGTATTTTGGGGAATTGAAGATGCAAAATTATTTGAGTTTGCTAAAAAAGATATAACCAATTTAGCTAATGGAAGTCAGCCGTTTAATATTTCTATTACTACAATTGACACTCATACTCCTGATGGTTATTTGTGTAGTCAATGTCAAAAGAATCATAAAAATCAATACGCTAATGTAATTGAATGTCAATCTAAGCAGGTTAATGAATTTATTAATTGGTGTAAAAAACAAAGCTGGTATGAAAATACAACGATTGTAATTACTGGTGATCATAATAGTATGTCTGAAAAGTTTTTTAAACATTTAGATCATGACTATATTAGAACACCTTATAATTGTATTATTAATAGTCCGATTTCAAGTGAATATTGTAAAAATAGAAAATTTTCAGTTATTGATTTATATCCAACGATGTTAGCAGCGTTAGGGGCAAAAATTGATGGTGATCAATTAGGTTTAGGCGTGAATTTATTCTCTGGTAAAAAAACTTTAATTGAAAGATTTGGTTTTAAAAAGATCAATCAGGAAGTAAAGAAACGTTCGGAGTTATACCGCTGTTATTTAGCTGGTGAACAAAAAGATGTTATTAAAAAAAGAAAATGGCATGAACGCCAAAAGAATTATAAAAGGGATACTTAACGTATCCCTTAACGTGTTTTTTGTAATGCTTTTTTTAATTTGAAATCATCAACAAAGCGTATATTTGTTTCATATGATTTTTGTCCATAAATAAAACGTAATTTTGTTTCTTTAGGATAAGTAACTCTTTTGATACGACGGTAATCAAGTTTTACGCGTCCAATCATCATTTGACGTTGTCCAACAAAGATAATTTGTTGAAACAAATAACAGAAAATAATTGTTCCGATTGTTAAAATATTTAATGGTGCATAAAGATCATTGATATCATTAAGAATAGCTAACACCATTAAAGAAACGCAAGTTACAAATAAAATCAAATATAAGATCAATAACGCTATATAAAAGTATTTACCAGTATCACTTAGACACAAAGATAATGTATGATCATTTTTCTTGGCCCGATACAAAGTAACTGCGTATGAGATATTAGTATAAGTAAACCATAGTAGTGCCAAGAATACCAAAATAGGTAAAACAGCAAAAATATTATCCATTAATTATACTCCTTCTTTCAATAATATTATTATACTAGAAAATTAGTAATAAGCCTATATAAAATTTATTAAAAATAGCAAAAAAACACATAAAAATGGAAAAATGATTAAAAAAATAACTCTATAATTACTATTTTTTATAAAAAACACTTCATTGGTGATAGATATGGTAAAAAAACATTAATGTAATATTAGTAAATAATAACTTGTTTTTCTAATAAATATAGATACAATTATATATAGTATTAATTGAAAAGGGTGGTCGTATGCAAAATGTTGTTTCAAGCTTAAACTTAACGGTCGAATGTCAGGAAGCAGATTATAAGGGGAATTATCGTATTTCAGCTTTATTTTCTAAATTATCAGATTTAGCGACTCAAAATGCGATTAAAGTTGGAATTTGGAATCCTGAATTAGGAGATCATTATGGTTTTGTTCTGTCAAAAGAAACGATGGTTTTAAAAAGACCAATTAAAGTAGATGAGAAAATTGTATTGCATACTCGAGCAGCTGATCGGAAAAGAATACAATTCATTCGTAATTATTGGGTAAATGATGAATGTGGTGATGAAATTGCTGCTATGTATTCTTTATGGACATTGATTGATTTAAAAAATCGGAGAATTATTAAGCCGGAAAAAGCGGGTATTGTGATGCCGGAATTAAAACCGTATCAATATACTATCGAAAGTTATCATGAAATAAAAAAAGACTTAGAACTTACATATGTAATGAAACGTCAGGTTTTATATAGTGATGTGGATGTTAACCAGCATATGAATAATAGTCGTTATATTGAATGGGCCTTAGATGCTATTGCAATGGAAGTATTTGATAATAAGTATTTTAGTGAAGTGAGTGTTTTTTTTAAAAAAGAAATGGCACCGGGGACAGTTGCTAAAATATATCGTTATATTGATGATGAATATGTCAAGATTGTTTTTAAATCGGAAGATGAAGAAATTGATTATTTTGAATTTGGTGGTTATTTAGTTGCAGTCTAATAAAATTTTCATACGATGAAAATAGATTTTCAATATTTGAAAATATTTTTATTAATTATATGCTATTATATTTTTGTCCCAAATATCTATAATAGTATTCGTTTTCCCGTATAGAATACAGATATTTAAAAAGCCCCGTCCCAAGGGCTTTTTTCCTAACTTAAAATCAAATACCATAAAAAATCTAGTACATTGGTACTAGATTTTTTTGACTCATATATTCATATGTGATGTTTTAGTGATATAAATAATGTTATTAGTTATATCATAAATCTTTAAAATTACTATAAAAACTAATAAAAATTATGCTTTAGTTGTGATAAAATTATGATTATTGATATAAAATAAATTGACTGTTTTTAACTGATGGGCTAAGATTAAATTAAGAGGTAATCATTATGGCAATAAAAAAGAAATTAAAAAAATTTTTGTGGTCAACTAAAAAACAACAAATAGTCACATCGGTATTTTTAGGTTTCATTACAATTGCGGTAATTGGTGGTTGTTTATATACTTTTAAGACTGATAAACCAGTGTATCAAAAACAGGAAGATAAAATTTATAATAATATTAAAAAAACACATGATGAAAGTGATTTAAAAGGACTGGTTACTGGGATTAGCGATCGTTATATTGTTCAAAATGCTACAGGTATTAATTATTTTTATAATATTCAATGTAATAGTGAAATTATTAAGTATATAAATGTTGATGATTCGACGGTTGATTTAGCAACTCCAGGTAGTTATCAAATAAAATATACTATAGGAGCTAAAACTAAAAAACTGGCAGAATATTTAAAAGAAAGCAGCACTGCTAATGAAGATGAAGTTGAAGAAATTGTTGTTAATAAAAAAATAAATGTCATCACTTTAGAAGAAGCTATTACTTTAGCTGATGCTGGTAATTTTGTTTATAGTGATAATAATCAGTTAGTGAGTAAAAGTGATGGAACAGTAACAGATGTTAGTGAAGAAACAATTGAAAATGCAACAAGCCCAGAATCTTTAGAAGATGATGAAACTGAAAATGAGCGTTCTACTAATCAACGACCATCTAATTCTAATGATCAGCAATCTGATAATAATTCCAATACTCATCATCATAGCTGGCAAGAAATAACTGAAATACGTCACGTTGAAGCAACTGGACATTATGAAGAAGTCGAAGTGGCGATATGTAATGAATGCGGATATGAAAATGGTCATAGTGAAAATTGTAGTCAAAATGCTGGATATACAATTAATATTCGACCAATATGGGTTCAAGATAGTGAAGCTTATGATGAAGTTGTTGTTGGTTATCGTTGTAGTGGTTGTGGGGCTGTTAGTGATATAACATATTAAAATAAGCTAGTCTTATAAGATGGTTAATTAACCATTTTACAAGATTAGTTTTTTTGTTGATAAAATAATTTTATTTTTACAACAAATAGTCAACTATTTGTATTATAATGACTTTGTATACAAATTATAAAAAGGAAGGTTAGTAAAGATGGATATTTATGATAAAGCAGTAGAATTACATCGTAGTAATAAAGGTAAGTTAGAAGTAGTTTCAAAAGTAAAAGTTAATAGTATGGATGATATGGCTTTAGCTTATACACCAGGAGTAGCAAGACCTTGCACTCTTATTAAAGAAGATGAAGATAAGGCTTATGAATTAACAGGTAAAGGCAATAGTATTGCAGTTGTAACTGATGGAAGTGCAGTATTAGGACTTGGAAATATTGGGCCTAAAGCAGCAATGCCTGTTATGGAAGGTAAAGCGGTATTATTTAAAGAATTTGCCAATATTGATGCATATCCAATTTGTTTAGATACTCAAGACACAGAAGAAATTATTAAAGCAGTAAAATATATTGCACCTGGTTTTGGGGGTATTAATTTAGAAGATATTAGTGCACCACGTTGTTTTGAAATTGAAGAACGTTTAAAAGCAGAATTAGATATTCCAGTATTCCATGATGACCAGCATGGTACAGCAATAGCAGTTAGTGCTGGATTGATTAATGCTTTAAAATTAGTTAAGAAAAACATGAGTGAAGTTAAAGTGGTTATTAATGGTGCTGGAAGTGCAGGAATTAGTATTTGTAAATTATTATTACAACTAGACGTTAAAAACATTACTATGGTAGATCGTTTAGGGATTGTATGTACTGGTGAAAGCTGGATGAATAACGCTCAAGAAGAAATTGCTAAAGTAACTAATTTAGATAAAATGCATGGTACTTTAGTAGATGCTATTAAAGGTAGTGATGTATTTATTGGAGTATCAGCAGCTAATGTATTAACACCTGAAATGGTTAAAACAATGAACAATGATGCGATAATTTTTGCCATGGCTAACCCACAACCAGAAATTGAACCATCATTAGCGTTAGAAGCAGGGGCTCGGGTAGTAGCAACAGGACGTAGTGATTATCCAAATCAAATCAATAACGTTTTAGTTTTCCCAGGTATTTTCAGAGGGGCTTTGGATGGACGAGTTGATAATATTACTGAAGAAATGAAAATAGCTTGTGCTAAAGCGATTGCTAATATTATTCCTGAAGATCAGTTAAAAGAAGATTATATAATTCCTGATGCTTTTGATAAAAGAGTTGTACCAGCTGTAAGAAAAGCGGTAATAGAAGCTAAATAAGCACAAAGGAGGTGGACGGGATGATTTTAGATTATCCTAAAGTATATGAAAATAAACAATTAATAGGTCATGGTGGGAATCAAGACTGGTTTATTGATTCATGGGCTAGAAAAGCAGGTTGTGCCAGTGTTAGTGCTACAGATATTTTCATATATTATACTAAAAAGGAAACGGAATTTGATAAGCGAGAGTATCTTGATTATATGAATGAAATGTTTAAGGTAATGGAACCTGGTAAACGAGGTTTTCCTTATGTTTATCTTTATGCCCGTCGCCTTAGTAAATTATTAAATGATTGTAGTTATCAAATCATTCGTCGTCCTCGAGTGGTTGATGCAAGTAAAATTGTTTGTGCCAGTATTGATGATGGTCATCCATTAGGATTATTGATTTTAACTCATCGGCGTCGAGCGGTTCGTGATGATTTGTGGCATTGGGTCACTATTGTTGGATATGAAGAAACTAAAAAGGGTCTGGTGATTATCTTTTTAGATTGCGGGGAGTTAAAAAGAATTCCAGCCCGGATTATTTTTGAAAAAAGTCGGATGAATGTTGTTAAGATGGTTAGATTTTTTTATTCAAAGTAAAAGATTGAGATTTTCTCAATCTTTTTGTCTAAATGAGGTATTATGATGGATAGACATATTTATATATATTTACTTATTGTTAATGTTATTGCATTTATTTTATATGGAGCTGATAAATATAAAGCCAAACATCATTATTGGCGAATATCTGAAAAAACACTTTTTGCTGTAACGATAGCTGGTGGTGGAGTAGGAGCACTTATTGCAATGTATGTTTTTAGACATAAAACTAAAACACCCCTTTTTAAATGGGGTGTTCCAATCGTTTTGTTAATACAAATATTAATATATTTATTATTAGTAAAACAAAGTTTTACAGTTATACTTGATAAACTGTTATTTTAACATCAATTGTGACATTTAATTTATCAAGAGTATCTAGAACGCTACGGCGTTCTTTTTTGATATGGTAATAATGTGGTGTCATTTTCAATAGATTTAAAGCATCTTCACGATTTGGGATTTCAATAGTTTTAACTAAATCAAAAGATTCAACGTTTTTAAAATCTAAACGAATATATTTATCACTTTTGACTTTGATTTCATCATAAATCAGTTCCTTGATTTCAATTAAATGATTAGGGTTAGCAGTTACATGAATAATATAACCACCAGGTTTTAAAGTTCTTTCTAGTTCTTTTTGATTAACTACAGTAAATAGAGCAGTAATAAAATCAAGTGAATGATCTAAGATTGGGATATTTTTACTATTACCGACAATCCAATAGATATCTTTAGTATATTTTGTAGCCATATTAATAGCCTCTTTAGAAATATCTAAACCATAAATATTATCATTTTTAAAAGCGTTCTTTAAACCATTAGTATAATAACCTTCACCACAACCTAAATCTAATATTTCTAATTGTTGATTGTTTTGATATTTATTAATAAGACTAATAACATTATTTAATATAATATCATAATATCCTTTAGTTAAATAAGCTTTTCTAGCTTGTAAGCTTTCTTTACTGTCGCCAGGATTATTAGAAGCTTTATCAGGGTTTAATAATAGATTGATATATTTAGATTTTGCGATATCGTAACAATGATTATTGATACACTTATATGAGTTTCCTTCTTGGATTAGTGCCTGATGGCATTTTGGACAAGCTAATTTGTGCATTTGTTTCACCTCGCAAAGTATTATAACATAATTCTAATCTGTGGTATAATGTTTTATCGAAGGAGATGGCTTATGAGTTGGTTTACATTAATGGAAATGGCTTTAGTTGCCATAATGACTATTTATTTGACATATCATACCCATTTAGTTTTTCGTCCTGTTAAGGAAGCTAAATTAATTACTTTTTTAATTATTGTAGTATTGATTTTTTTATGTCAGATTAGTATGAATGTATTTGGCTTTCTAGTAAATACGTGTTTTTGTTTTATTGTTTTTGATATTATTAATTTAATATTATTTAAAACTAAATTAAATCGTTATTTTAAATTGATTTATCGCCGTGGGATAATTGCTTTGGTTATTAGTATTATTTTAAGTGGTTATGGTATTTATAATGCTAAAAACATAGTTGTTACTACTTATGATGTTGAAATAAATAAAAATTTTGAAGATAAAAGATTGATGGTAGTTTCTGATGTTCATTTAGGTACGGCTATTGGTAAGGATGATTTGGATAAGATCAATGATGAAGCTAATGAAATTAATCCTGATGCAATTGTTTTGCTTGGGGATATTTATGATGAAGGAACAACACAAGAAGAATTTGATTATTCACTGGAAGTTTTTTCTAAATTAGCAGCAGATTTTTCGGTTTATTATGTTGAGGGAAATCACGAAATTGGTTTTCAAGGTGGTAGTCCGTTAAAAGAGTTTAATGTCGTTGATAATCTAGAAAAAATTGGCGTTCAGGTCTTACTTGATCAGGTTGTACAACTTGATGATATATATTTAATTGGCAGGCAAGATTATTCAGTGAAAAGTCGTGTAGCTCTTGAAAATTTAACGAGTAATTTAGATAAAGATAAGCCGTTAGTTTTATTAGATCATCAGCCTCATGAATACGATATTAGTAAGGAACAAGGGATTGATTTAGAATTATCAGGTCACAGCCATGCGGGTCAAATTTTTCCACTAGAATATTTTTATAATTTAATTAATGTTAATGATTTAAATTATGGAATGGAAACTGATGGAAATTTTAATGCTATTGTAACATCTGGGATGGGAACCTGGGGCTATGCAATGCGTACTTCTAGGCATAGTGAAATTTTAGTTGTTAACTTGATTAGTAATTAAACTAAATATTTTTGCTTAAATATTATTGACCGTGTTATAATGTCAAAAGATAAGGAGATAAATATGATTGTTATTGAAACTGTTAAATTAACAGATGCTGCGCGTTTATTAGAAATATATCGGCCCTACGTAGAAAAAACGGCAATTTCTTTTGAATATAAAGTGCCAACTCTTTTGGAGTTTGAACAAAGAATAAAAACGACAGTGGCTAAGTATCCATATTTGGTAGCTAAAGATGGTAATCAAATTGTGGGATATGCATATACGTCAGCTTTTAAACAAAGGGCTGCATATGATTGGGCAGTAGAAACTTCGATTTATGTTGATGTTAACTATTGTGGTCAAGGAATTGGTAGTGCTCTTTATCGAGAATTAGAAAAAATCACTAAAAAGCAAAATATCATTAATATGAATGCTTGTATTAGTAGTGATAATCAAGATAGTATTTCTTTTCATAAAAAAAATGGCTATCGTCAGGTTGCTTATTTTAGTAAATGTGGTTATAAATTTAATAAATGGCATGATATGATTTGGATGGAAAAGTTTGTTGGTAAACATCCAGATAATCCTAAACCAGTAATATCATATTGTAAGTTACTAGAAACTAAAGATTAAAAGGAGGTTTTAAATAATGGGATTGTTTAAAAAGAAAAAGGAAAAAGTGGATTTGGATCAAGTTTTTAAAGATAAATATAAAGATATAAATCGAACTGTGCAGGATGCAAATAATGAAATAGATTTAGAAATTCAAATCTCTTTATTAGAATTAGCGTATGATAAATATAATGATTTATTTGAATTGATAGATCAAGGAGTGGATTATGATAAAGATCATTTTATTTCATTGCAAGCTGATCTAAAGAAACAAATTAATTTATTGAAAGGTTTATCAGATGAAAATTAAAACATATCAAAAAGATTTTGATTATACATATACATTAGGAGTTTTTGAGACGATTGAATTATTAAAAAGCAAACCTGAACAAGTAATCAGAGTATATCTAAAGAGTAATTCACATTTAAACCAAGGAGTAGCTTTGATTAGTGAACTTTGTCAAAAGCATCATATTGAAGTAGTTGAGAGTGATAAAACAATTAATAAGTTGTCTAAAAAAGATAATTGTTTTGCAATAGCAATTATAAAAAAATATCCAAGTGTATTAAATGATGGAAATCATGTGGTATTGGTAAATCCTGGCGATATGGGTAATATGGGAACAATTATTAGAACTATGCTTGGTTTTGGTTACAATGATTTAGCGATTATCCGTCCAGGGGTTGATGTGTTTTCTCCTCGAGTAATTCGCTCTTCGATGGGGGCAGTATTTAATATTAATTTTGCTTATTATGATAGTTTTGATGAATATTTAGCTAAATATCCTGATCGAAATATTTATCCTTTGATGTTAAAGGGAGCTGAAAATATCCATCGTTTTAAAATACCTGAAAAAAAATATTCATTAGTATTTGGTAATGAAAGCAGTGGCTTACCTGATGAATATTTGAATTATGGTCAATCAATCTTTATACCACATACAGATAAAATAGACTCATTAAATTTATCAATGGCTTTAGGAATAACGCTGTGTTATTTTTCTAAAGATAATTTTATAGATAAAACGGTTTTAAGAGATTAGAAGGTGTGTTATGTGGGAGCACACCTTTTTATGTAAATGTTAATGATAAAATATTATTGACATAATAATAAAATATAATATAATAAAACTGTCAAAATATTTTGACCGGCTTTAAAAGGCTGTTAGGAGTGATTGCTATTCTAATTGTTCTCCAAATATATGTTTTAGTACTATCTCTCCTGTATCTAAAGAAAATGACACGATGTATTTACCATAAAACGATATATTTCCCACTGGTATCTGTTTTGTATGGCTGTTTTCTATTGGTAATGACTTGATTAAGTGTCATTTTCTTTTTTTAACTAAAAAAAACTCATTGTTTTTATGGAAATTTAGAGGAAATAATAGTATTATTATAACAGAAAAAAGAAAAGGAGAATTTATTATGGGATTAGTTTCAGCAACAGAAATGTTAAATAAAGCAAAAGAAGGACATTATGCAGTTGGTCAATTTAACATTAATAATCTTGAATGGACAAAATCTATTCTTTTAACTGCAGAAGAATTAAAAGCGCCAGTAATTTTAGGAGTATCTGAAGGTGCTGCTAAATATATGACTGGTTATAAAACAGTAGCAGCTATGGTATCAGCAATGGTTGATTCATTAGGAATTACTGTACCTGTAGCTTTACACTTAGACCATGGTAGCTATGAAGGAGCTAAAGCTGCTTTAGATGCTGGTTTCTCTTCAATCATGTTTGATGGTTCTCATTATGGAATTGAAGAAAACATTGAAAAAACTAAAGAAATCGTTGAATTATGCCATGCAAAAGGTGTTTCTGTAGAAGCAGAAGTAGGATCTATCGGTGGTGAAGAAGACGGTGTTGTCGGAAAAGGTGAAGTAGCCGATCCAAAAGAATGTAAAATGATCGCTGATTTAGGAGTAGATTTCTTAGCAGCTGGTATTGGAAATATTCATGGTAAATATCCAGAAAATTGGGAAGGTTTAGACTTTAATGCATTAGATGCTATCCAACAAGAAACTGGAAAATTGCCATTAGTATTACATGGTGGAACTGGAATTCCTGAAGATATGATTAAAAAAGCAATCAACTTAGGTGTTTCTAAAATCAATGTAAATACTGAATGTCAATTATATTTCCAAGAAGCAACAAGAAAATACATTGAAGCTGGAAAAGATTTAGAAGGTAAAGGATTTGACCCTCGTAAATTATTAGCACCAGGTGCTGCAGCTATTCAACAATGTGTTAAAGAAAAAATGGAAATCTTTGGATGCATTGGTAAAGCATAATAGAAGATATTTAAATTTGGGAATCTCACTTAATTGTGGGATTCTTTTTTTGTAAATAAAAATCTTGGCCGAGCCAAGATTTAAAAGAGAGCTTTTTGAATTTTATCAAAAATGGTTATTATAAACATGATGATTATGATAATGCTTATTATCTTAAAGGCTTTTTTTCTTCGTGCATTTCTTTTTTCATAGTCAATTAAATTATTATATTTTCGATATAGATGTCGACCACGAATTTGAATGATTAAAGCAGCTGTTAATATAAGCAGACTAAGAATTGTTATATAGAAATTTGTTGTTTTAGAATATCTATTAACTAATGTTACAATGACTAAAGTGAGAGAAAATAAATAATCACAAGTAAAAAACCATTCATAATTATTACGGTTTTTAAAATAGATTATAAATAAAACTAGGGCGCTAAGAAAAGAAAGATAGTTCCAGTCAATTGCTGGCATAATGAAAACCTCCTTTTTACGTCTTTGATGGCTATTTTTTAAATAAAACAATGATGGGGTGGGAAGTTTTTTCTAATTATATAATATCATATTATAATTCATTTAGGATAGTTTTAAACTTATATTGACGGTTATAAAGTTTGGTTTTAAAATAGTATAAACTCATTTGTTTTATTTTGGTGATAAGTTAGATTTGACTAAAATCATTTGTGAAATTAAATTTTAAATTTAGGTTGTTTTTGCCTATAATTTAATATATAGTAGTAACGTAGAAAAAAATAAAGGAGGACTAAAATGAGTGAGGTAATTGCTATTGAAGGCGGACATAAATTAAATGGAACAGTGGTTATAAGTGGTGCGAAAAATGCTACCGTAGCTTTAATTCCTGCGATTGTCTTAGCGGATAGTCCTGTGACTATATATGGTGTACCCAATATTTCTGATGTAGATGCATTAGGAGTATTATTGAAAGAATTGAATTGTGAAGTTATAAAGGGTGATGGAGAGCTTGTTGTTGATCCATCAAATTTAATAAATAAACCATTAGTAAGCGAAGCTGTTGATAAACTTAGAGCTTCTTATTATTTAATGGGGGCATTACTTGGGAAATGTAAAAAAGTTACTATGAAAATGCCTGGTGGGTGTTTTTTAGGGCCTCGTCCAATTGATTTACATATCAAAGGATTTGAAGCTTTAGGGGCGACTGTTAATTATTGTGAAAATGGAACTTATACAATTGAGGCAGAACGTTTAGTAGGAAATAAAATCTATTTAGACTTTGCTTCAGTAGGAGCAACTATTAATATTTTATTAGCAGCGGTTAAAGCTGAAGGAAAAACAACAATTGAAAATGCAGCTAAAGAACCAGAAATTATCGATGTAGTCAACTTGCTTACTAAAATGGGAGCTAAAATTCGTGGCGCTGGTACTGATACGATTACTATTGAAGGGGTAGAAAAACTTGATGGATGCTATCATGAAATTATTCCTGATCGTATCGAAGCTGGAACATTTTTAATTATAGCAGCTGCGGCTGGAGAAAAAGTGATTGTTCAAAATGTTATCCCACAACATTTAGAGGCGGTTACTTCAAAACTGAAAGAAGTCGGCGTAAAAATGGATATAATTGGTGATAGTATAATTGTTCATGGTGGTATAGAAAACTTAAAACCAGTGGATATTCGTACTCAAGTGTATCCAGGTTTTGCAACTGATTTACAACAGCCATTAACAGCATTGTTGACGCAATGTCAAGGAGTTTCTCAGGTGGTAGAAACTATTTATCCAGAAAGATTTGGACATTGTTATCAGTTAAATTCAATGGGAGCGAAAATTGATCAAGAAGAAGCGATGTGTTATGTCAATGGGCCAACTAAATTGCATGGTAATCGAGTTTATGCAACTGATTTAAGATGTGGGGCGGCATTGATTGTTGCTGCATTATTGGCAGATGGTGTTACTGAAATTGGTAATGTTTATCACATTGATCGTGGCTATGAAAATATTGATCATAAGTTAATTTCGCTTGGTGCGGTCATTACAAGACGCCAAGTTGAAGATTAATTGATAAATTAGAAAAAATGTCTTGAAATCTTAATATTTTAATGTTATTATACTATGGCAACTTACTTTGTAGTCAAAGGACTATAAGGCGGAAGGAGATTGAGAAAATGAAAAAAGGAATTCATCCAAATTACAAAAAAGTAAAAGTCGTTTGTACTTCTTGTGGAAACGAATTTGAATCAGGATCAGTATTAGACGAAGTACGTGTTGATACTTGCTCTAATTGTCATCCTTTCTATACTGGTAAACAAAGATTTGCTAGTGCTGATGGACGAGTAGAAAAATTCAATAAGAAATACGGTTTAAAATAATCGATTGAGGCTTCGGCCTCTTTTTTTGTGCAAAATAAAAAATCTTATTTAAAAATAAGACTTGAAATATTATGTAAATAAAATTATAGCTATTAATCCCTAGCTGCTGCTTCTCGGGCAAAGGCAATCATTAGATCTGCAATGGGAAAGCAGGAGAAACAGCAGCAAGAGTATTTTCAGCTTATTTAAATTGGTTTTAAATAAGCATAGAAAAGCATATTTGTTGTTTATTTTTTATCTTGAAGATAGATATCAGCGATAATTTGGGCAACTCGTTCGATACCTAAATCACTATTGATTGTTAAATCAAAGTTTTTTAAATGACCCCATTTTTTAGTGGTATAGTAGTTATAATAATTACTACGTCCTTTATCGCGCTTCATGACATATTTTTTATAATCATCATGTTGTTCTTTATATACTTCTTTAACACGATGGATTCTTGACTCTAATGGGGCGTGAATAAAGATGGTTAAAACATCATCATAATCTTCTAAAATATAGTCGGCACATCCGTTAACAATGATACATGAATCATGATTAGCTAGATGGCGTATGATTTTAGATTGCATAACAAAAACTTGGTCATTTAAAGGTAAGCTGAACGCTGCTGACGACATTGTATACATAAAGCTTGAAGATTTTTGTTCAGAAACTTTACGAATTGCATCAACATCCATTCCCATTTCTTTTGCCGCTAAATCAATTACTTCATTATCGTAGTAGAATAAACCAACTTTTTCGGCTACTTTTTGTGCAATTAAGCGACCACCAGAACCGTATTCTCTGGCAATTGTAATTATTCTAGGCATAATAAATCCCCCTTTATTTAATATTTTATCACAAATGATAGTAATGATGATACTTTTTTTATTTATAGAAATAATTTACGTTAAAATTAAATTTGCATTTTGATGAGATTAAAATAATTGTTTTTATTTATGTTTATTTGTATAATATTGTAAATAAAGAGGAGGAAAAATGGAATTTCATGTATTAGCAAGCGGTTCAAAGGGAAATAGTACTTTTATTTTTGACCATGGGGTTGGCATTTTGATAGATTGTGGTATCACTAGGAAACAATTGTTATTCAAATTAAAAAGTCTGGGTTTTGATGAAAGCAATATTAATGTTGTTTTATTAACTCATGATCATTATGACCATAATAAAAATATTGGTATTTTTGACACTAAAATCTGTTTTTGTGGAAAAGGGTGTATAAAAGATGTTGACGATAGCCATATTTTAAAGCCGTATCAAGAAATACAGTTAAGTGGATATAAAATATTGCCCTTAAGTATTTCTCATGATGCAACAAGCCCATTGGCTTTTGTAATTGAAGGGAGTAAAGAAAATATTTTATATATGACTGATACTGGTTATGTATCGCAAAAAAATCGTCAGTATCTTCACAATCTAAATTATTATATTATTGAAAGTAATCATGATATTGAGATGTTAATGGCAACTAAACGACCATTTTTTTTAAAACAAAGAATACAAAGTGACACTGGACATTTAAACAATGAATACAGTGCTCGATTGATGGTTGAGATGATTGGGGATAAAACTAAGGAAATTGTTTTAGCACATTTAAGTGAAGAAGCCAATACAAAAGAAAAAGCTTTGGCTACCTATCATCAGATTTTTATCGAAAATGGTGTTGATTTTGAAAATATTAAAGTAGCTAGTCAAGTTGATGTAGTTAGTGGAGGCAAACGTGAAGATTAAAATTATTTGTGTTGGAAAATTAAAAGAAAAGTATTTAGTAGCAGGGATAAAAGAATATTTAAAAAGATTGCAAGCATATTGTAAAGTTGAAGTATATGAAGTTAGCGATGAAAGTATTCCTAATAACTGTTCTTTGTCTGAGGAGACAATTATAAAGGCTAAAGAAGGACGAAGGATGTTAGATAAAATCAAACAAGATGATTATGTTATTTTATTGGATGTTGATGGAAAACAGTTAGATTCAGTTGAGTTAGCTAATAATATGGAAAGTGCAATGATTTCAGGAAAAAGTACGATTGATTTTGTTATTGGTGGTTCTTTAGGCCATGGTGAAGAAATATTAGATCGAGCTGATTTACGCTTAAGTTTTTCAAAAATGACTTTTCCGCATCAATTAATGCGTTTGGTTTTGGTAGAGCAAATTTATCGAGCATTTAAAATTATGAAAAATGAGCCGTATCATAAATAATTAAATAATTTAAAAAGTAAAAATAAATGATGGATAAGGGCAACAAAGTGCCCCTTTTTGCAGTAAAAAATGTATTTCATAAATGAAGGATAGATTAGCAAATATATTATTCTTAAATTTCTATCTTTTTATCAAAAATTACATAAGTATTAAAAAAATTATGATTTAATTAGTTGTGATAAAATTAATAAGTAAAAATTATATTTGTGATAATTGGATATGTTTAAGATATTTTAAATAGAAGTTGTTTTATTAAGTGTAAGCATGATATGATATGAAAAAAGGAGGCGTTGACTGTGGAAGTTGTTTTGGTAATTAGCATGTTTGTTTGTACAGCTTTAGCGTTAAACTTTCTGGTGAATGGAAAACATAAGTTATCAGGAACGTTTGAAGTTATAAATTTGTGTTTGATCGTAGCGACAGCATATCAATTTAAATTGGTTGATACGATTATTTGGGTATTAATAGTATTGGCACTTATTATTCTTGTTTTATTATTTTTAAATAAGAAAAGAAAAGATAAGAAAATGCAAAGTGAATTAATTGAAGCGAGAATTGTTGATAAAGGAGAATAAAATGGAAACTGTAAATATTGTAATTGAAATGGAAAATGGAGATGTAATGAAAGGAGAATTATATCCTGAAGTTGCACCAATAACTGTAAAGAATTTTTTAGATTTAATTGATCAAGATTTTTATGCAGGATTAATTTTTCACCGCGTTATTCCTGGATTTATGATTCAAGGAGGCGGATATGATGCAAGTTTTAACCATCATGAAGCACCAAGTATTAAAGGCGAGTTTAGCAGTAATGGCGTGAAAAATGATTTGTTACATACTCGTGGAGTGTTATCAATGGCACGAACAATGATACCAGATTCGGCATCATCACAATTTTTTATTATGCACGAAGCAGCACCACATTTAGATGGTGAATATGCAGCATTTGGTAAAATTACTGATGGATTGGAAGTAGTTGATAAAATTGCTAATGCGTCAAGAAATTTTCAAGATTGCCCAAATGAGCCAATTGTGATTAAAACAATTAAACGTGTTTAAAATGGGAAATAGGTTTGGATAGCAGGCTTTAATAACGTAGAGGTAGTAACTAACCGGATGATTTGAATACTAGCTTCTTTTATAGAAGCTAGTATTTTTGTGAATTGAAACTTTACGATTTTTAAGTGGTAATTTTAGGCAAAAGTTATATAATAGTTTAAAGATAGGGGATGATGCGATGGATAAATATGATATTAAAAAGAAATATTCACAATTGTATCGAGCTACGACTAAAAAAATAAGCCGATTAATGGTGCCTAAAATGAAATACATTGCTGTTGATGGGGTTGGAAATCCTACCGTTGCAGAATTTAAACTTAAGTCAGAACTGATGTTTAGCTTAAATAAAATTTTAAAAGAATATTATTTGATGGAAAATATTCAATTTAGTGGTGCTAAACTTGAAGGAATTTGGGATACGTATGATAACAGTCATTTTGATGTAACACGTAAAAAAATGATTAAGTATACATTATTGATGCCTCAACCTGATATATTAACAAATGAAATGCTTGAGGAGGCTAAAGCAAAATTGTTTAGTAAAACAGAGAGTTTTTTTTCTTTGGATATTTATTTAAAGGAATTCGAAGAAGGGGAATGTTTACAGATGTTACATATTGGTCCCTATAACACAGAAATAAATTCTACTAAAAAGTTAATGGAGTATATTACGGTAGCTAATTTAAAATTAAGTGGATTTCATCATGAAATATATTTAAATAATCCTAAAAAAGTAGCACCTGAAGATTTAAAAACTATAGTACGTTATCCGGTGGAGGGGAATTAAAATGAAATTAATGTTTATATCCGATATACATGGATCATATTATTATTTAAATAAAGCACTAGAAGCTTATTATAATGAAAAGCCTGATAAGTTAATTTTATTAGGCGATTTATTATATCACGGGCCTCGTAATGATTTACCGAAAGAATATGCACCTAAGAAGGTTATACCTGTTTTGAATGATTTAAAGAATACAATTATTGCTGTTAGAGGAAATTGTGACGCAGAAGTTGATCAGATGGTTCTTGATTTCCCGATGATGGCAGATTATGCAACAATTGATGTTGATGGACATCATTTCTTTTTAAGTCATGGTCATTTATTTAATGAAGAAAATTTACCTAATTTAAATGAGGGTGATATTTTTGTTTATGGTCATATTCATAGACCAGTAGCTAAGTGCGAAAATGGGATTTATATTATAAATCCATCATCAATTTCTTTGCCTAAAGAGGGAAGGAATAGTTATGGTATTTATGAAGATGATAAATTTATTATTAAAGAATTTGATAATACAATTGTAAAGGAAATTATAATTAAATAAATATAAGAAATATTAGTAACACGCGTCAAAAATATTTAATAAAATTGATAGAAATAATATATGAAAGTGTTATAATATAAGTACATAGAAAACTAAATAATTAGATGTGAAAGGAGTAATTTTTTTATGTACAAAATTTTATTGGTATGTAATGCTGGAATGTCTACAAGCATGCTAGTACAAAGAATGGAAAAAGCTGCTGAAGCTGATGGTATTGATGCTAAAATCATTGCTTTACCAATTACAGATGCAGCTACTCAATTGGATGAATGGGATGTTATAATGTTAGGCCCACAAGTTCGTCATGAATTAAAAGGATTAAAAACAAAAACAACTACACCTATAGAAGTAATCGAAATGCGCGATTATGGAATGATGAATGGTGAAAATGTATTAAAAGCAGCAATTAAAGTTATTGATTCTAAATAATAGTTATCTATAAAAAGCCCTAATGGGCTTTTTTGTTTTGTTTAAAAAATGCAAGTTCTTAATGTTTTTTTATTGATTGATTTATCTAGATGTTAAATAATTAAAAAGTCCGTGCAAATTTATTAAAAGTATGGTATTTTTAAATTAGAGAGCAGCTAGGAGGGGTATCATGGTAAAATACATCGAAATTGCAGATGATATTAGATCCAAGATAAAAGGTGGCAAATACACCTATGGACAAAAACTCCCATATGAATATGTATTATGTGTGACATATCATTGTAATAAAGAAACAATGAAAAAAGCTCTGGATATTTTGGTTAAAGAGGGATTGATAATTAGAAGACGAGGGGCTGGAACTTTTGTTAAGGATTATGATCCGTCTTCTGATTCGCCTAATAAAGCTAATCTTTTTACTAAAGGATTGACACAACGTTATGAAGGAATTAAAAAAATTGAAACAGAGATAATTGTTTTTGAAGTTATTCCAAGCGATGAGCATATATCGAAAAAATTACAAATTGAAGAAGGTTCGTTTGTTTATCATATTATAAGATTTAGAAAGCTAGACAATCGACCCTATGCTTTGGAAATTATTTATATGCCAATATCAGTAATTCCTAATTTAAAACTGGAACATTTAAAATCATCAATTTATCGATATATTGAAAAAGATTTAAAACTAAAAATCCAAAGCGCTC